>NZ_JAGGMR010000001.1:7574259-7948519 GCF_017875645.1 Nocardia goodfellowii | reverse complement strand
AAACGGTTGGGGGCCTTTTTGCGTTCGCCGCACGCACATCGGTACACAGTCGATTGCTGGGCAAGGCTCCTGCGAGCTAGCACAAGTGCGACAGTGTATTCATGAACACCTTCGGCCTTCGTGAACTGCGTCAGCAGGCTTCTGAACTGGTCCGCCGGGCAGAGGCTGGCGAGGAAGTGACGATCACAGTCGCCGGTCGGCCCAGTGCGCGGCTCGTTCCGGTAGCACCCAAGACCTGGCGGCGTTTCGACGAAGTCGCTGACCTATGGTCCGGCAAACCCGATCCCGACTGGACCGCCGACCGCGACCTCATCGACCAGAGTCTGCGTGATCCATAGCAGACGTAGCCGAGGAAGGCCGCGCGGTACTCGACTCGAGTGTGATTCTGGCCGAAGGCATCACACCGATACCGGGCCTGTTGACCGTCAGCGCCGCCACCATACCCGAACTTCATTTCGGCATTCTCGTTGCGAAGTCCGAGGCTGCTCGCGCGGAACGGCTCAGGCGTTTGGCTGTACTACAACGCCGGTTCGACGCTCTGCCAGTCGATGATGCGGTAGCGGCAAGCTACGGCCTGCTCGCCGCGGCGGTAGTCCGGGCCGGTCGGCAACCCCGGGCGCGGACCATGGACCTCATCATCGCCGCGACGGCGCACGCGCATTCAGCGCGTCTCTATACCCGCAATCCCGATGATTTTGTGGGGCTCGACGAATTGCTCGAAGTCGTCGCTGTCTAGTCCTTCACCAGAATGGCGCGGGTGTAGAGCAGGTCGAAGCCGCGGCGTTGGGCGTTCTGCTGCGACTTGGAGCCGGGCTGGGTGGTGATGACGGCGAGGTCGCAGCCCGCTGTGGCGGCTACGGCGAGACGAGCTGAGAGCAAGGCGGATTGGATGCCGCGGCGGCGATGGGCTGGGAGGGTCGCCGCTCCGGTGAGCTGTGCGACGCCGTCGGTGCGGCGCAGGCTCGCGCCGCCTGCTATCTGACCGTCTCGGATCGCTACGTAGCGCTGGACGCCCGCTGCGGCGGTGAGGTCGCGCATGGCGCCGGCGATGATCTCGCGCGGGAACTCCTCGTGCGAGGCGACGCCCTGGGTGTCAGGGTGCGCGAAGCCGTCGGCCACCACATCGAGCCAGCGGTCGAATTCGGTGTCGTCGCTGGGGCGCACCTGGATTTCGGGTGCGGTGGTCGAATCGGTGGGGCCGGGTAGGGGCAGGCCCAGGACGTTCTCGAAGTTGACGAGCTGATATCCACGCTGGGTGAGCAGCGCCGCGAGGGCGGGGTCGGCGAGGTGCGCGAGTTCGATCTGGGTCGGCGAACCCTTTGCCGCATAGTGCTTTTCGATTCGGTCGAGATCTTCTGCGCTCGGTGTGCCGGCGAAGCCGAGGCCCGCGACCTTGTTGAGGGGTGAGCCCGGCTCCGCGAAGCAGGCGACGCCGCCCGCGAGGGGGATCGTGAATCCGGCGGCGGCACCCAGCCGATCCGCGGCCGCGCCGCTGCCCGTGCTGATCAGGTCGGTTTCGGCGCTTTCGATGCGGGCGGCGAGCTCGGTGCCGCAGAACAGGGATCCTCGTCCAGTGGTCATCGAGGCAGCGTAATCCGGCGGGTATATCGCCTGCCAGGGGTTTTCGGGCGGCACCGCGACGTCCGCCGGGTGCGTCGAGGGGACTCGCGGCAAGGGCCTAAACTCGACCGGTGCGCCTTGTGATTGCTCGTTGCCAGGTTGATTACGTCGGTCGGCTTACCGCCCACCTGCCGATGGCCAAGCGGCTGTTGCTGATCAAGAACGACGGCTCCGTGCTGGTGCATTCCGACGGCGGCTCGTACAAGCCGCTGAACTGGATGAGCCCGCCGTGCTGGCTGGAGCAGCGCGATGCGGACGCCCCCGAGGGTGCGAAAGCGCTGTGGGTGGTGACCAACAAGGCCGGCGAGGAACTGCGGATCACCATCGAGGACATCGAGCACGATTCCGCGCATGAACTCGGCATCGATCCGGGTTTGGTGAAAGATGGTGTGGAAGCGCATCTTCAGGAGTTGCTGGCCGAGCACATCGAGACGCTGGGGCCGGGGTACTCCCTGATTCGCCGGGAGTACATGACAGCCATCGGCCCGGTGGACATTCTGTGCCGCAACGCCGACGGAGCGACTGTCGCCGTGGAGATCAAGCGCCGCGGCGAGATCGACGGCGTCGAGCAGCTGACCCGCTACCTGGAATTGCTCAATCGCGATCCGCTGCTGGCGCCGGTCGCCGGGGTGTTCGCGGCCCAGCAGATCAAGCCGCAGGCCAAGACCCTCGCCGAGGACCGTGGAATCCGCTGCCTGACCCTTGATTACAACGCCCTGCGTGGCACGGAGAGCAGCGAATTCCGGCTGTTCTAGGCTTTCCCTATGCCTCGTCGGAAACCACGCGCACACACCCGGCACACCAAGTCCGGCAGTGACGCGCTGGGCGAAGGGTTCCCGGCGGGATTCGAGCTCGGCCGGTCGGTGGAGGGGCCCGACGGCGACTCCTATGTGGTGCGCACCATTCCCGGCAGCCGCGCTACCAAGACCTACCGCTGTCCCGGTTGCGATCATGAAATCGTCCCCGGCGTAGCCCATATCGTGGCTTGGCCCACCTATGGCGGGGAAGAGGATCGCAGGCACTGGCACCGCGGCTGCTGGAATGGGCGCCAAACCCGCCGCATCACGAGACGGTGGTCCTGATCGTCAACGTGCGGCGGGTTTGCCATCAGGCGCATCAATCGAACGAGCAAGGGCCTTCTGGTCTCTAGATATACCGTAGGCCACATCCGTCACATACACCCGGGTCGGTTTCGGGACGGATGTGACAGTAGAACGGTCACTGCCTAACCGGTGGAAACCAGGAAGGCCGCCCCCTCGCGGGAGCGGCCTTCGATCGAATCATAGTGCGGGACTACGGCTTCAGCGGCCGCAGTCCGATGTCATCGCCCACCTGCGTCGTCGCCTGTGCGGTTCTGATGTCAGGCGATGTCGGCGTTCTCACGCTCGTCGGCGTCGATGTCCTCATCGTCGGACGCGACCTCGGGGATGGCCTTGGTGCGCGAACCGGAGACCTGCTTGTTGCCGCCGCCGATCGACTTGCGCTGATCCGGAACGCCGTCCAGCAGTTCGCTTTCCCGGTTGACCGCCGCGAGCATGGCCGGCACCGAGTCGAGCTGGCCGCGAATGCCGAGCAGCTGGGCGAGCACCCGGCCGCGCAGCACGCGCATCTCCTCGGCCAGTTCCTTGGCGTGGGCGATCTTGCGCTCGGAGGTCTGGGTGGCGGAGGTGATGAGACGGTTGGCCTCGTCGGTCGCGTCCTTGATCCGCTGCGCGGCCTCGGCGCGGCTGGTGGCCTCCAGCTCCTCCATGGCGCGGGTGAGCTTGGTGCGACGCTCGGCCATGGTGACTTCGAAGTCCTGCTGGGTCGCCTTGCGCTTGGCGTCGGCTTCCTTGCCGATACGGTCGGCCTCGGCCTGCGCGGCCTCGATGATCTTGGCGGACTCGGTACGCGCGTTCGCGAGGGTCTGCTCGAACTCGATCTCGAGCGCCTCGCGCTTCTCCTTCGTCTCCGCGAGCAGGGACTCGTACTTGCCCCGCATCTCGGTCGCCTGCTGCTCGGCGATCGAGACCATCTCGGCAGCCTCGGCCTGCGCCAGGGCGCGGACCTCGGAAGCTTCGTCGGAAGCCAGGCGCAGCATGCGCGAAATGCGGTCGGACATGCCTTCCGCCGTGGTCGGCGGAACGGAGAGCCGATCGACCTCCTTCCGGAGTTCGTCGATCTCGTCCCGCGCGTCTTCCAGCTGGCTCGCGAGGTTCCGGGCCTGCGCCGCGGCGGCATCCCGGTCGGTAGCGGTGACCCTTAGTTCAGCGTCGAAGCGGTCGAAGTAGTTGCGTACCTCGTCTTGCGCATAACCCTTGCGCACAACGGTGAAGGGCAGTGCAACGAAGCGATTGCGATCGGACTCAGGTGACGACATGGCACACAAACTACAGCCTCATCGAAGGTCATGGTGACTCGACCGCGAATGTGATTCCGAAGAAGTTTCCCGCTCCGATCTTGGTACTAGTGAGTAAGATTCGGGTTCGGCTCGACCAACTCGATCAGCACACCGCCAGCATCCTTGGGGTGGATGAAATTGATGCGGGAATCGGCTGTTCCGTGCCGGGGGGCGTCGTACAGCAAACGCAGACCTCGATCACGTAAATAGGTAGAGACGGCCTCGATATCGGTCACTCGGTAGGCCAGTTGTTGCAGACCCGGTCCGCTGCGATCGATGAACTTGGCAATGGTCGACTCCGCGTTGAGCGGTGCCAGCAACTGGATGGCAGTCGCGTTGTCGGCGGCGCCGGGCAGCGAAAGCATGGCTTCGTGCACGCCCTGCGACTCGTTGACCTCGCGATGTGTCTCGATCATGCCGAGGTTCTCGGCGTACCAGGTGATGGCGGCGTCCAGGTCCGGTACGGCGATACCGACGTGATCGATGGCGATGACGTAGTCCCCCGGGATGAAACCCCGCTGATTCGAAGCTGTGCTCACTCCTCGAACGTAGCTTGCCCTGGCTGCCGGTGGGGTAGTCGTACCAGTTACCGTGGAGTAGTTCCCTAAGAAAGCACAGAACAGCGAGGTCTCGTCGTGACCACAACCGTCATCGTCTCCGGTGCTCGTACCCCGGTCGGCCGGCTGCTCGGCGGCCTCAAGGGCTTCAGCGGGTCCGATCTCGGCGGTTTCGCCATCAAGGCGGCGCTGGCGAAGGGCGGCGTGGCGCCCGAGCAGGTCGACTACGTGATCATGGGTCAGGTGCTGACCGCGGGAGCGGGCCAGATTCCGGCGCGGCAGGCCGCGGTGGCCGCGGGCATCCCGATGGATGTGCCGGCGCTGACGCTGAACAAGGTGTGCCTGTCCGGCATCAACGCGATCGCCCTGGCGGATCAGCTGATTCGCGCCGGTGAGTACGAGATCGTGGTCGCGGGCGGTCAGGAGTCGATGACCCAGGCCCCGCATCTGCTGGAGAAATCCCGCGAGGGCTTCAAGTACGGCGACGTCGCCCTGCGTGACCACATGGCTTTCGACGGCCTGCACGACATCTTCACCGATCAGGCGATGGGCGCGCTCACCGAGACCCGCAACGACACCGACACGGTGAGCCGCGCGGAGCAGGACGCGTTCGCGGCCGCGTCGCACCAGCGCGCGGCGGCGGCCTGGAAGAACGGCGTCTTCGACGACGAGGTGGTCCCCGTCGCGGTGCCGCAGCGCAAGGGTGACCCGATCATGGTGACCACCGATGAGGGCATCCGCGCCGACACCACCGTCGAATCGCTGGCCAAGTTGCGGCCGGCGTTCCGCAAGGACGGCACCATCACCGCCGGCACCGCCTCGCAGATCTCCGACGGCGCGGCCGCGGTGGTCGTGATGAGCAAGGAGAAGGCCGAGTCGCTCGGCTTGACCTGGATCGCCGAGATCGGCAAGGCGGGCGTGGTCGCCGGGCCGGATTCGAGCCTGCAGGATCAGCCGGCCAACGCTATCGCCAAAGCCTGTGCGCGGGAGGGTATTTCCCCCGCCGACTTGGACCTGGTGGAGATCAACGAGGCTTTCGCGGCGGTCGGCATCGCCTCGACCCGCAAGCTGGGCATCGATCCGGAGAAGGTGAACGTCAACGGCGGCGCCATCGCCATCGGTCACCCGCTCGGCATGTCCGGCGCGCGCATCGTGCTGCACCTGGCGCTGGAGTTGAAGCGTCGCGGGGGCGGTGTGGGCGCGGCTGCCCTCTGCGGTGGCGGCGGTCAGGGCGACGCCCTCATCATCAAGGTCTAGCCCGGCCGAGATGTGACGCGGCCAACTACGACTTGTCGTAGTGCATACGGCACAATGTTGGCCATGGGCAATTTCTTCGACCTGAGCACGGTCGCGAAGCGCTTCCGGTTCATCGCCGTGCTGGAAGCGATCTCCTGGATCGGTCTGCTGACGGGTATGGCGTTCAAGTACAGCTGGCTGGGCCTGCCCGATCCCGGGAACGAGATCGGTGTGAAGATCTTCGGTCCGGTGCACGGCATCATCTTCATGCTGTTCCTGGTGACCGCGCTGCTGGCCGCGCGCGAGCTGAACTGGAATTGGAAGACCACCGTGCTGGCGCTGGCGTCGAGCATTCCGCCGCTGTTCACCGTGATCTTCGAGGTCTGGGCGCAGCGCACCGGTCAGCTGGGTGAGCTGAGCGCGCCGAGCCCGGTAGCCGGGCAAGCCTCCGCCGTCTCCTCGTGACAAACTGGAAACCGTGAATCGACCTGCCCCACGCCGTCCTTCGCCCGCCGTCGCCGCCGCTATGTCCGGTGCGGTGGATCTGTCGAGTTTGAAGCAGCCGCCCCCGGCCGCCGGGGCGGGCGGAGCGCCCGGCGGCGATTACGCGGTCGGCGAGGCGGATTTCGAGACGAAGGTGCTGCGCCGGTCCACTGAGGTGCCGGTGGTGGTCGCGTTGTACTCCCAGCGCAGTCCGGGCAGCGTCGAACTGGTCCGCACGCTGGAGCGCCTGGTGGTCGAGGACGGTGGCGCGTGGGCGCTGGCCACCGTCGAGGCGGAAACCAATATGCGTATCGCCCAGGCACTGCAGGTGCAGGGCATCCCGACCGTCGTCGCGATCGCCGGCGGTCGTCCGCTCGCCGACTTCGAAGGCGCGCAGCCGGAGCCGCAGGTGCGGCAGTGGTTGAACGCGGTCGTCGACGCGGTCGCGGGCAAGCTGCCCGGTGCGAGCGAGGAGCCGCAGCCCGAGCCCGAGGATCCGCGCTTCACCGCCGCCGAGGAAGCCCTGGAGCGCGGCGACCTGGCCGCGGCCGAGGCCGCCTACGAGGCGATCATCGCGGCGGAGCCGGCCAATGAGGAGGCCAAAGCCGCGTTGCGTCAGCTTCGGTTCCTGGCCCGCGCTCAGTCCATTCCGGATTCCGTCATCGCCGATTCCGACGCGGACCCCGCGAATGTCGACGCCGCGCTGGACGCCGCCGACGTCGAGATGCTGAACCAGCGCCCGGAAGCGTCTTTCGACCGTCTGATCGCTCTGATCAAGCGCACTTCCGGTGACGACCGCACCCGGGCTCGCACCCGTCTGCTTGAACTCTTCGAGTTGTTCGATCAGGCCGAGCCTTTCGTGGTCGCGGCTCGTCGTAAGCTCGCCGCCGCACTGTACTAAGTACGTTGTCGCGGGCCTCGCGGCTAGAACCGCATGTGTTTGACGCTGACCGCAGCGCGGCGCAGGCGGCCGCGGAGGGGGCCGTCGGTGTTGGCGGTCAGGGTCAGACCGGTGGATCGCGCGATGTGGTCGGCTACCGCCGCCACGTCGATGTGGTCGGTTTCGATGTGCTCGGCGAAATCGGCGTGCCGCAGCGCGTCCAGGCAGCGGTCGACGCGCTCGACGGCGAATCGGTCGTAGCGCAATCCGTAGAGCCCGCGCCCGCGCAGGCGGTTCAGGACTGTTTCGCGGTTGGCCAGCAGAGCGAAATGCCGCACATCATGGCCGGTTTCGCGGAGGCGGCCGACTGTTTCGGCGAAGTAGGTCCGGTTCACCACGGTCATGGGTGCGATGACTACGCCCTCGTGTTCCCGCAGTACTAGGTCGAGGACCTCGAACACGCCTTGACGCCAAGCCGGTAGATCTTGGAAGTCGGTACGCAGTTTTCTCGGCATCGTGCGGTGCAGGCCGAAGCCCACCATTTCCGGATCGCAGACGACGCTGCCGGGCAGGCGGCGGTGTAGTTCGAATGCGGTCTGGGTCTTGCCGCCGCCGAAGGGGCCGTTGATCCACACGAGCATGATCGCCACAGTACCGACGGCCTCGGCGATTTCCTTGCCCGCGCGGGGTCAGGCGGACGGATCGGCAAGCCAGACAGCACTGTTGGGTGCGAGGGTGACGGTGGCCGAGTACGGGCGGCCGTGCCAGGGGATATCGGCTGCCTGGACCGCGCCGAGGTTGCCGATGCCGGAGCCGCCGTATTCGACGGCGTCGGTATTGAGGACCTCGGTCCATTCGCCCGCGCTGGGCAGGCCGACCCGGTAGTCGGCATGCTCCGCACCGGAGAAGTTGTAGACGCAGGCGACCATCGAGCCGTCGGAGCCGTGCCGGAGGAAAGCGAAGACATTGCGGTCACGGTCGTCGGCTTCGATCCAGGAGTAGCCGCCGGGGGTGGTGTCCTGGGTCCACAGTGCCGGGTGTGCGCGGTAGACCCGGTTCAAGGCTCGGACGGCTGTCGTAATGCCTTGGTGGAGCGGGTTTTCCAGCTCCTGCCAGTCCAAACCGCGGTCGTGCGACCACTCCCGGAACTGGCCGAAGTCCTGACCCATGAACAGCAGTTGCTTACCGGGGTGGGCCCACATGTAGGCGAGCAGCGCACGCACGCCGGCGGCTTTGGCGAAGTCGTCGCCGGGCATGCGGGTCCACAGCGTGCCTTTGCCGTGCACGACCTCGTCGTGGCTGATCGGGAGGACGTAGTTCTCGCTCCAGGCGTAGGTCAGCGAGAAGGTGAGTTCGTTGTGGTGCCAGCTACGGTGGATGGGGTCTCGGCCCAGATAGCCGAGCGTGTCGTGCATCCAGCCCATATTCCATTTCATGGTGAAGCCGAGACCGCCGACGTCGGTGCCGCGGGTGACGCCGGGCCAGGTGGTGGATTCCTCGGCGATGGTGACGACGCCCGGATGGTGGCGGTGCACGGTGTCGTTGAGCTGCTGGAGGAAGTCGACGGCCTCCAGGTTTTCCCGGCCGCCGTAGGCGTTGGGTTCCCAATCACCTTCGGGACGTGAGTAATCCAGATACAGCATGGAGGCGACCGCGTCGACGCGGATGCCGTCGATGTGGAATTCCTCGACCCAGTAGCGCGCGTTGGCGACCAGGAAGTTGCGGACTTCGTTGCGGCCGAAGTCGAACACGTAGGTGCCCCAGTCGAGTTGCTCGCCCCGGCGTGGGTCGGGGTGCTCGTAGAGCGGGGTGCCGTCGAAGCGCGCCAGTGCCCACTCGTCGCGCGGGAAGTGCGCCGGTACCCAGTCCAGGAGTACGCCGATGCCCGCGGCGTGCATGTGGTCGACGAAGGCGCGGAAGTCGTCGGGGGAGCCGAAACGCGCTGTGGGGGCGTAATAGGAAGTGACCTGGTAACCCCAGGACCCGCCGAAGGGGTGTTCGGCGATGGGCAGTAGTTCGATGTGGGTGTACCCGGCCTCGCGCACGTATTCGGCCAGCTGATCGGCGATTTCGCGATAGTTCAGGCCCGGCCGCCAGGAACCCAGGTGCACTTCGTACACGCTCATCGGCGCGTGCGTGGGGTCGGCCGCGGCGCGGCGGCGCAGCCAATCCTGGTCGTGCCAGCGGAAATCGGATGCTGTGACCACGGAGGCAGTGGCGGGCGGCAGCTCGGTGGCGAAAGCCATCGGGTCGGCGTGATCGACGGTGCGCCCGTCCGCGCAGTGGATCCGGTATTTGTATTTCGTGCCGACCTCGACGTCCGGGATGAAGACCTCCCAGATTCCGGAGGACCCGAGCGCGCGCATCGGCGCGGTCTGGCCGCCCCAGCTGTCGAAATCACCGAACACGGTGACGCCCCGGGCATTCGGCGCCCACACCGCGAACGAGGTGCCGGTCACCTCGCCGTCGAGTGTGGTGTAGCGGCGGGGATGCGCGCCGAGCACGTCCCACAACCGTTCGTGGCGACCCTCGCCGATCAAATGCAGGTCGAGTTCGCCCACGGTGGGCAGGAAGTGATACCCGTCGGCGCCCAGGATCGCGGGTCCGCCCGGGTAGGTGGCCAGGATCCGGTAGTCCTGTAACTCCGGATAGGGCAGTACCGCGGCGAAGACGCCGTGCCCCAGCGACTTCAGGGGATGGTCGGTCCCGCCCACCCGCACGGCGACCGTCTCCGCATGCGGCCGCAGCGTGCGCACGATGGTGCCGCCGGGATGCGGATGCGCGCCGAGCACGGTGTGTGGATCGGGGTGAGTGCCCGCCGCGAGCAGCATCAGGTCGCGGCGACTGGTGGTCATCGTGCGATCCTCATCGGAAAGTCCTGCGGTAGGCCAGTTCCGTGCGGGCCCGGTGCGGTACCGGCGGCAGCGTGATGATGTGAGCCACCGCTTTCGAGGGGTCGAGGCGAATGTAATTGTTTTGTGCCCAGTGGTATTCCTCGCCGGTGATCTCGTCGGTCACCACCGGGTGGTCGTGCCATTCGCGACCGATGGCGGGCAGGTCCAGTGACAGGAAACCCTGTTCCGCCCCATAGGGATTCAGGTTGATCACCACCAGAATCGCGTCACCGCTGCTCGGGTCGATCTTGGAGTACGCGATGAGGGCGTCGTTGTCGATCTGATGGAAGTGGATGCAGCGCAGCTGTTGCAGAGCCGGATGGTTGCGGCGGATCTCGTTGAGCCGGGTGATCCACGGCTCCAAGGATTCTCCGCGCGCCAGCGCTTCGGCGAACGGACGGGGCCGCAGTTCGTACTTCTCCGAGTCGAGGTATTCCTCGCTGCCGGGACGCACAGCCTGGTGTTCGAAGAGTTCGAAGCCGGAGTAGACGCCCCAGGTGGGGGCCAGGGTAGCCGCGAGGGTGGCGCGAATGGCGAACATGCCGGGACCGCCGTGCTGCAGGCTCTCGTGCAGGATGTCCGGGGTATTGACGAACAGGTTCGGTCTGGCCTCGTCGGCTTTGGCGGCGAGCTCGTAACCGAACTCGGTGAGTTCCCCTTTGTGCACCCGCCAGGTGAAATACGTGTAGGACTGGGTGAATCCGCGCCGGGCCAGGCCGTAGAGGCGGGCGGGCCGGGTGAACGCCTCCGACAGGAACAGCACGTCGGGGTGACTGCGCCGCACCCGGGCGATCAGCCATTCCCAGAAATCGGCCGGTTTGGTGTGCGGGTTGTCGACCCGAAAGATCTTGACGCCCATGGCGATCCAGTGCCGTACGACGCGCAGCACCTCGGCGTAGAGGCCGTCGGGGTCGTTGTCGAAGTTGACGGGGTAGATGTCCTGATACTTCTTGGGCGGGTTCTCCGCGTAGGCGATGGTGCCGTCGGGCAGGGTGGTGAACCACTCCGGATGCGCGGCGACCCAGGGGTGGTCGGGTGCGCATTGCAGGGCCAGGTCCAGAGCGACTTCCAGGCCCGATTGCTGTGCGGCGGCGACGAATTCGGCGAAGTCGGCTTCGGTGCCCAGGTCCGGGTGGATGGCGTCGTGCCCGCCCGCCGCGGAGCCGATCGCCCAGGGCGACCCCACGTCCCCGGGCTCGGCGACCAGAGAGTTGTTGCGCCCCTTGCGATTAACCTCGCCGATCGGGTGGATCGGCGGCAGATACACCACATCGAAGCCCATGGCGGCGATGCGCGGCAGTTCCTTGGCCGCGGTCGCGAAGGTCCCGTGCACGGGGTTGCCCGCGGCGTCCCGGCCGCCGGTGGAACGAGGGAAGAACTCGTACCAGGAACCGTAGAGTGCCCGTTGCCGATCCACCTGCACGGTGTACTGCGGCCCGCGAGTCACCATGTCGCGCAACGGGTTCGCGCGCAGGATCGCGGCGATCTCCTCGGTGAACGCGGGCGCCACCCGGGCGGGCAGCTGGTCGTCGCTACGCAACGCCGCGGCGGCCGCGCGCAGCCGCTCGAACTGTTTCTTCGGCACCGCCTGCGCCGCCCGCTCGAACAGCCGCGCCCCGAGTTCCAGGTCGTTCGCGAGATCGGCGGCGCTCTGCCCGACGGCGAGTTTCGCCTCCACCGCGTGCCGCCAGGTCGCGATCGGGTCGCTCCAGCCCTCGACGCGGAAGGTCCAGGCGCCGGGCTGGTGCGGGACGAACACCGCGTTGAACACGTCGGGCTCGTAATCCGGCGTCATCGGGATCCGGGTGATTCGGGAGGAACCCGGCCCGCGTACCGCCAGGGTGGCGGCGACCGCGTCGTGGCCCTCGCGCCACACCACGGCGCGCACCGGGAAGACCTCACCCACCACGGCCTTGGCCGGGTACCCGCCGGGGATGGATGGGGCGGTGTCATCGATGGCGATGCGGCCGGTCACGACGACCAACCTACCGGGTGCGGTGGGGTCAGCGTGCGTCCGCGGCCAGACCGAAGCCGAGGGCGACCAAGATCGCCCCCAGCGCGCGCTCCACCCGCTGCCGGATCCCGGCACGCCGTAACCATTCGCCCGCCCGGTCCGCGGCCAGCACGATCGCGACACACCAGGCGGTGTCGATGACCAGCTGAATCACCGCCAGGATCAGCACCGTCGGGAGGACCGGACCGGTGGTCGGCAGGAACTGCGGCAGGATCGTCAAACCGAACACGGCGGCTTTCGGATTCGCCGCGATCGAGATCAGCGAGGCGCGGAAAGCGGCGGCCGGGGTGCGTCCGGCAGGCAGCATGGTCGTCACCGTCGAGCCGAACTCGCTGTCGCCCTTCGCGCCGCGCCACGCCTGCACGCCGAGCCAGATCAGCACCAGCGCGCCCACGATGTGTACCGCGGTGTTCAGGAGACGATTGGCGACCAGCAGCACCGACAGTCCGGCGCCGCCCGCGAGGGTCCAGGCGAAGACACCGATCTCATTGCCTGCCACCGCGGCCAATCCGGCCGTACGGCCGTCCCGCACGGCGCGCTGCAGGAACAAGGCCGTCGCCGGGCCCGGCAGCACCGCGAGCACGAGGCAGGCCAGCAGAAATTGGGGAAGGATATCGACCCAGTGCGGCATCAACCGATGCTGTCACGCCCGAAAGGCGCGCGCGAGTGGGTTATGCGCCGATATCGGCCGGTGTGCCGCCGGTGATGCGCAGGAGTTCGGCGTAGGAGGTGGGGAAGACGGTATGGGCGTGCCCGCCGGCCGCCCATACGACGTCGTACTTGTCGAGCCAGGTGTCGACGAGGGTGCGCAGGGGTGCCGGGTGACCGACCGGGGCCACGCCGCCGATGACCTGTCCGGTGGCCGCTCGCACCAGGTCCGGGGTGGCGCGCTCGACCCTCGCCGCACCGAGGAGCGCGGCGACCTCGGCGGTGTCCACCCGGTGCGCTCCGCTGGTGAGGACCAGGACCGGGGCGTCGTCGGCGGCGAAGATCAAGCTGTTGCAGATCGCGCCGACCTCGCAGCCGACCAGCGCGGCGGCGTCGGCGGCGGTGCGAGCCGGTTCGGTGAGTTCGATGATCCGGCCGGTCACGCCGTGCTCGCGAAGGACGGCGGCTACACGTTCAACGGTGGGATGCACGCTGGCACGGTAATCGAGCCGGCGAGGCATCGGCGACTCGTTTTCGATCGCTCACCGCAGGCCCTCGAGCAGCCGATGCAGCGAGGCGATGGTGTCGGTCAGGGCTTGTGGTTCGTCGGTGGCCGCCAGCCAGAGGGCGGCTTCGTTCATGGCTCCGGAGAGCAGATGGGTGAGTGGTTCGATCGGTTGGGGCGCAAGCACTTTCGCCGCCACGAGGGAGCGCAGCGCGTCGCCGAGGTGGCGGGCGGAGGAGGCTTCGTCCATGGCGCGCCATTCGTGCCAGCCGAGGACGGCGGGGCCGTCGATCAACATGATGCGCTGGATCTCGGGATCACGGCAGACGGTCAGGAAAGTCTCGCACCCGGTGCGGAGTTGCCGCCAGGGGTCGGATTCGGCGTCGGCGGCCGCGGCGACCCGTTCGCCGACTTCGTGCTGCACCTGTTCGAGGACGGCGCGGAAGACCTCCGTCTTGCTCGCGAAATTGTGGTACAGCGCGCCTTTGGTCACGCCGGCGGCGCTGACGATCTCCGAGAGGCCCACCGCGGCAAAGCCTTTCGCCGCGAAGAGGCGGCGGCTCTGCTCTAGCAGCGCGCGCCTGGTCTCCGCGCGCTGCTGGGTGCGCAGGGTGCTCGCCATCCGAATCCTCCTGTTGACATACCGCTGGTATGTGACCTAGCTTGACTCACATACCAACGGTACGTGAAAGGTCCGAGCATGGAACTCAACAGCTTCTACCCCGTCCTGGGCACCGGCAAGATCGCCGCCACCCGCGACTTCTACACCCGGTGGCTCGGCTTCGAGATCACCTTCGAGGCCGACTGGTATGTCAGCCTGCGACGGCAGCGCGGCGAAAAGTCCTATGAGCTGGCGCTGCTCGACTACACCCACCCGACGGTCCCGGCCGCGTACCGCAAGCCGGTGCAAGGCCTGCTGCTCAACTTCGAGGTCGACGACGTGGACGCGGAGTGGGAGCGGATGGTCGTCCGCGGCGGGATACCGGCCGAACTGGAAATCCGCTCGGAGGACTTCGGCCAGCGGCACTTCATCGTCGCCGACCCCAGCGGCGTGCTCCTCGACGTGATCATGGAGATCGCCCCGTCGGCGGAGTTCGCCGGCCAGTTCAGTCCCGAGTATGCCGCCGAACTGGCCGAGAAGCCGGCGCAGTGAGCGGCGCGCGGCCGCGGCGTCTGCACTGACCTGGGGGATTCGGTAGGGTTCGCGGGGTGAAAGCGCTGCGCAGATTCACTGTCCGGGCCCATCTGCCGGAGCGGCTCGCGGCCCTGGCCGAGTTGTCCACCAATTTGCGCTGGTCGTGGCATTGGCCCACGCAGGATCTGTTCGAGACGCTGGACCCGGCACTGTGGCGCGAGGTCGCGCACGATCCGGTGCGGATGCTCGGCGAGGTGCCCGCGGCGCGGCTGGACGAACTCGCCGGCGACGCGGAGTACACGGCCCGGGTGGACGCGGCGGCCGCGGATCTGCGCGAATATCTGACCAAGCCGCTGTGGTTCCAAAGCCAGCTGGCCGAACAGATCAACGGCATCGCCTACTTCTCCATGGAGTTCGGCGTCACCGAGGTACTGCCGAACTACTCCGGCGGTCTCGGCATCCTCGCGGGCGACCATCTCAAGGCCGCCTCCGATTTGGGATTGCCGCTGATCGGCGTCGGATTGCTCTATCGCTCCGGCTATTTCCGGCAGTCCCTGTCGGCGGACGGCTGGCAGATCGAGCACTATCCGGCGCTGGATCCGCAGGGCCTGCCGCTGCGACTGCTGACGGCCGAGGGCTCGCCGGTGCTGATCCACGTGGCGATGCCGGATCAGCGGGTGCTGCGGGCGCGGGTGTGGATCGCGCAGGTCGGCCGAATCCCGTTGCTACTGCTGGACTCCGATATCGCGGAGAACGATCCGGAGTTGCGCGCCGTCACCGACCGCCTCTACGGCGGTGATCAGGATCATCGAATCAAGCAGGAGATCCTGGCCGGTATCGGCGGCGTGCGGGCGGTGCGGGCCTACACCCGTGCCGAAGGGCTGCCCGATCCCGACGTGTTTCATATGAACGAAGGCCACGCCGGCTTCCTTGGCGTCGAGCGCATTCGCGAATATGTCTCTGGCGGACTGGATTTCGATACCGCGCTGGCTACCGTCCGGGCCGGGACGGTGTTCACCACACACACCCCCGTGCCCGCCGGCATCGACCGGTTCCCGATGCCGCTGGTGCGCCGCTATTTCGGCGGCGCGCACGGTGAAGCTGAATCCGCCCTGCTGCCAGGACTTTTCGTCGATCGAATCCTGACGCTGGGGCGCGAGAACGACCCGTCGGTCTTCAATATGGCGCACATGGGTCTGCGACTGGCTCAGCGCGCCAACGGCGTTTCCCAACTGCACGGTGAGGTCAGCCGGGAGATGTTCGCGGCACTGTGGCCGGGCTTCGACGCGGCCGAGGTGCCGATCGGCTCGGTCACCAACGGCGTGCACGCACCCACCTGGGCGGCGCGGGAGTGGCTGGACAAGGCGCGCGAGCACATCGGCAAGGAACTGGTGGAGGAGGCGCGCGGCTGGGAACGGCTGCGCGAGGTCGACCTCCGGGAACTGTGGTCCACCCGCAACAATCTGCGCGCCCTGCTCGTCGCGGAGGTGCGCCGCCGGGTCCGCGCGTCCTGGGTGCAGCGCGGGGCCGCCGAAGCCGAACTCGGCTGGGTGGACAGTGTTTTCGATCCAAACGTGCTGACCGTCGGGTTCGCGCGCCGGGTGCCGACCTACAAGCGGCTCACCCTGATGCTGCGCGACCCGGAACGGCTGCGCGCGCTGCTGCTCGACCCCGACCGCCCGATGCAACTGGTGGTGGCGGGCAAGAGTCATCCCGCCGACGACGGCGGCAAATCGCTGATCCAGCAGGTGGTCCGGTTCGCCGACGACCCGGAGGTGCGGCACCGCATCGTCTTCCTGCCCGACTACGACATGTCGATGGCCCGGTACCTGTACTGGGGCTGCGATGTCTGGCTGAACAATCCGCTGCGCCCGCTGGAAGCGTGCGGTACCTCGGGCATGAAGTCGGCGTTGAACGGCGGGCTGAACCTGTCCATCCGGGACGGCTGGTGGGATGAGATGTTCGACGGCGAGAACGGCTGGGCCATACCGACCGCCGACGGCGTCACCGACGAGCACCGCCGCGACGATCTGGAAGCCGCCGCGCTCTACGACCTGTTCGAGCGCACCGTCGCGCCGCGCTTCTACCAGCGCGATGCCGAGGGTATGCCGGTGCGCTGGGTGGAAATGGTGCGGCACACCCTGCAGACGCTGGGCCCGCAGGTGCTCGCCTCGCGCATGGTTCGCGATTACGCGGTGCGGTATTACGCCCCGGCGGCCGCCGCCTGCCGGAGCGTTGTGGCGGACGAGTTCGCCGGTGCCCGAACGGTTTCGGAATACCGTCAGCGCATCGAGTCGGCGTGGCCGAAGTTGCGAGTGGTCCAGGTCGACAGCACGGGTCTGCCGGACACTCCGGTCATCGGCGCGCATCTGTCGCTGACGGCCCGCGTCGATCTCGGCGGGCTGCGGGTCTCGGATGTGGTGGTTCAGGCAGTGTTCGGCCGGGTCTCGCCGACCGACGATCTCTCCGACGTGACCACCATCCCGATGACGCACACCGGGACCGACTCGGGTGTAGAACTGTTCGCGGTCGATACCCCGGTCCCGCTGTCCGGCGCCGTCGGCTACACCGTCCGGGTGCTGCCGCACCACGATCTGCTCGCCTCCGACGCCGAGCTGGGATTGGTCGCCGCCCCCAGCGCCTGACCGGTCCTGGTACAGGGGTGAGGATCGTCACGGTCGCCGGATAACGCGACTGGTACGAATCTCCAATTCAGGCAACTGTCCGCTACCGTGCCTGAGCACCCCTTTTGTACTTATCCACGACTGGAGAACCCACATGGCCACCGACGTGCCACCTCGCACGCGTAGTCGCATCGACGCATTCTTCGGCGTCAGCGACAACGGCTCGACCATGAAGCGCGAGTTGATGGCCGGTACGGTCACCTTCCTGGCCATGTCCTATGTATTGGCGGTGAATCCCGCGGTGCTCGGCGATCACGGCCCGCTCGGCGCCAAGGGTATTCCGACGCAGGCGGTCTTCACCGCGACCGCCGTCGCGGCGGTGTTCGGCACCGTGGTGATGGGTCTGTGGGCCAAGTACCCGATCGCGCTCGCGCCGGGCATGGGCCTCAACGCGTTCTTCGCCTACACCGTCGTGCTGAGCATGGGCATCCCGTGGGAGGTCGCGCTGTCGGGCACCTTCCTCTCCGGCGTCATCTTCTTCATCCTCGCGGTCACCAAGGTCCGCGAGAAGATCCTCGACTCGATACCGATGCAGATGAAGCTGGCGGTCGGCGCGGGCATCGGCTTGTTCGTGGCCTTCCTCGGGTTGAAAGCCGCCGGCATCGTGCGCGCCAGCGAGGCCACCTTCGTCACGCTCGGCGATTTCCACAAGGGCACCACCCTGCTCGCACTGTTCGGCCTCGTCGTGACGGTGATCTTCCTGGTCCGCGGCTGGCACGGCGCGGTGCTCTACGGCATCGTGCTGACCGCGCTGCTCGGCATCGTCACCGGTCTGGTCGACCTGCCCGACGGTGTCGTGGAAATGCCGAAGGGCCTGGACCAGACGTTCGGCCAGGCGATCATCCATCTGCCCGACGCGTTCACCGCGCAGATGGCCATCGTGGTGTTGACCATGCTGTTCGTCGACTTCTTCGATGCCTCCGGCACGCTGATCGGTGTCGCGAACCAGGCCGGGTTGCTCGACAAGGACGGCCGCCTGCCCCGCGCGTCCAGCGCGTTCGCCGCGGACTCGGTCGGCACCATGGCCGGCGCCGTCATCGGTACCTCCACCACCACCGCCTACGTCGAATCGACCGCGGGTGTGACAGCGGGCGGACGCACCGGCCTCACCGCGATCACCACCGCGGGCTGGTTCCTGCTCGCGATGTTCTGCTATCCGATCTTCGCGATCGTGGCGGGTTCGGGCGAGATCACCGCGCCCGCGCTGATCGTCGTCGGCATCCTGATGGCGCGCTCGCTCGGGGACATCGATTGGGGCCGGCTGGAGTATTCGGTCCCGGCGTTCATCACGATCGTCATGATGCCGCTCACATACTCGATCGCCAACGGGTTGGCCATGGGCATGATCTTCTACCCGATCGTCATGGCCGCGAAAGGCAAGTTCAAGGAGATCCACCCGACGATGTGGATTTTGATGGTGGTGTTCGCCGGCTATTTCTTCTTCCTGGCCGAATAAATTCGCCGGGCGTTGGAATACCCGCATCTTGGATGTGGTTGGGTCACAACGTGCTTCAATCGGACCTCGGTCCGGTTGTTGCCGAAGCTAAGGAAAAGCTGTCCACCACGCAGGGATGAGGAACCAGCATGACCACCACCACCGAATCGAAGTCGAAACTCGCGACCACGTCGTCGCTCGACGGGAGCGCCACCGACATCGGCCTGTTGGCCGCACGCGTCCTCTTCGGCGGCCTGATGGCCATCCACGGCGCCCAGAAGTTGTTCGGCTGGTTCGACGGCCCGGGGCTGGAAGCCAACAACGCCGGTTTCGAAGCCATGGGTTACAACCCGGGCAAGTTCTTCGGCACCCTCGCCGCGATCAGCGAACTGGGTGGTGGGCTGTTGCTGCTGCTGGGTCTGGCCACCCCGCTGGCCGCCGCGATCATGATCGGCACCATGATCAACGCGATCAACGCGACCTGGGCCAACGGTCTGTTCGGTACGGTCGGCGCGCAGGGCTGGCAGCCCGGTTACGAGATGGCGCTGCTGTTCGCCGCCGCCGGCGTGACCCTCGCCTTCACCGGCGCCGGCAAGTACTCGCTGGACTACGGCCGGCCCTGGGAGCGTAAGGGTTTCGTGATCGGCGCGGGCGCGGTGGCCCTGGCAGTCGTCGCGGGCGTGCTGACATTGATCCTGAAGTGGGTGCTCTGATCCCTCGGCATCGCGAAAGCCCGTCTCCCTCGGGAGGCGGGCTTTCGCGCTGTCACACCTCGGTGCGCCACGTCGTCATCTCACTATGACCATCGAAATCACCAACCCCCCAGAACTGCACGACCCCACCGGATTCGGCTACAGCCACGTCGCCCGAGTACGCGGCGAACTGGTCTTCATCGCCGGACAATACGACTCCGACGCCGAAGGCCACACCACCAGTACGGATTTCGCGACCCAGGTCGACCGGGCCTTCACCAACCTCGGAACCGCTTTGGGCTCAGCCGGTTTGGACTACGCCGACGTCTTCCAGCTACGCACGTTCATCGTCGACCACGATCTGGGGAAACTCGAGGTGCTCGGGAAGAAGATCGCCGAAATCTGGGGCGACCGCCCGCCGGTCCAGACGTTGGTCGGGGTGGCCGCGTTGGCTCTGCCCGGCATGTTGTTCGAGGTCGATGCCGTCGCGGCGGTCGGGTAGGCCGTCGGTGGGATGGCGTCGTCGCCAAGGGCTAGGCCATCGTCGCTTCGGGCTACGCCGTCCTGTTGGGGCGTAGGTCGTCCCGTTGTGGAGTAGGCCATCGTCGATGCCGTCGCGGCCGTCCCGTTGTGGGGTAGGTCGTCCGGCTGTGGGCCGGCCGTTCTGTCGTGGGATCGGCCGTCCCGCTGCGGGAAGGTCGTTCCGCTGCGGGGTAGGTCGTCCTGCTGTGGGGGAGGTCGTCCGGCTGTGGGGTAGGCCGCTCTGCTGTGGGGTAGGCCGCTCTGCTGTGGGCTACGCCGTCCCGCTGTGGGAAGGTCGTCCCGCTGTGGTGTAGGTCGTCCGGCTGTGGGGTCGGCCGTTCCGCCGCAGGATAGGCCACCGTCGCTGTGGGCCACGATTTGGCGAAGTTCGAGGTGCTCGGGAAGAAGATCGCCGGAATTGGAGCGTCCGCCCTGGCCCAGACGCTGATAGGCGTGGTCGCGATGCCTCTGCGCGACATGCTGTTCGAGGTCGACGCAATCGCGGCCGTCGGGTAGGACGTCGCTGGGATGGCGTCCCCGTCGCCGGGTAGGCCATCGTCGCTGCCGGCTACGCCGTCCAGCCGTGGGGTTGGCCGTCCTGCTGCGGGGACAGGCCATCGTCGCCGACCACGATCTGGCGAAGCTCGAGGTGCTCGGAAAGACGATCGCCGAATCTGGGGTGACCGCCTCGGCTCAGACGCAAATCGGCGTGGCTGGATGGCGCTGCGTGACCTGTTGTTCGAGGTCGAGTCATCGCCCGCCGCGGGGTAGGTCGCCGCCGGGATCGGTGCCAACGTCCCTGCGGGGTGGGCCGCTGCTGGGACGTCATCGTCACTGCGGGGTAAGCCATTGTCGCCGAGCACGATTTGGCGAAGTTCGAGATGCTTCGGGAAGAAGGTTATCGAATTTTGGAGCGTCCGTCCGCCTGTCCAGACGCTGACCGGCGTGGTCGCGCTGGCTCTGCCCGACATTGTGGGAGCAGCGTGAGCAAGCGGTGTCGAGTCGGCCACCATTTTTCGGATCCGGATATGGACGGTTTAACGATGTGCCGGGGATGCACAGGGAGTAGGTGCCTGAACTCGCCGCGCCGTATGAGGGTGGGACGCAACCGTTGATGCCGACGTAGGGCACCCATCGGCGGCCTACGTTCGGCCTCATAGCCGTAGTCGGCGTGGGGTTACCGGGGTGCTCATCGTCGGGAGAGGCGGAATCCGGTAGTCGAATTGTTGATGACACGCCGAGTTCGGCAGCAATATCACTACGCGGTCGGGGTGGTGAGGGAGTGGTGGGCGGGGCGGCCGGCGGTTGTTGTGTTTGGCGGGTGGGTGTTGGTGGGAGAGTTTGGCGGGCGGTTGTGGGGGACAAAACTGGTTGGTGGTTGTAGGAGATGTGGCTGGCGGGTAGTCATGGCTTGTTTGGTGACCGAGTGCTGCCGTACCGGTGCTCGGCGCCTTCGGGGCGACCCTCGGGCTAGGGCTGGTGATCGGGTTCCCAACATCATCTACGGCATTTGGGCTGTGGTCGGCCAACGCCCCGTTCCGGGCGTACCGGTTGTGGCGGGAGTTGTGCCCAGCGGTTCTTGTGGGGAAGTGGCTGAGGCCCGACTTTCTGTCCTGACAGCGTGATCACCGCCGAGCCAGGAAATCCTCATGGCCGAGCTCATTGGGAGGCCACGCTGGAGGGCGTGTGCGGTGAACTGCCGCACTCGCTGGCCGTGGTCATCGAAGAGATCGTCCCGCGGTGGCAGGTGGCTGCCGCAAAGCGGCACAACATGGTTGCTGTGGAAAGGGGCGCAAGATGGTTGCTGTGGAAAGGGGCGCAACATGGTTGCTGTGGAAAGGGGCGTACCAGGGATTGCTGTGTGGGGGCGTAGCGGGCGGTTGCTGTGGGGAGAGGTGTAGCGGGTGGTTGTTGAAAGAGCAGTGGCAGTGGTTGTTGGGGAGAGTGTTTCGGGCGCTTGTGTGTGAAAAGGGGTGGCCGCCGGTTGGGGTGGGTGGTTAGCGTCGGGTGGTGGTTGAGGTGGTGTTGGGGGAGTTGGAGCGGGTGTTCGGGTCGCGGGTGGGGCGGATGAGGGCGGTTGAGGGGTGTTCGCATTGCTTCAGTTCTATGGAATTGGAGCGGCTTTCGGGGCCGGTGGAGGAGATTGCGGAGCGGGAGTTGTTGCGGGCGGTGTGGAAGTGGGGGTCGACGTTTGATGGTGGTGGGGAGTGGATGCGATGGGTTGCGCCTCGGTTGTTGCGGTGGGTTGGGGAGGATGGTGCGTGGATTGATGGGGAGTTGGTTGGTTGCCGGTTGTTCGCGGCAGGGTGGAGGGAATGGGCTGAGGCGGGGGTGATCGAAAAGTTTTGTGAGGCTTTGTGGCGGGAGACGCTTGCCGGGTCGGATCGTTCGGTGCCGGTGGTGCTCAGTTTTCTGGTGTCGTTGACCGATGCTGTGGAACCGTGGCTGGACGTGTGGTCGCGTACTTCGGGGGCAGCTGCCGACCGGCATTTTCGGGAGCTTTGGCGGGAGTGGGGGCAGCAGCTGTTAGGTGGGCGGTTGGAGGT
Source organism: Nocardia goodfellowii (assembly GCF_017875645.1). Taxonomy (NCBI): domain Bacteria; kingdom Bacillati; phylum Actinomycetota; class Actinomycetes; order Mycobacteriales; family Nocardiaceae; genus Nocardia; species Nocardia goodfellowii. The sequence goes on along the minus strand of NZ_JAGGMR010000001.1, from coordinate 7,926,288 downwards.
GTGCTGCTATCGGGAAGGCCCGAATATCGCACCGGTGCTGGCTGATTGGGTGATCGCGGAAGCGCCGCGGCGGATTCGGGACGGTGATTTGGATGAGGTGTCCGCGTGGATGCTCGAACAGCTGCCGCTGCCGCCGGATCGGCGATGGAGCTGAGATGGAAGCAGTGGTCGAGATTATGGCCGGCGGTGGAGCTGAGATGGCCGGATGGTCGAGGTTTTGGCTGGCGAGAGGTGGATCGCAGGTGTCGTCGAGGCGTTGGACCGGCGCTGGAGTTCAGATGGCGGCAGTGGTCGATATTTGGCCGCCTGCTCAGCGCCCGCTACGAACTGCTGGCCTACAACGACTCCTACGAATCGCTGTGCCCCATCCACGCGGTTGGTGACGTGATAGTCGACGTCAACATTGGCGGTGGAGCTGAGATGGCCGGAATGGTCGAGGTTTCGGCTGGCGGTGGGACTGAGACGGTTGGAATGGCGAAGGTTTTTGGCTGGCGGTGGAGATGGATCATCGGTGTCGTCGAGGCGCTGGAGTTCAGATGGCGGCAGTGGTCGAGGTTTCGACCTGGTGCCGGAGATGGCGGTAGTCGTCGAGCCTTTGGACCGGTGCTGGCGCTGAAATGGCAGTAGTGGACGAGGCTTTGGATCGGTACCGCAGCTCAGAGGTAACTAGTGGTCGAGGCTCTGGCCGGCGGTGGTGCTGAGATCGCTGGAGTGGTAACGGGTTTGGAACGCCTGGGGCAGAGCCTCGGTGGTGGGCGTGCCGAGTGTTACAGTGATTTCACTAACGCAACAGTCGTTGTAACAGCGTCTGCGGGGGATCCGACAAACCGGGCATGACTCTCAATCGTAAGCAGCTGCAACAGTTTTCGGCTCGGGCCGGTGTCATCGGGGCGGTTGCGGTCGCCGGGATGGCGGGGTTCGCAGGGCCGTCGGCCGCGCTTCCGACCGATCCGGCGGCGCGTTTCACTCCTACGCTGACTCGGGTCGGCGGGCCGGAATGTGCGGCCATCATCACCGCTGAGGTGGTGCCGCAGCCAAAGTCCGGCGAGTTCGGTGTCCGGCCGAAGATTACGCAGGTGGGGGAGTTCTGTAGCCGTTATAAGGTGGCCGTGCGCTGGAAGAATTTGGATACCGGGCGGGAGAACGGGCAGCAGCATCCGGTCGACGAGCACGGTGTCATCCAGCACACGGTCGACGGTGTGATCATCGGTTTCGGGATGGGGCCGGGTGCGGGGCGGGTGGAAGCCCGCATTGTCACCCTGAACGATCGTGATCAGGAACTGCAGCAGATTTCGGGTACGGCGACGTTCACCCTGGGCTGAGCGATCGGTGCCGCGTCCGGCGTCGGCTGGACGCGGCACGAGCGGCGCTCAGTCACCGTGCAGGATCAGCATGGTGTGCGCGCCGTGGTGGAACTCGTACTCGGTTTCCCGCAGCGTCGAGTGCACACCCTTGTCGCGCAGCTCTTTGCGGAGCTGCTCGACCAGGACATCGTGGTGCCGGCCGATGTGGTCTACCAGCGGATACAGCCGGACCTCCGCGGCGCTGACCCGAGACAGCTCGAGCAATGCTGTGAGGTGGAAGTCGGCGTCGAGGCGGTCGGCGTAGGTGAACAAAAGATGTGAGCTGAGCACCAGGTCGAAGCTGTTGTCCCGGAACGGGAGCGACGGCAGCTCGGCGGCGATGTAGCGCTCCGGGTGGGCGGTCAGGTCGTCGGCGAAGCGGGCTGCCGCGGCTCGGCGCATCGCGCGCAACCCCTCCGGGTCGCCGTACCAATCCCACCGGTAGCGGTCGTAATGGGCGGTAGCCCAGTTTGTTCCGCGATCGGTCTCGCGGGTGGCCAGGCTGCGCAACTGCTCGGCGGAGCGGGAGTAGATCGGATCGGCGGCGGTGACGCGGGCGCCGAGCTCGCCGGCTTCCATGGTGAAACTCGCGGCTCCGCCGGGGCAGTCGAGGATGCGGCGGCCCTTCAGGTCTGCGTCGGTGAGATCGAAGATCGCGCGGTACTCCGCCAAAGATCTTGCGCTGACGAGGAATTCGCCAAGGACATCGGTGTCGATTGGGTGCTTCATCTGCAAACGGTCTCATGTGACGCCCAATGGCGAAACCGAAATTGCATCACGAAGTGAGGATGACCTCAGCGGTGCCCCCGCGCCGCGTGCAGGGCTTGGCGCGGGGGCTGCCGATACCTTCGGTGGGGAATTGGGGATCACCGAAGGACCGACATCCAATTTACTTCCGCATGGAATCAAGTCCAGTTCTTGTGTGCGGTGTCACATTACGTAGCGGTCAAGCGCTTCAATGCCTTGACCACGATCTCGGGATCGGCGGTTTCCCAGTACGGCGGCAGCGTCGCCCGCAGGTAACCGCCGTACCGGGCGGTGACCAGCCGGGAATCCAGAATCGCGACCACACCCTTGTCGTCCACACTGCGCAGCAACCGTCCAGTGCCCTGCGCCAGCAGCAGCGCCGCGTGATTGGCCGCCACTGTCATGAACCCGTTGCCGCCGCGCGACTCCACCGCCCGCTGCCGCGCCGTGAGCAGTGGATCGTCCGGCCGGGGGAACGGAATCCGATCCAAGATCACCAGACTCAGTGACGGACCCGGCACATCCACGCCCTGCCACAGCGACAGCGTGCCGAACAGCGAGGTCTCCGGATCGTCGGCGAATTTGCGCACCAGCGCGCCGGTGGCGTCATCTCCTTGGCACAGCACGGGGGTGTTCAGCCGGGAGCGCAACGCCTCGGTTGCCGCCTTGGCCGCGCGCATCGAGGAGAACAGGCCGAGCGTGCGACCGCCCGCCGCGCTGATCAACCGTTCGATCTCGTCGAGATAGGCAGGCGCCAGCCCATCCCGCCCGGGCGGCGGCAAATGCTTGGCGACGTAGAGGATTCCGGACTTGGCGTGATCGAAGGGCGACCCGACATCGAGCGAACTCCAGCGCACGGTCTCCCCGTCCGCCGGCGCCTGGGCGCCGTTCGCGGTGGCGGTGTCCGGCCGGTTCGAGTTCTGCGCGGGCAGGCCCCAGGTGACGGCGAGACTGTCGAACGAGCCGCCGATCTGCAACGTCGCCGACGTCAAAACGACTGTCGACGTACCGAACAGCCGGGTGCGCAGCAACCCGCCCACCGACAGCGGCGCCATCCGCAGCGTCTTGCGCGGCACGCCGCGGATGTCCTCGGCGGCCAGCCAGATCACGTCCCGCCGGACCGCCGGATCGGGTTCCTCGAAGGCGGTGAGCGCGCGGACCGCGCTGTCGTGCACCTCGTCGATCGCCGCGAGCGCCTGCGTGCGCGCCGCCGCGCCCTCCGGATCACCCTGCTCTTTCGAGGCTCCGGGCGGAGCCAGCTCGGTGCGCGCGTTCCAGGCCGCGTCGCGGACCAGCGCCAAAACCGGTGCGACACCGTCGGGCAACACGTCCCAGCGGGCGGCGGGCAGGTCTTCGAGGAGTTCGTGCCAGGCTTCCGCGGCGCCTTCCAGGCGATCCACTTCCCGTTCGTCGATGAGTTTGGCGCAACGGCGGGCGGCCGCGCTGATCCCCGTGGAGGTGAGTTCCGCGGTGGCCACGCCGGTCACCCGATCGACCAGTTCGTGCGCCTCGTCGATGATGACCACATCGTGTTCGGGAAGCACCTGGATGCCGCTGATCGCGTCGATGGCCAGCAGCGCGTGGTTGGTCACCACGACATCGGCCTGACCCGATTCCGCACGGGCCTTCTCCGCGAAACAATCCTGGCCGAAGGCGCAGCGACTCTTGCCGAGGCATTCCCGCGAGGAAACGCTCACCTGCCGCCAGGCGCGGTCGGTGACGCCGGGGGCCAGTTCGTCTCGATCACCGGTCTCGGTGTCGGAGGCCCATTCGTTGAGGCGCTGCACCTCGCGGCCGAGCCGGGAGATCGCGAACGCGTCGAACAATTCCTGCTCGGGTTCGTCGGGGATGACGCTGTTGATCTTGTTGAGGCACAGATAGTTGTTGCGGCCCTTGAGGATCGCGAACTGCGCCTCCCGCTTCAGCGGGCCCTTCAACGCCTCGGCCAAGCGCGGCAGATCGCGGTCGACGAGCTGGCGCTGCAACGCGATGGTCGCCGTGGACACCACCACCGTGCGCCCGGTACGCACCGCGTGCCGCAGGCTCGGCACCAGATACGCCAGTGACTTGCCGGTACCGGTACCGGCCTGCACGGCGAGATGTTCTTTGGTGTCGATGGCATGGTCGACCGCCGCCGCCATCGTCACCTGCCCGCTGCGCTCCTTACCTCCCAGCGCTTGGACAGCGGTGGACAACAGCTCCAAAGCAGAGGGGAGTTCAGGCACCCGAGCAGACTACTGCGCGGGACCGACAGGTGCGCTCGTCGTCCGGTGGGTCGTCAGCCGACCGCGCCCTCGAGTTCGACACCCGCCTGGCGCAACTGCTCGAGCGCGGCGTCGATGGTGGCCGGTGCGACACCCGCGGTCAGGCCGAGCAGCACGCGGGTGTCGAAGCCGGCGCTCTCCGCGTCCAGCGCGGTGGCGCGGACGCAGTGGTCGGTGGCGATGCCGACGACGTCCACGGCCTCGATGTCCCGGGCCCGCAACCACTTGGCCAGCGTGCTGCCGTCGGCGGCCGCGCCCTCGAAACCCGAATAGGCGGCGGAATATTCGCCTTTGGAGAAGATCTCCACGATCCGGCCGGTGTCGAGATTCGGATGGAATTCCGCGCCCGGCGTGCCGACCCGGCAGTGCGGCGGCCAGGTGTCCACGAAATCGGGGTTGTCGGAGAAATGCGGGCCGGGATCGATGTGATAATCGCGAGTCGCGACCACCACGGCATAGTCGCTGGTCGCGACGTACTCGCTGATGCGCTCCGCCACCGCGGCGCCGCCTGTCACGGCCAGCGATCCGCCCTCACAGAAATCGTTCTGCACGTCGACGATGATCAAAGCCCGGTTCATGGCAAGACTCCTTTTCCCGCGAATGTAAACGCAGGCTACCGCCCTGCGATTACTTTGTGCCGCCGCTACACGGCGGTCGAGTCCGCCCCCGCCTCGCGGAATCGTGTACAGGCCCGTTCAGGATTGGTATTTCGTTGTGTCACACCATATCGAGGTCGCGGCGCGCGACGACAACTGCCGGATCACGCTGACCGTCTGGGCGCTGAAGGGCGTGATGTTCGCCGCGTGCGCGCTCGCGTTCGGCGGCATGTGGTTGCTGTTCGATCAACCCATCGACGGCGGCGAGTGGGGCTGGCTCGCCCTGCGCGGGGTGGTGAGCGCCGCGCTGTTCATCGGGTTCAGCCTGCTGTACGAACGCCGCTGATCACCGGATGAACGTCGTGGGAATCGCCGGCTCACCGGCGGAGAGCTTGAGTCCCTCCCACGGCAGGCTCACCAAGCCCTGTTTCACCAGCTCGCGACTCTGCTCCAGCGTCGGCAACCCGTCGAGCACCTTGCCCTCGCGCACCAGCGGCACCTGTAGTTCCCGGACCTCGTACCCGTTCGTGTCCGGCATCGAACCCGCTGCGGGATAGACGATTTCCTCCACGATGGTGCCGGTGTGCCGGGACAGCCGGATCGCCTTCTTGGTACCGCCGCGCGATTCCTTGTGACTGCTGCGTTTCGCCACGGGGACCCCGTCGACCTCGACCAGTTTGTAGACCATGCCCGCGGTCGGCGCACCCGAACCGGTGACCAGCGAGGTGCCGACACCGTAGACGTCCACCGGGTCGCCGCGCAGCGCGGCGATGGCGTATTCGTCGAGGTCACCGGACACCACGATGCGGGTGCCGGTGGCGCCGAGGCTGTCGAGTTGGTCGCGCACCTGTTTGGCCAGCACACCGAGATCGCCCGAATCCAGGCGCACGGCACCGAGTTCCGGGCCCGCCACCTCGATCGCGTTGGCCACGCCCTGGGTGATGTCGAAGGTGTCCACCAGCAGCGTGGTGCCCACGCCCTGCGATTCGACCTGGCTGCGGAAGGCTGCCTTCTCGTGCGTGCCGTCGGCGCCGCTGTGCAGCAGGGTGAACGCGTGCGCGCTGGTGCCCGCGCTGGGCACGCCGAACCGGCGGGCCGCTTCCAGGTTCGAGGTGGTGTCGAAACCGGCCAGGTAGGCGGCGCGGGAGCTGGACGGCGCGGCCAGTTCGTGGGTCCGGCGCGAGCCCATCTCGATCATCCGGCGGCCGGCCGCCGCGCTGACCATGCGGGCCGCGGCCGAGGCGATCGCGCTGTCGTGATTGAGGATGGACAGGATCAGCGTCTCCAGGACCACGCCGTCGCCGAAGCTGCCGCGCACGGTCAGGATCGGCGACCCCGGGAAGTACAGTTCCCCCTCGGCATAGCCGTCGATTTCTCCGGTGAAGCGGTAGTCGCGCAACCACTCGACAGTGCGGGTATCGAGGAACCGCGACACCACCGCCAATTCTTCGGGACCGAACCGGAATCGTTCCAATGCCTCGAGCACCCGGCCCGTGCCCGCCACCACGCCGTAGCGGCGACCATTCGGCAAACGGCGGGCGAATACCTCGAAGGTGCATTGTCGTTCGGCCGAGCCGTCGGCCAGGGCCGCGGCGAGCATGGTCAGTTCGTACTGGTCGGTAAGGAGCGCGGTGCTCGATGTCTCCACACGGCCACTGTAGACAGCGATATGCGAATGTGGCCTTATCCGTCAGCTGCTCCGCAGGTGTTGTGCTCGCGCGGTCGAGTCGTACCCTGGACGTTATGGCCTTGTGCGAAACCCCACTGACAACGACGCTGTCGGCGGCACAGGCGACTCCGGAAGCGGTCGAGTACACCGAGATCCTGGAGGCGGAGGATCGCCCCTGGGTGACGGTCGTCTGGGACGACCCCGTCAACCTCATGCACTACGTCACCTACATCTTCCAGAAGCTTTTCGGCTACACCAAGGCGAAGGCCACGGAACTGATGCTGCAGGTGCACAACGAAGGTAAAGCGGTGGTGTCCTCGGGCTCGCGAGACAAAATGGAGCAGGACGTGCGCCGGTTACATGCGGCTGGCCTGTGGGCCACGATGCAACGGGATGATTGATCGTGCGACTACCCTGAGTCTCCGTGCGTAAGTGGAGTCGGAAGAACTCGCTGAGCGGCCTCAAACTGCGATCCGAAATGGACCAGCGGGAGGCCGCGGTGCTGCGTTCGCTGGTCGGCGCCGTTTCCGGGCTGCTCGTCGAACGAGCCCAGTCCGCGCCGGAGGACGAGCTCGCCGCCCTGACCGGCCTGCGCAGCGGTAACACCGCCCCGCCCGACGACCCGCGGCTCAAACGGCTGCTGCCCGACTTCCACCGCAGCGAGCCCGGTTCGCCAGACGCCGACCGCTCCGACCTCAACAGCGCCCTGCGCGGCCTGCACGAACCGGAAATCATCGACGCCAAGGTGGCCGCGGCCACCGTTGTCCTCGATACCGTCCCCACCGAGGGCGGCAAGGTCTCGCTGACCCCGGAACAAGCCGATGCCTGGCTCACCGCGCTGACCGATGTCCGGTTGGCGCTGGGGACCGTGCTCGGTATCGATGCCGACACTCCCGACCACCTCGACCCCGGCGATCCGCGCGGGGTGCACCTTGATGTCTATCACTGGCTTACCTGGATGCAGGACTCGCTCCTTCAGGCCTTGTCTCCGGAGTAGGCCAGGAGCGGCAGCTCGCGGTTAGGGGCGCGCTTCGGTCTTGGATGCTCGGGGTCGCGCGCCGATGTGGTCGGCGAGAAACTATCTGCTTGCGCCGGTCCGCCGCCTATCTGCTCGACCACGCGCGGCAGTCGCTGGGACCGCTTCTCTACGCGGCGAGATGGGTTCCGCTGGTGGTGTCGCGCACGGATGCTTGATGTCGTGCTTGGACGCTTGGTGTCGTGCTGGGAAGGCTGGCTTCGTGCCCTGATGTTCAATGTCGTGGCCCGATGTTCGGTCTGGTGCTGGGCTGCTTGGCGTCGTGCCCGATGCTCGATGCCGGGCTCGGATGTTCGGCAGCGTGCTCCGATGGGCGGGGCCCTGCTCGGCGGAGTGCTGAGCGGCCGCACCCGATTCGCGCCTGAGGGTTGGATGCCTGAGGGCGGAATCGAAGCTCAGCAGCGCGCGGTACCGGCGCGAGCCTGGCGAATCACGGCGTTCGGGCGCGGCTATGGGCCGGGTGTTGCGAGATCGGCGCAGAATGGGGCGCATGAACGCGGTGGCCGGTGCGCGCAATTCGTTGACCGATGTGGCAGGACTGTTGGTGGGACATCACCATGTCCTCGATGCTGACGCGGCGATCGGGAGCGGGGCGGCGACGGGCTGCACCGTGGTGCGCGCGCCGGGTGGGGCGGTGGCGGCGGTGGATGTGCGCGGGGGTGGACCAGGGACCCGCGAGACGGATCTGCTCGACCCGAGTAACACTGTGCGGCAGGTGAATTCGATCCTGCTTACCGGCGGCAGTGCCTATGGGCTGGCTGCCGCCGACGGGGTGATGCGGTGGCTGGAGGAACGGGGAGAGGGGATTCCGATGGATCCGGCCGATCCGGGGAAAGTGGTTCCGATCGTTCCGGGCGCGGTGATCTTCGATCTTCCGGTGGGAGACTGGAGGATTCGGCCGACCGCGGAGTTCGGGTACCGGGCGGCCGAAGCGGCGGCGGTCGAGTTCGCTCGCGGCTCGGTGGGGGCCGGAGTCGGGGCGCGGGCGGGATCGATCAAAGGTGGAATCGGCAGTGCGAGCATCGTGCTGGGGGAGGGGCCGGCCGCCGGGCTGACGGTGGCGGCGTTGATCGTGGCGAATCCCGTTGGTTCCGTGTTCGATCCGCGCACCGGTTTGCCGTGGGGGGTCGGGACGGACGGGCCCGCGTTCTTCGGATTGCCCACGCCCACACCGCAACAGGTCGCGCGGGCGAACGCGTTGCCGGTCAAGGGCACCGTGCTGAATACCACCATCGGCGTGGTCGCGACCGACGCTCGGCTGGACCCGATCGGCTGCCGCCGCATGGCGCTGACCGCCCACGACGGACTGGCCCGCGCGATCCGCCCCGCGCATTCCCCGCTCGACGGCGACACCCTGTTCGCCTTGGCGACCGGAACGGCCGAGCAGGCGCCGAGCTTTCCCATGCCGCCCGCCTTCCCGGCAGACCTGCTGGTCCTCGATGCCCTCTGCACCGCCGCCGCGGTCGCCGTCGAACGCGCCATCGTCGACGCCATCCTCTCGGCCGAACCGCTAGCCGGAATACCCTCCTACCGAGCCCTTTTCGCGGTATAGCCACCTCGTGTGGTGCTGCGCCACGAACATGTCCGGTCCTCCCCGGACACATTTCGGCCCGCCCGGACCTGCCTGAATCTGCACGGCCCCAGGACCTGGTCAGACCTGCCCGGTCCCGCTCGGCTCCCTGACCTCCTCGGCCTCCCGAACCTGTCCGTCCCCGCCCTGACCTGCCCAGCTCTCGGACCTGCCCAGCTCTCGGACCTGCCCAGCTCTCGGACCTGTCCAGCCCCCGGACCTGCGCGGCCCCCGGGACCTGCCCTGGGCCCCCGGGCCCGGTTCGACCCCGTGACCGGATCGACCTCGTGACCCCCTTGGCCCTCGAACCCACCCGCCTGCGGCCCCGCCCAGTCCAGATACTCAGCCCGGCCGCCCTCGCATTCCCCGCACTATCGCTCACCCACAGGCCCCGAGGCCAAGCAGGTCCCGTCGCCGCGCAGATCCGGGCGGAGCCAGACAGGTACGGGAGGCGGAGCAGGGACCGAGCAGGACCAAGGGACTGGGCAGGACCAAGGGACTGGGCAGGACCAAGGGACTGGGCAGGACCAAGGGACTGGGCAGATTCCCGGCCGAGCAGGTCAGGGGAGCAGAGCGGGTCCTGTGCGAGGGGGCTGCCATACCGCGCACGCGCCCGTTCTGCGGAGACCTGTCCCGCACAGAAAGTTTGGGTCTCATTGGCTGGTTGCGCGGCGCCTTCAGATCGAAGGCACGGTTGTCCGACAGCGCAGGGCAATCCTGGGTGCTGACCGCGATCGGTCCGGAGACCCCGCCCGGTCCGGAGAACCGCGCCGGTCCGGCGGGACCGGACAGTCCGGAAGCCGAGCAGGGACCTGACAGGCCAATCTCCGGAAGTCCAGAAGGCCAAGCAGGTCCCGGTGGCCAAGCCGCACCCCGCCCCCGAACCAATCACCCCGAACCCCAACCCACATGTGCAACAGGTCACCCCAAACCACTCCCGTGCGCGGTATAGCGGGAATAGGTGAATATTCTGGGTCGTTGTCGGCTGGGACGGCCGGGATACGGAAGGGTTCTACTGGTGCTGGTGATCAAGAGCGACCTTGTGGACGCGATGGTGGCGCATGCGCGTGCTGATCACCCGGATGAAGCCTGCGGGATCATTGCCGGGCCCGAGGGGTCCGATCGGCCGGAGCGGTTCGTGGCCATGGTCAATGCGGAGCGGTCGCCTACGTTCTACCGGTTCGATTCCGGGGAGCAGTTGAAGGTGTGGCGTGCGATGGATGACGCCGATGAGACGCCGGTGGTGATCTATCACTCGCATACCGCGACCGAGGCGTACCCGAGCCGGACCGATATCTCCTTCGCGTCCGAGCCCGACGCGCACTACGTGCTGATTTCCACCCGTGATCCCGAGCAGCACGAGCTGCGCAGCTATCGGATCCTGGACGGTGTGGTCACCGAAGAGCCCGTGCAGATCGTCGACGCGTACTAATTTTCCAGGAAATCTAGGAGCCCTCCATGTCGGTAACCGTGTCCATCCCGACCATCATGCGCAGCCTGACCGGCGGCGAGAAGCGGGTGCAGGCCAGCGGTGACACGCTGTCCGCGCTGATCACCGACCTCGACGCCAATCATCCGGGGCTGGCCGAGCGGCTGCTCAAGGACGGCAAGCTGAACCGTTTCGTCAATATCTACGTCGACGACGAGGACGTGCGTTTTTCCGGCGGTCTCGAGGCGGAGGTGCCTGAGGGCGCGTCCGTCACCATCCTGCCCGCCGTCGCCGGAGGCTAGATCCCGCCGTGGCGCGCTATGAATCGCTGATCGCGACCCTCGGCAACACGCCGCTGGTCGGTTTGCGCACCCTGTCCCCGCAGTGGGACGGCGAGAATCACGTGCGGCTGTGGGCCAAGTTGGAGGATCGCAATCCGACCGGGTCCATCAAGGATCGCCCGGCTCTGCGCATGATCGAGCAGGCCGAAGCCGAGGGCAGGCTCACGCCCGGCTGCACCATTTTGGAGCCGACCAGCGGCAACACCGGGATCTCGCTGGCGATGGCGGCCAAGCTGAAGGGCTACCGCCTGGTTTGCGTGATGCCGGAGAACACCTCGGTCGAGCGTCGGCAGCTGCTGACCATGTTCGGCGCGGAGATCATCGATTCGCCTGCCGCCGGTGGTTCCAATCAGGCGGTGGCCAAGGCCAAGCAGATCGCCGCCGAGCACCCGGACTGGGTGATGCTGTATCAGTACGGCAACCCGGCCAACGCGCTCGCGCACTACGAGACCACCGGCCCGGAAATCCTGGCCGATCTGCCGGAGATCACGCATTTCGTGGCTGGTCTCGGCACCACCGGCACCCTCATGGGCACCGGCCGGTTCCTGCGCGAGAAGGTCGCGGACATCGAAATCGTCGCCGCGGAGCCGCGTTACGGCGAGTTGGTCTACGGCCTGCGCAATATCGACGAGGGTTTCATCCCCGAGCTTTACGACGAGTCCGTCCTGACCACGCGCTTCTCGGTGGGCCCGTTCGACGCGGTGAAGCGCACCCGCGAACTGGTCTTGGAGGAAGGTATTTTCGCGGGTATCTCCACCGGCGCGATCCTGCATGCCGCGCTCGGCGTCGCGCGCAAGACGCTGAAAGCCGGCAAGCGCGCCGACATCGCCTTCGTGGTCGCCGACGGCGGCTGGAAATACCTTTCGACCGGCGCTTACGACGGCACCTTGGAAGAGGCGGAAGAGCGCCTGGACGGCCAACTCTGGGCCTGAGTTAGCGCACGGGCCGCGCGTCGGCATCTGCGGTGCGGTGCGCCGGTACTCTCGGTAGAGCGGGGTGCCGAACTCGGGCGGCCCGTTGACGAGGAGGTTGCCATGGCCGGTGGTACGGGGGCCGGGCCGTCGTTCGACCCGAATCGGATCGCGCGGCTGCGTGGGCAGACGACGCCCACCGGCGGGTCCGGGCAACGGGTATGGGCGCGGGCCGCGATTCTGATCGCCGGTTTCGTGGTACTGCTCTACGGGATCGAAGGGGTCGACACGCTCGCCGCCCACCGGCTCGATCAGGCGGGGATCGAGCCTCGCGACGCGGACGGACTGGGCGGCATTCTGTGGGCGCCGCTGTTGCATGGCGGGTGGCCGCATCTGGTCAGCAATACGGTGCCGGTGCTGGTTCTCGGATTCTTCGTGCTGCTCAGCGGGATCGGGCGGGGCTTGGCCGCGACCGCGATCATCTGGCTCGTCGCGGGAATCGGCACCTGGTCGATCGGGCCGGAGTACAGCGTGCACATCGGGGCGTCGTCGCTGATTTTCGGCTGGCTGACCTACCTGATCTCGCGCGGCTGGTTCGCCCGGAACCTCGGTCAGATCCTGCTCGGGTTGGTGGTTTTCGCGATCTACGGTTCGGCGCTGTGGGGTGTACTGCCGGGGCAGCCCGGAATATCTTGGCAGGGCCATCTTTTCGGCGCGTTGGGTGGACTGCTCGCGGGCTGGGTACTCTCTGGTGATGCACGCCGAAGCCGCCGCACGGATCAGTCGGGGATCATTGCGCAGCCCAGGTGAGACCCTCGACCGCAGCCGAATGTGGGGGATCCGTTGGTGACCGAGAATTCGTCGTGGCAGCATGATGGGATGCGCCTTACCGTCCTCGGGTGCTCGGGCAGTGTGTCCGGCCCGGACTCCCCAGCGTCGGGGTATTTGCTGACCGGCCCGGACATGACTCCGGTGGTCATCGATTTCGGACCCGGTGTGCTCGGCGCGCTGCAGCGATACGCCGATCCCGGTGAGGTCGACATCTTCCTCACTCATCTGCATGCCGACCACTGCCTGGATATGCCGGGGCTGCTGGTGTGGCGGCGCTACCACCCCACGCCGCCGGTCGGCAAGGCCATCGTGCGCGGGCCGTCGGATGCCGGGCTGCGGATCGGCAACGCTTCGGCCGAGGTGGGCGGCGAATGCGACGACTGGTCTGATGTGATCGATCATCGCGCCTGGGCCGAGCACGAGCCGGTCGAGTTCGGCCCCGGCCACACCGTGGTAGCGCGGCGGATGTTCCACCCGCCGGAGTCCTACGGACTGCGGATCACCACCAAGGCCGGGCGCACCTTCGTCTACACGGGTGACACCGCCATGTGTGACGCGGTGCTCGAGCTCGCGCAAGACGCCGACATCCTGATGTCGGAGGCCTCGTGGACCCACGACCCCGCGAATCGCCCACCCGGCATTCATCTTTCGGGTACCGAGGCGGGTGAGATCGCGGCGCGGGCCGGGGTCAAGGAGTTGCTGCTCACCCACATTCCGCCGTGGACTTCGCGGGAAGACGTGATCGCCGAAGCCAAGGCGGTCTTCTCCGGTCCGGTGCACGCGGTCGCCCCGGGCGAGACCTTCGACATCTGAGCTCGCCGCCGCCGACCAGGTCTCGCGGTTGGCGGTTGCCGCCAGCTCATCCCCGGCATCTCCCACGCGCAAGCGTGCCCGTTAGGCTGTGCGCGTGTCGAGACGAGCTGATGGCAGGGCGGACGACGAACTCCGCGAGGTCCGGATCACCCGTGGTTTCACTACGCATCCAGCGGGTTCGGTGCTGGTGGAATTCGGGCAGACCCGGGTGATGTGCACGGCCAGCGTCACCGAGGGTGTGCCGCCGTGGCGCCGCGATTCCGGCCTGGGGTGGCTCACCGCCGAGTACGCGATGCTGCCCGCCGCCACCCACACCCGCGCCGGGCGCGAATCGGTGAAGGGCAAGGTCGGCGGCCGTACCCAGGAGATCAGCCGGTTGGTCGGCCGTTCACTGCGTGCCTGCATCGATCTCGCCGCCATCGGCGAGAACACCATCGCCATCGACTGTGACGTGTTGCAGGCCGACGGCGGCACCCGTACCGCCGCCATCACCGGCGCCTACGTCGCCCTGGCCGACGCGGTCACCTACCTCGGCGCGGCCGGCGGGCTGGCCGACCCGCAGCCGATCTCCTGTGCGATCGCCGCGGTCAGCGTCGGCGTCGTCGACGGCCGGGTCCGGCTGGACCTGCCTTATGAGGAGGATTCGCGCGCGGAGGTCGACATGAATGTCGTCGCCACCGACACCGGCACCCTGGTGGAAATTCAGGGCACCGGCGAAGGCGCTACTTTCCCGCGCTCCACCCTGGACAAGATGCTGGATTCGGCCCTGGCCGGCTGCGAGCGGCTGTTCGCGATCCAGAAGGAAGCGCTCGCCCTCCCGTATCCGGGCGAGCTCCCCGAACCGGTGGAGAAGCGCAAGTGAGCCGCGTCCTCGTCGCCAGCCGCAACGCGAAGAAGCTGAAGGAGCTGCGGCGCATCCTCGATGAGGCCGGCATCGCGGGGATCGAGATCGTGGGCTTGGACGATGTCCCGCCCTACCCGGAAGCACCCGAAACCGCGCCGGATTTCGAGGGCAACGCGCTGGCCAAAGCCCGCGATGGTGCCGCCGCGACCGGATTGCCCTGTGTCGCAGACGATTCCGGCATCGAAGTGGATGCTCTGAACGGCATGCCCGGTGTGCTCTCCGCCCGCTGGTCCGGCCGGCACGGTGACGACGCGGCCAACAACGCTCTGCTGCTCGCCCAGTTGACCGATGTTCCGGACGAACGCCGAGGCGGCCGCTTCGTCTCCACCTGCGCCCTGGTCGTCCCCGGCGGCGAGGAGCTCGTGGTCCGCGGCGAGTGGCCGGGCATCATCGGCCGGGAACCCAAGGGCGAGAACGGCTTCGGCTATGACCCCTTGTTCTTCCCGGACGGCGGCGAGTTGAGTGCCGCTCAGCTCAGCCCTGCCGAGAAGGATGCCGCTTCGCACCGCGGCCGCGCCTTGCGGCAGCTGCTTCCGGCGCTGTCGGCCCTCGCGCGCGAAGGGTAGCTCGGGTCAGACCCCGAATTCCGCCCGCACCTTCTTGGCGTTCACGTGCTCGACGTAGAACGACAGGAAGGGGATGGTGCCGGCGATCAGGGTGCCGACGGTGCGCGCGAGCGGCCAGCGCACCTTGACCGCGAGGTCGGCGGTGACCAGCAGGTAGGCGAAGTAGACCCAGCCGTGGACGACGGCGATCCAGCTCGGAGTGTCCACGCCGAAGCCGTACTTGGCGACCATCTCACCGGTCAGCAGCAGCAGCCACAGACCCGTGATCCAGGCGAGGGCGCGGTAGCGGGTGAGCGCGGCGGCGATCTTCTGGGTCTTCGCGCCGGGCGCGGTTTCGGTGGCGCTCATCCGGCGCTCCTCTCGGTACGGGCGTCCAGGCCGGCTTCGCGGACCTGTTCTTCGACATCTTTGGCGTTCAGGTCGGCCAGGTAGCGGTTGTACTCGGCCAGTACCGGGTCGTCGTCGCGTGGAGCCTTGGGCCGCTCGGGCAGGATCCCGGCCGGAATTTCCCGGGGTGCAACAGGTTTGGCGGGTTTCGGGGTCTGCTCGCCGTCGTCCTCGGATTCGCGTTCGAGCCGCACGAAGCGGAAGTAGGCGAAGACCGCGAACCCGGCGAACAGCGGCCACTGCAGCGCGTAGCCGAGGTTCTGCCCGGTTCCGCTCGCCGATTCGAACCGCTCCCACTGCCACCAGCCCAGGGCCAGGCAGGTCAGCGCGGACGCAATTACCAGGGCGATGAGAGCCGGGCGATTGTGTGCCGAGCGGCGGGGAGGAGCAGACACGGCTACCACGGTACCCGTCTACTACAGCGCCCGTAGGAGCAGGTCGTCGCCCGGCCGAACCGTGCCGGGACGACGGCGTGCGTGCTCAGAACTTGTAGGTGACTCCGGTCAACCGCTCGGATTCCTCCCACAGCCGCCGCCACAGCTCCTTGTCCTGGGACAGGCTGGTCGACGGTGCCGGCTCCACCGGACCTTGGCTCTGGAACAGCCGGGTCGGTCCCCAATAGGTCTCGGGGTCCGCGTCGGGCATGGTCGCGGCGAAGAGGGTGGAGTGGGCCGCCTTGGCGGGGGCGTGGCCGACCATCCGGATGAACGGCTTGCTGACCCAGTCCAGCGGAGTCTGGGTGCGGGCGAACAGGTCGGTGGCCGAGACGCCGGGGTGCACGGCGTAGGACCGTTTGGCGGAACCGGCTTCGCGCAGGCGGCGCTGCAGTTCGCGGGCGAACATCAGGTTCGACAGCTTGGCCTGGGAGTAGGCCAGATTCCTTTGGTAGCGGCGGTGCTCGTAGTTCAGGTCGTCGATATGGAACTTCGGCAGCTGCTTGTGGGCGATGCTGGCCAGAGTGACCACGCGGTCGGCGATCCGGTCCAGCAGCAGCCCGGTCAGCGCGAAGTGGCCGAGATGATTGACGCCCCACTGGGTTTCGAAACCGTCCTTGGTGCGGGAGAACGGAATGTTCATCAGGCCCGCGTTATTGACGAGGACGTCGAACTCGCCGGAGGTGTCGGCGAACTTGCGGATGGAGGCCAGGTCGGCCAGGTCGAGCGTCGCGGTGCGGACATCCCCGGGGATGCTGTCCGCCACGGCCTGAGCTTTTTCGGCGTTGCGGCATGCCATGACGACGGTAGCGCCCTTGGCCGCAAGAACTTTGGTGGTCTCCGTGCCCAGTCCGCCGTTCGCGCCGGTGATGACAAAGGTGCGCCCGGTCTGATCCGGGATCTGTGTTGGTTTCCACGCCATAGGGCAAACCTTACTCTGGAGTAAGTTCCGGGGGAAGGGCAATCGGAATTGACTCAGACAATACGCGGCTGACCGGCTGAGTACCGTAAGCCCCGTGACAACCGTAGGCAGGCAATACGGCGGACGCGCCGTCACCGAACGCAAAGCCGAACGCCGGCTACGGTTCCTCGACGCCGCGACCCGGATCTTCGCCGAGCGCGGATACACCGATTGCTCGCTGGCCGACGTGTGCGCCGCCGCCGCCCTGTCCAAGCGGCAGTTCTACGAAGAGTTCCAGACCAGGGAAGACGTGCTGGTCGCGGCCTACGACCGGATCCAGGACGAGGCCGCCGCCGCGGTGAGCGCGGCCGTTCGCATGCTGGACCCGGCCGCGGACGCGAGCACGGCGATGCACACCGCGATGTCGGCCTACCTCGGCTCGATCGGCTCCGATCCGTACCGCGCGAAGGTCGCCTTCATCGAGGTGGTCGGGGTCAGCGCGCGGATGGAGACGCATCGCCGTGCACGCCGGCACAAGTGGGCCGGGCTGCTCGCATCGGTCGTGGTGCCGCGGGTCGCACCCGGTGGCCGCCTGCGCGGCGGCACATCGCTGGGTGCGTCGGCGCTCATCGGCGCGATCAACGGCCTCGCGCACGAATGGCTGCTCGCCGATCCGCGCCCCCCGGTGGACGCGCTCGTCGACCTCTTGGTGCCGCTGTCGTTCGCGCTGATCGAGACGCCGGAGTAGTTCGTCAGCTCAGCATGTCGGCGAGGTTGCGGGCCCGGCTCGGCTGCCGCAACTTGCCCAGCGCCTTCGCTTCGAGCTGGCGGATCCGTTCGCGGGAGACGCCCAAGGCGGTGCCGACCTGTTCCAACGTGCGCGGCTCGCCGCGATCCAGACCGAACCGCAGCAGGATGACCTCGCGCTCGCGCTCGCTCAGCGTCGCGAGCACCGCGTCCAGCCGGCCGCGGACCTGGCCGTTCGCGACCAGTTCGGCCGGGTCGGGCGCGGCGTCGGCGAGGAGGCTGCCGAGTTCGGTGTCGTCCTCCTCGCCGACCGGGGTGTGCAGTGAAATCGGTGTACGCCCATGGCGAATGACGTCCTCGACCTGTTCGGTGGTCAACTCGAGTTCGGCCGCGATCTCGGCCGAGGTCGCGGCCCGGCCCAGCTGCTGCGACAACGTCCGCTGGGTGCGGGTGACCTTGTTGAGCACCTCCACCACGTGCACCGGGATGCGGATGGTGCGTCCCTGATCGGCCAGTGCCCGGCCGATGGCCTGGCGAATCCACCAGGTGGCGTAAGTGGACAACTTCAGCCCGCGTTCGGGCTCGAACTTCTCGATCGCGCGGATCAGCCCGAAGGTGCCCTCCTGCACCAGATCCAGCAGCGACATGCCGGTCGGCACCGGGTAGCGCTTGGCGATGGAGACGACCAGACGCAGATTGGCTTCGACCATGTGTTCTTTGGCGTGCTCGCCGTCGGCCGCTGCCCGTCGGAGCGCGCGCCGGGCCGCGGGGTCGAGTTCGCTTCCGGCAGCGGCGCTTTCGTCGAGCTCCTGCCGGGCCCGCAGACCCGCCGTAATGCGTTCGGCCAGCTCGACCTCCTCGGCGGCGGTGAGCAGCGGGGTGCGACCGATGGCGCGCAGGTAGTCCTTGATCGGGTCTTCACTGACCGAACCGGTGGTGGGGGCGAGGCGGCGGGTCGTGGTGCAGAACTGAGGCATACGAGGTCCTTTTCGATCGTGGAGAGTGCCGGTGGCCGACGCGGCTGGGCGTCGGCCACCGGGATACGTCGGATGCGTTGGGCCGCATCCGGCGTCGCGGTGCGCATCGGCGGGGTCGTTGCGGATCAGTGCCTGGTAGAAGCACTCCGGTGGGCGGAATATTCCGCGCCGATCGGGACTGTCAGCGCCCGGGGATCCGCAGCGGGCGATGCACCGGGGTGCGGTGCGCCTGACGTGGCCGCGGCGCGTCGAGGCGATGGTTCCGCCGCTTGGGCACCGAGACGGCGAATTGCCTTGCGCCGGTAGCTGGTTCGACAACACGGCGGGCTACCGGCTGCGGTGCCGGGCTCGCCATGAGCTGCTCGATCGCCTGGTCGAGGCTGAGATGCGCGGTGTATTCGGCCATGGTGGCTGCTCCCTTGGAAGTGGTGGTCTGGATGGACGGGCTCGGGGCTGCGGTGTCAGGGCCGTGGATCACGCGGTTTCTCCTTCGATCGTGTGCCGTCGCCGGCAACGAAGACAAAATTAGGTCAGACC
The DNA here is from genome assembly GCF_017875645.1 of Nocardia goodfellowii. Classification (NCBI taxonomy): domain Bacteria; kingdom Bacillati; phylum Actinomycetota; class Actinomycetes; order Mycobacteriales; family Nocardiaceae; genus Nocardia; species Nocardia goodfellowii. Next base: position 7,907,285 of record NZ_JAGGMR010000001.1, on the reverse strand, counting down.
AAAAAATATGTCAAGCATAAATTTGTGACGGATTCAGATAGGCTGACCCGCATGACCGAACAGGGCCTCCGCGCGCGGAAGAAACAGCAGACCAGGGACAAGATCTCGCACCAGGCCACACTGCTGTTCCTGGAGCGCGGCTTCGACAAGGTGACGATCGCCGAGGTGGCCGCGGCCGCCGACGTGGCCAAGATGACGGTGACCAACTACTTCCCCCGCAAGGAGGATCTGGCGCTGGACCTGGGGGAGGTGTTCGTCGAGCAACTAGCGCGGACCGTGCGCGAACGTGCGCCGGGTGAATCCGCGCTGGCGGCGCTGCGCCGGGTGTATCTGGCGGCGGCGGCCGAGCGGAGTCCGGTCGTGGGGTTCTCGGGGTTCGAGTTCGCGAAGATGATCGCCGAAAGCCCGGCGCTGGTCGCCCGGCTGCGGGAGTTTCACGACGAGCGCGAGGCGGCGCTGGCTCGTGCGCTCGCCGGGGAAACCGCCGCCGAACCCGGTGACATCACCCCTCGGGTGGCGGCGGCGCAACTGGGTGGCGTGCACCGGGTGCTGTTCGACGAAACGATGCGCCGCACTCTGGCAGGGGAATCCAACGACGAAATCGCCGCCGCCCTCACCGGATATATCGTGATCGCCTTCGACGCCCTGGCGCCCGGACTTGCTGATTACGCGGTCCGGCACGGCGATTAGCTGCCGTGTCGCTGGCGGGTCGCGAGGAAGGCGTCAGACCATACTGGGCCCATGACCGAGGCAGTTGCTGTCGCCGAGAAGTCCGCCCCGGAAGCGCTCAGCCGCGGCCGGATCAACCTCATCTTCGGCACCATCGTGCTGGGCATGCTGATGGCGGCGCTGGATCAGACGATCGTGTCGGCGGCGCTGCCCAGCATCGTGGCGGACCTGGGCGGCGCCGGGCATATGGCCTGGGTGGTCACGGCGTACATGCTCACCGAGGCGGTGGCGACGGCGCTGGCGGGCAAACTCGGCGACCTGTTCGGACGCAAACTGATCTTCCAGATCAGCGGGCTCATTTTCATCGCCGGTTCGGCCGTGGCCGGCCTGGCGCACGACATGGTGCTGCTGATCGTGGCCCGCGGGGTCCAGGGCATCGGCGCGGGCGGTCTCATGGTGACCGCGATGGCGTTGATCGCCGACACCATCCCGCTGCGCGAACGCGGTAAGTATCAGGGCGCGCTCGGCGCGGTCTTCGGCATCACGACGGTGGTCGGTCCCACGCTGGGCGGTCTGTTCACCGACCACGCCAGCTGGCGCTGGTGCTTCTATGTGAACGTGCCGATCGCGATCATCATGATCGCACTGGCCGCGCGGACCATCCCGCGGATGCGGGCCGCCGCCCGGCCGATCATCGACTACGCGGGCATCGGCTTCGTGGCGGCGGGCGTCTCCTGCCTGATCCTCGGACTCGAATTCGGCGGGCAGGAATACCCTTGGCGTTCTTGGCAGATCATCGGGCTGTTCGTCGCCTCGGTGGTGTTACTGGCGGCCTTCGTGGCGGTGGAGTTGCGGGCCCGGGAGCCCATGCTGCCGATGAAGTTGTTCCGCAGCAACGTCTTCACCGTGTGTTCGATTCTGAGCTTCATCGTCGGCTTCGCCATGATCGGTTCCCTGACCTTCCTGCCCGCCTACTTCCAATATGTGGACGGGGTTTCGGCCACCATGTCGGGTGTGCGCACACTGCCGCTGGTGGTCGGGTTGATGTTCACCTCGATCCTGTCGGGGCAGGTGGTCGCGAAAACCGGGCGCTACCGGTACTTTCCGATCGTCGGCACCGCCGTGATGGCGCTCGGCCTGTGGCTGATGTCCACCATGGGCCGGACCACGAGCACCTCGCAGGAGTCGCTGTACATGCTGGTGCTCGGTATGGGCATCGGCCTGTCCATGCAGGTGCTGACCATCGTGGTGCAGAACACCGTGCCGTATGCGGATCTCGGGACCGCGACCTCCGGCGTCACTTTCTTCCGCACGCTCGGCAGCGCTTTCGGCGCCACCATCTTCGGCACGCTCTACACCAATCAGCTCACGCCGAATCTGGGTAAGGCGCTCGCGCAGTCGCCCGGGGTGTCGCCGGAGGTCGCGGCCAGTCCCGAGGCGTTGCGCAATCTGCCCGCCGATAAAGCCGCGCCGATCATCGACGCGTACGCGCATTCGATCGACTTCGTCTTCAAATGGGTGGTGCCGGTCGCGCTGCTCGGCTTCCTCGTCGCGTGGTTCCTGAAGCAGGTGCCGCTGCGCGACAGCATTCGCGGCGGGGCGACGGATGTGGGCGAGGGCTTCTCGATGCCGGACCACTCCGATCGGGTCGCCCTGCTGGAACGAGCGGTCGGCGCGACCATGGCGAAAGCGCGTGCGGAGAGCGGGTCGATCGGTCTGGGTATCCTCGCCGACGCGGGCAGCCGGTTGAGCCGGGGGCAGGCGTGGGCGCTCGGACAGATCTACCTGCACAACAGGATTCGCGGCGGCGCCACCATCGACTCGATCGCGCTGGCGCACAAGGTGCCCGACGAGGTGATCGAACCGGTGATTCTGCAGATGATCGGCGCGGGTTATGTGGACGCCGACGACGGGAACCTGGACTTGACCGCCGCCGGAAGGGTCGAAGTGGACCGGGTGCACGCCGCCTGGCGGCGCTGGCTCAGCGGCCGGATCGACGATTGGGACGATCGGGATCCAGCTGACAGCGTGCTACTCGACGAGGCGCTGGACAACGTCGCCCGCAAAGTGCTCGATGACCAGCTTGAGTATGCCGACGCTCGAGGTTGAACGCTCCGAGGAGCGCTTGCCGTCTAATACTCGTAGACGTATATTCGTAGACGAGTAGGAGGTGCGATGGCTGCCAAACGCAAAGTCAACAATCTGCTGGCGCTGGCAGTGCTGTCGGTGATCGTGGAACGGCCGATGCACCGCTACGAGATCGCGTCCATGCTCAAGCAACGCGGCAAAGACCGCGATATGGACATCAAGTGGGGCTCGCTCTACACGGTCGTGCAGAACATGGCCAAGGCCGGATTCCTGGAAGCGATCGGCAGCGAACGCGACGGCGCCCGGCCGGAGCGGGTGATCTATCGGATCACCGACGCCGGGCGCGCCGAAATGCGGGGCTGGACCACCGAATTGATCGCCGACCCCGAGTTGGAGGCGACGCGGTTCACCGCCGGCCTGTCCATCCTCGGCGTACTGCCGCCGGACCTGGTGATCGAGCTGCTCAGCGCCCGGATCGCCGCCCTGGCGGAGACGCTCGATTCGGGACGAGCGGAACTGGCCGAGCTGAAGGGCAAACTGCCGCGACTGTTCACCGTCGAAACCGAATACGGGCTGACCATGCTGGCCGCGGAACTGGAGTGGACGCGAGCCTTCCGCGCCGAATTGGTCGACGGCACCTTCCCCGACCTGGGATTCTGGCGGCGCATGCATGCCGAGAACATCGATCCCGCCGAAGTCTTCGAGATGGTGGAGAGGGGGAAGGAACCGGAGTAGATCGACGCCCCGATGCCGGGGCGCATGTAAACCCAAGCTCAGCGGAGGTGCGGCAACACCCCCGCCGAGCCTGAGCGAACCGTCTCGAACCGTGCCCGCGTACGCGCACCCAGCCCAAGGTTTGGCAACCACAGGATAGCCGGGTGGGCAACAGGGCGGTTTCGGGCAACCTCGACCAACCTGATTTGGAGATCACCCATGTCCACAACACGTACCGCACTGGTCATCGGCGGCGGTATCGCCGGCCCGGTCGCCGCGACCGCACTGCGCAAGGCGGGCATCGAGGCCCGTGTCTTCGAGGCCTATCCCGGCCCCGCGTTCACTATCGGTAGCGGGCTCGCGCTGGCGCCGAACGGTATGGCCGCGCTCGATGTGCTCGGCGCCGGAGACCGCGTGCGCGACATCGCTTTTCCGATCCCCGACATGTCGCTGTCGGTCGGCGGCAAGATCCACCAGGTGCCCGGCCTGCCCGGTGTGGAGCCGTTGCAGATGGTCGATCGCAGTGAACTGCACCGTGCGCTGCACGACCACGCGACCGCCGCCGGGGTGCCGTTCGAATACGACAAGCGGCTGGTGCGCGTGGAGGAGGCGGCCGACGGCGTCACCGCCCACTTCGCCGATGGCAGCACCGCCACCGCCGACGTGCTCGTCGGCGCGGACGGTATCCGGTCGACGGTGCGCGGGCTGATCGATCCGAAGGCGCCCGGGCCGGACTACACCGGCATGCTCGGCTTCGGCGCGATGGTCGACTGCGATCTCGACACCCCGGCGGGCACCATGGTTTTCGCGTTCGGCAAGCGGGCCTACTACCTGTACGCCGCAGTGGGCGACGGCCGCTTCATGTGGGGCGTGAATCTGCCGCACAAGCAGTACCTTTCGCTGACCGAGGCGCGGGCGCTGCCGGCCGAGCACTGGTTGCGGATCCTGCGGGAAACCTACGGTGCCGATGCCGCGGGTGGCCGTCTGGTGCGGGCGACGACAGCGGAAAACCTGGAAGTCACCGGGGCGCTGCACATCATGCCCCCGGTGCCGCACTGGTACCGGGGCCGGATGGTGCTGGTGGGCGACTCGGTGCACGCCCCGTCCAACAGTTCCGGGCAGGGCGCGTCGCTGGGTATCGAGAGCGCGATCCACTTGGCTCGATGCCTGCGTGATCTGCCGCACGAGCAGGCCTTCCGAGCCTACGAGCGGTTGCGCCGGGCCCGCGTGGAGGGTGTGGCCAAGCGCGCGGCGCGGATCAACCACAGCAAGACGCCGGGTCCGGTGGCGCGCAAGATGATGAATCTGGTGATGCCGGTGATGTTCCGGATGACCGATCAGGAGAAGCAGCTCGGCGCCGAGCAGCGTTACCGGATCGATTGGGACGCAACGGTTTCCACGGAGCTGGTGCCCGCCTGAACAACCGCTGCCGGTCGCGGGTTCGCCGCGGCCGGCAGCGCCGTCGCACACCCTGGGGTGGTGAATCGATCACCCCCGGGGGTTGGCCGCACCAGCACTGGGGGTCCTGTCGGTAGGCCTCTGAACAGGGGAAATTAGAAGTCGTACAGGAAATCGAGAACGACTTCGGAGGACCACCTGATGAACACCGCATACCTCGCTCAGCACCGGACCGGAACTGACCAGACGGCTGTCGCGGTGTCCACCCTCGAGGCCGACCGTGATTACCTGGACCGCTGGTCCAACCGGCTGGCCCGGGTCCTGCTGGCCCGTGGCGCCGCACCCGGCACCCGGATCGCGGTGGCGGTCGAGCCCGCCATGGAGTTCGTGGTGACCCGCTGGGCGATCGAGAAGATCGGCGCCACCGTCGTTTCCGCGGAGTCGGCGCACGGGGTTCGGCTCGGCGTCACCACCAAAGAGGATCGCTCCGCCCTGACCGACCTGGTCGACTGGCTCGTGCTCGACGACCGTTCGACGCTGGTGGGTTACCTCACCGGGTCCGACGCGCCGATCACCGACGCCGATCTGTTCCACGTACCGCACGCCTGCTGAGCGCATTCCAAGTTATCCGCGCATCGCCGCGAGATAGACTCCCGAGGAAAGAAATACACGCGCACGCTGGTCGAATTCCCCGCTCGTCGCGGTCGGCTGCGCGCCCGCCGCGCAGCGGTGTGGCGCGCGTTCCGCCTTGTCCTCACTGGCTATCTCCTGAACTTCCAGGAACCTTTTATGCGATCCCTTTCGCCGGTCGCGCCGGATCAGTTGCCCGCCGGTGCTTTTCCGCTGTCCGCAGCCCAGCGCGGAATCTGGTTCGCCCAGCATTTCGCCGGTGACACCGCCATTTCCATTGCCCAGTACGTCGAATTCGCCGGGCCCGTCGATGTCGATCTGCTCGCCGACGTAGCCCGCCGGGCCGGTCGTGAATTCGGCACCGGCTACGTGCGTTTGCTCGAGGTCGACGGCTTGCCGTATCAGATGGTCGATACGGAGCAGGACGACCGGATTCCGGTGCTCGATCTGCGCGCGGAGCCCGATCCGGTGGCGGCGGCGCAGGCCTGGATGAGCGCGGAGTACACCGCGCCGCTGGACCTGCTGCGGGACCCGCTCGGCTGCTACGCGCTGCTGCGGCTGGCCGAAGACCACTGGTATTGGTATCAGCGTATTCACCACATCGTGCTGGACGGGTTCGGCGCGATGACGATGTTGCAGCGGACCGCCGAGTTGTACAACGCGGCGCTGGCCGGGCGGGAACCGCCGCCGAGCAAGGCCGAGGATCTGCGCAAGATCATCGACAGTGATGCGGCGTACCGGGATTCGCCGCGGTTCGAGGCGGACGGGCAGTACTGGCGCGAGCATCTCGCGGGTATGGCCGAGCCGGTCAGCCTGGCCGGGCGCGCCGCCGAGGTGGACGCGCACCCCCGCGTCGCCGCCGGTGAACTGCCGGCGGAGACCGCCGCACTCTTGGACGGCGTGGCGAAAGCGGAGAACTCCAGTATCGCGCCGATCGTGGTCGCGGCGTTCGGCGCGTACCTGGGGGCGATGACCGGTGCGCCGGAAGTCGTGCTGAGCCTGCCGGTTTCGGGCCGCACGACCGCGTCGTTGCGCCGGTCCGGCGGCATGGTCGCCAATGTGGTGCCGCTGCGCTTGCGCATGGACGCGGCGATGACGGTGGGAGCGCTCATCCACGCCGCGCAGAGCGAGCTGACCTCGGCGTTGCGCCGCCAGCGTTACCGGCAGGAAGACATCGTCCGCGATCTCGGCTGGGCGGTGGACGAGGGCGCGTCGTTCGGGCCGACCGTCAATTTGATGATGGTGGACACCAGGATCGAGCTCGGTGCGGTCATCGGACGGATGCACGTGCTCACCTCCGGCATGATCGACGACCTGTTCCTCAATCTGTATCCCGGCGTGGGCGCGGAGAGCACGCATATCGATTTCCAGGCCAACCCCAACCTGTACGGCGCCGACGAACTCGCCGGGCAGCATCGGCGCTTCCTCGCGTTCCTGGATCGGTTTCTGGCCGCCGGGCCGGATGCGCCGCTGTCGGCGGTGCCGGTGCTGTTCGAGGACGAGTTCGCCGACCTGGTGCCTGCCCGCGGCGCGGTTGATGCGCGAATGCGGACCTTGCCCGAAATACTCGCCGAGGGTGCGGCATTCGATCCGTCGGCGGTGGCGATCGTGGCCGGCGCGCAGCGCTTGACCTATCGCGAGTTCGAGGAACGGACCAACCGGCTGGCCCGGGTGCTGAGCGCGGCGGGCGCGGGACCCGAACGCGCCGTGGCGCTTTCGATACCCCGCTCGATCGAGTCGGTGCTGGCGATGTGTGCCGTGGCCAAGACGGGTGCGGCATTCGTGCCGATCGATCCCGGGTATCCGGCGGACCGGATCGAATACATGGTGCGCGACAGCGGCGTGGTCGTCGGGCTGACGGTTGCCGCCGCGCGGGGTGCGCTGCCGGATCGAGTCACTTGGCTGACGCTGGACGACGAGTCGATGGGACAGCTGGTCGCCGAACAGCTTTCCGCGCCGCTACGCGATGACGAACTGTCCGTTCCGATTCATCTCGACCAACCGGCGTATCTGCTCTACACCTCGGGTTCTACCGGTCTGCCCAAAGGCGTCACGGTGACCCATCGCGGCTTGGCGAACCTGGTGGACAACTCCGGCACCGCCTTCGGCGTGACAGCCGACTCGGTGGTGGCGCACGCTGTGTCGCCCAGTTTCGACATCTCGATCGAGGAGTTGCTGGTGGCCTTCGCCGCCGGTGCGACCGTGGCCGTGGTGCCGCCCGCGGCGTACGCGGGCGAGGAGCTCGCGGAAGTGCTTCGCGCACACCAGGTCACGCATCTAAATGTGACCCCGGCCGTGGTGGCTTCGCTGGATCCGGCGACGCTGCCGTCGTTGCGCACCGTGATCGTGGGCGGCGACGCGTGCCCACCCGAACTGGTGACGCGGTGGGCCGGACGCAGGCTGCTCAACGGTTACGGGCCGACCGAGACGACGATCACGGTCACCGTCAGCGCACCGCTGGAACCCGCTGCGCCGGTGACGATCGGCAGCCTGGCCCGAGGTGTCGCCGCGGTGGTGCTGGACCCCTGGCTGCGACCGGTCGCGCCGGGTGCGACCGGCGAGCTCTATCTGGGTGGGCCCGCGGTGGCTCGGGGCTATCACCAGCGCAACGGTCTGACGGCGAGCCGTTTCGTCGCCGACCCCTACACGCCCGGCGCGCGTATGTATCGCACCGGCGACCTGGTGCGCTGGTGCCGTCGCGCCGGACGGCTGGAGTTGGAGTACGCCGGCCGCAGCGACTTTCAGGTCAAGGTGCGCGGGTACCGGATCGAACTCGGCGAGATCGACGCGGCGCTGCGACGACAGCCCGGCGTGGACTTCGCGCTCACCCTCGGCGCGAAGAGCCCGGCGGGCGCTACCGCGCTGGTGGCTTACGTGCTGGGCGAACCCGGGGTCGAGCCACGGCCCGAGGCACTGAAAGCGGCTGTCGGGGAGCAGCTTCCGGCGTACATGGTGCCGTCGGTGATCATGGTGATCGATCACGTGCCGCTCACGCCGGTCGGCAAGGTCGACCGCAGAGCCCTGCCCGCACCGGATTTCGGCGTGCGCACCGTCGTGCGGCGCGCCCCGTCCACGCCCCGGGAGGAAGTGCTGGCGGCATTGTTCGCCGAGGTCCTCGGTGTGGACGCGGTAGGTGCCGACGACAACTTCTTCGCCCTCGGTGGCGACAGCATCATCTCCATCCAGCTCGTGTCCCGGGCCCGGACCGCCGGGCTGGCGTTCAGCGCCCGGGATGTCTTCGAACGCAAGACCGTCGCGGCCCTGGCCGCCGTCGCCACCGAGGCGGCCGACACGGCGGTGCGCGAATTGCCCGGCGGCGGTGTGGGTCCGCTCGAGCTGACGCCGATCGTGCACGCCATGCTCGCGGGCGGCGACACCTGGCAGCGCTACAGCCAGGCGGTATTGATCGGCCTCCCCGCCGGGACGACCCGTGCGGGGCTGATCCCGGCCGTCCAGGCGCTGATCGATCACCACGATGTGCTGCGCAGCACCCTGCGTCGCGAAGGCGACGGGCAGGACCCGGCTCGTCCGGGCGCAAAGTGGCAATGGACCGTTGCCGAACCAGGTGCGATCGACGCCGCCGAGCTGATCCAGGTCGTGGCGGCCGGGACGGAGCTCGACGAAACCTGCGAACGCGAATTGCAGCGTGCCGCAGATTTTCTCGATCCCGCCGCGGGGATCATGGCGCGATTCGTGCTGATCGATCCGCATACCACCGAGCAAGCCGCGTCGCCCGAGGCACCGATGGCGCAGCGCGAACATGCTCCCTGGCAGAACGCGGCAGCGGTTCCGGCCGACCGCCATCCGGTGCTGTGGCTGGTGCTGCATCACTTGGTTACCGACGGTGTTTCCTGGCGAACCCTGTTGCCGGACTTGGCCACCGCGTTCAGCGGCGGTGCCCTCGAACCGGTCGGCACCTCCTACCGGCGCTGGGCCCACGCCACTGTCGAGGAAACCGCCCGGCGGACCGCCGAGCTGCCGGTATGGGAGCGGATCGTGCGCACGCCCGATCCGCTGATCGGGGCGCGGGCCGCGGACCCGGCCGTGGACGTGGTCGCCACCATGGCGGAGCTGCGGACGCGCGTGCCCGCCGAGGTGGCGCGCACGGTGCTCGATGTGCTGCCGGAGCGGTTCCACTGCGGTGCGGATGACGTCCTGCTGGCCGCGCTGGCGTTGGCGGTGGCGCGCTGGCGGGGACGCGGCAGTGCGCTGTTCACGCTGGAGGGGCACGGCCGCGAGGAATCGGTGCTGCCCGGGGCGGACCTGGCGCGCACGGTGGGCTGGTTCACCAGCGTGTATCCGGTCGCCATCGATCTGGCCGGGATCGACGTGGACGCGGCGTTCGAGGGCGGTATCGAGGCCGGGGCCGCGATCAAGGCGACCAAGGAGCAACTGCGGGCCGTACCCGGCAAAGGCGTCGGGTACGGGATGTTGCGCTACCTCGATCCGGAGACGGCGGCGGTGCTCGCGGACGCGCCGGCGCCGCAGATCAGCTTCAACTATCTCGGGCGCGCGGCCGGTGGCGCGCAAGGGGATTGGTTGCCGAGGCGTTTCGCGGCGACCCAGGATGATCGGGCGCCGTTGCCCGCCGTCCTCGATATCAACGCGATCATGAGCGCCACGGAGCTCGAGGTGACCTGGGCCTATGCCACGGGAATCCTGGACGAGGCGCAGGTCGGTGCGCTGGCGCGGCTGTGGGCGCAGGCGCTGGGAGCGCTCGCCGGGACCCAGGCGGGCGGCCACACGCCGTCCGACTTCCCGCTCAGCAGGGTGACACAGGGGCAGATCGACGGCTGGGAGCGGAGCTATCCGAATCTCGCCGAGGTATGGCCGTTGTCGCCGCTGCAGTACGGGCTGCTGTTCCATGCCATGTACGACACCGACACCGCCGACGGCTACACCGTGCAGACCCGGCTCACCCTGGCCGGACACGTGGACGCGCAGCGCTTGCGTTCCGCCGCACAAGCTTTGGTGGACCGGCACGAGAACCTGCGGGTCGCCTTCGTGGAAACCGAGGACGGGCCGAGGCAATTGGTGCTCGCCGCGGCCGAGGCGCGGTGGCGGGAACTGGATCTGCGGCACCTCACCGACTCCGGGGCGCGGCGGCGGGAACTGGAACGGACCATCGCCGTCGACGCGAACAGCCGGTTCGATCTGACCCGACCGCCCCTGCTGCGGTTCCTGTTGATCCGGGACGGCGAGACCAGCACCCTGCTGATGACCAATCACCATGTCGTGCTGGACGGTTGGTCGACCCCGCTGCTGGTGCGCGAGCTGCTGACGATGTACATCGCCGCGGCCTCGGGTACGTCGATGCGCGAAGTGCTGCCGCCCGCGCCGTCCTATCGGACCTTCCTGACCTGGCTCGGCGAACAAGGGGCCGGTTCGGACTCGATCGACGCCTGGAAAGCGGCGCTGGCCGGGGTGGATGCCCCGACGCGTGCGGTCCCGTCGCTGGCCGGGGTGGAGTCGGCCGAATCCGGGATGGTGTCGGTGGATCTGCCCGTAGACCTGATGGCGCGGTTGGAAACGACCACCCGCGAGGCCGGAGCCACCACCAATACCGCTGTTCAGGCGGCATGGGCGCTGCTGCTGGTCATGCTGACCGGGCGCACCGACGTGGTGTTCGGCGGCACCGTCTCCGGTCGCCCGCCGCAGCTGCCCGGGGTGGAGGACATGGTCGGGTTGTTCATCAACACACTGCCGGTGCGGGTGCGGCTCGATCCGGCGGAGCGGGTCGCGGACCTGCTGGGGCGGTTGCAATCCGAGCAAGCGCGGCTGCTGGATCATCAACAGGTCGGCCTGGCCGAGATCCACCAGGCGGTGGGTTTGGCCGAATTGTTCGACACGCTCACCGTTTTCGAGTCCTATCCGATCGATCGGGAGACACTGTCGCGGTCGCTGGATATCGCCGGGATGCGCGTGCTCGACGTGGCGGGCACCGACGCGACGCCGTACCCGTTGAACCTCATGGTGATTCCGCAGCACGGTGCGCCGGGGCAGCGCGACACCTTGCGCGTCTCCGTGAAGTACCTGGCGGGTCATTTCGCGGAAGCCCAGGCGGCGCGGCTGCTCGATCGGTTCGTCTTGCTGCTGCGGCAGATCGCCGAACAGCCGGCCTCGCGGATCGCCCGGATCCAGCACTGCGATCGCGCCGAGCGGGCGGCCCTGCTGCCCCGGCGCGGCGCGGAATCGGTGCCGCGGCGCACCATGCCCGACATCCTCGGCGCGGGCGCGGCGATCGATCCGGACGCCGTCGCGGTCAGCCTCGGCGGCGCGTCCATGACCTACGGCGAACTCGACGCCTGGTCCAATCGGTTCGCGCGCGTGCTGCTGCGCCGAGGCGTCGGCGCGGAAGTCTTTGTGGTGCTGGCGCTTACGCGGTCCATCGAATCGGTGGTCGCGGTGTGGGCGCTGGTCAAGACCGGTGCCGCGTTCCTGCCGCTGGATCCGAACTATCCGGTGGAGCGGATCGAGCACATTCTCACCGACTCCAAAGCGCCGATCGGCGTGACCGTGCACGCCACCGGCGAGTCGCTGCCCAGCACCATCGACTGGCTGCTGCTCGACGAACTCAACACCATTCGCCGGGTGATGACCGTGCCCGCCGGTCCCATCACCGACGCCGAGCGAGGCGGCGCGATCCGTCTGGACCAGACCGCGTATCTGATCTACACCTCGGGCTCGACCGGAAAACCCAAGGCGGTGCTGCTGAGTCACCGTGGCGTCGCGAATCTCGTTGCGGCCCAGCGGGAATCGCTCGCACTGGACCACACCGCCCGCCAACTGCAAGTGGCTTCACCGAGTTTCGACGCCTCGGTGTTCGAGATGCTGTGCGCGCACGGCATGGGCGGGCATTTGGTGCTCTCGCCGCCCGAGATCTACGGCGGGGCCGAACTCGAAGGCTTGCTGCGCGCCGAACGGGTCACCCATGCCGTGATCACGCCGTCGGTGCTGGCCACCATGGACTCCCGGGACCTGCCCGACCTGCGGGTGCTCTCGGTGGCCGGCGAAGCGGCCGGTGCGGAGCTGACCGCGCAATGGTCGTCGGGCCGCCGCATGCTCAACCTGTACGGTCCGACGGAGTTCAGCATCTGGGCCACCGGGCCGGGCGAACTGCGGGCCGGGGAACCGGTCACCATGGGCGGGCCGATCCGGGGCGCCGCGCTCATGGTGCTGGACGGATGGTTGCGGCCGGTGCCGGTCGGCGTCGAGGGCGAGCTGTATCTCGCCGGGTCCGCGATCGCCCGCGGGTACTTCCACCGCTTCGGCCTGACCGCCGCGCGCTTCGTCGCGAATCCCTTCGACGAGCCGGGGGAGCGGATGTACCGCACCGGCGACATGGTGCGCTGGGTGTTGCGCGATGGCGCGCTCGAGCTGGAATACCTGGGGCGCAGCGACTTCCAGGTCAAGATTCGTGGACTGCGGATCGAACTCGGGGAAATCGACGCGGTGCTCGGAGCCGATGAAGACGTGGAATACGCGGCGACGATCGGCCTGCCGGGACCCGGCGGTGAAACCGTCCTGGTGTCCTATGTGGTGCCGACTCAGGCATGGCGTGCGGTCGGAACCGAATTCGACACCGAGCGGCTGCGGAACCGCGTCGCGGGCAAACTGCCCGGCTACATGGTGCCCGGCTACTTGCTCGTCCTGGACGACGTGCCGCTCACCCCGGTCGGCAAGCTGGATCGAAAGGCCTTGCCCGTCCCTGATTTCGAGAGTTACCAGCGCCGCTACCTTGCCCCGCGCACGCCGGTGGAAGAGGCGGTGGCGACGGTGTTCGCCGACGTGCTGGGCGTCGAACGGGTCAGCATCGATCAGTCGTTCTTCGAACTCGGCGGCAACTCGCTCAGCGCGACCCGGGTCATCGCCCGGGTGAACGCCGCACTGGGTTCGACCATCGCCCTGCGCGACCTGTTCGACGCACCCACCGTGGCGCGGCTCGCGGGCCGCGTCGTGCCCGCCGCGGCAGACGCCCGCGCCCGTTTCGGCCTGGCCCCGCGCATCCGCCCCGACCGGATCCCGCTCGCACCGGCCCAGCAGCGCATGTGGGTGCTCAACCAGCTCGAACCCGGCTCGGCCGCCTACAACATCGCCGTCGCGCTGCGGCTCACCGGCGACCTCGACGTCGCGGCCATGCAACGCGCCCTGACCGCGGTGGTGCGCCGGCACGAGAGCCTGCGCACGCTGTACCCGGCCGACGCCGAGGGCCCGCGCCAAGTGGTGATCGGCGCCGAGGTCGCGGCACCGGTGCTGCAAGCCATCAGCACCGAAGACGGTGCGGCACTGCGAGATCGGATCAACCGGCTCGCGGGAGTGGGTTTCGACCTCGCGACCGAACCACCGTTGCGGGTGGGCCTGTTCCGTGTTCGGCCCGCTCGCGGGGCGGCGCAGCCCGTGCACGTGGTGGTGCTGGTCGTGCATCACATCAGCGCGGACGGCGCGTCGATGGCGCCACTGGCCACCGACCTGATGACCGCCTACGCGGCGCAGGCAGGCGGTGACGGCGGCGAGTTGGCGGCGCTGCCGGTGCAGTACGCCGACTTCGCGCTGTGGCATCGGGAATTGCTCGGCGCGGAATCCGATCCGGAGTCACCGGCGGCGCGGCAGCTGCGGCATTGGACCGAGTCGCTGTCCGGCGCGCCCGACCTGCTGGAGCTGCCGGGGGACCGGCCGCGGCCCGCCGTGCAGTCGATGCGGAGTGCGGACCTGCCGTTCGCGGTCGACGCGCGGCTGCATCGCGGCGTACTGGAGCTGGCCGCGGCGCATGACGTCAGCGTGTTCATGGTGGTGCACGCGACGTTGGCGATCGTGCTGGCGCGGCTGGGCGGTACCGACGATGTGGTGATCGGGACCGCGGTGGCCGGGCGCGGTGAGGCGGCGCTGGACGCCATGGTCGGGATGTTCGTCAACACCCTCGCGCTGCGCACGCGGGTGGACCCCGATGCCGGGTTCGGTGCCTTCCTCAGGGCGGTCCGCACGTCGGATCTCGAAGCCTTCGCGAACGCCGACGTGCCGTTCGAACGACTGGTGCAGGTGCTGAACCCGGCGCGGTCGACCGCGCACCACCCGATCTTCCAGGTCTCGCTGTCGCTACAGAACTTCGTGGAACCGGTGCTGGAATTGCCGGGGTTGCGGGTCGAGGTGGAAGACCTGGAACGTCTTGCGGGACAGTTCGATCTGGCTTTCGATCTGCGGGAGCGGTTCGCCGGGGCGGAACCGGCCGGAATCGAGGGCGTGCTGACCTACGCGGCGGATCTCTTCGACGCCGGCACGGTGGCCTCGTTCACGGCCCGCTGGCGGCGGGTACTGGCCGCTGTCATCGCGGATCCGGAACTGGCCGTCGCCGACATCGATCTGCTGGAGCCGGCGGAGCGAGCCGAGCTGGTACCGGTGCGCGGGCCGGTCAGCTCCGGAGCATGCACCCTGCCGCAACTGCTCACGGAGTCGGCGGCGCGCTACACCGACCGGCCCGCGCTCGTCTATGCCGGTGGCACGACGACTTATGGTGAGCTGGAAGCTCGGTCCAACCAGCTCGCGCGGTTGTTGTGCGCGTCCGGAGCCGGTCCGGAAACCGTTGTCGCACTGGGGCTTACCCGCGGCGTGGAGCTGCTCACCGGAATATGGGCGGTGGCGAAGGCGGGCGCGGCGTTCCTGCCGGTCGATCCGAAGCATCCGGTGGATCGCATCGACCACATGCTCACCGATTCCGGCGCCGTACTCGGTCTTACCGTGGCGGCGCATCGGGAGTCGCTGTCCGGCACCGGGAATTGGCTGGTGCTCGACGATCCGGACTTCCAGCGGCGGTGGCACGGTGCCGACAGCACGGCGGTGCGCCCCGAGCAGCCGATCGCGCTGGATCATCCCGCGTGGATGATCTACACCTCCGGATCCACCGGTACGCCCAAGGGCGTCACCGTCAGCCATCGCGGTATCGCCGATGTGGTTGTGGCACAACGGGAGTCCATGAGCCTGGACGAGTATTCGCGGGTACTGCAGGTCGCCTCGCCCAGCTTCGACGCGTCGGTGTTCGAAGCGCTGATGGCTTTCGGATCCGGCGGTGCCTCGGTGATCGCGCCGCCCGAGGTGTTCGGCGGGGAAGCGCTGGCCGAACTGATCGATGCCGAGCGGGTCACGCATATGGTGATCACCCCGTCGGCGCTGGCCACGGTGGATCCGGCACAGGTGTCCACCCTGCGCTGCTTGGCTGTGGCAGGGGAGGCGGTGGGTCCGGAGTTGGTCGAACGATGGTGTGGCGCAACCGAAGAACCGCTGGGACGAGCAGGTAACGAGCCGGCAGGTAGCGCGGGTCGCCGGATGATCAATCTCTACGGGCCGACGGAGTTCACGATCTGGGCCACCGGGTCGGCGGCGCTGGCCGCGGACACCGCGGTCACCATCGGCGCGCCGATTCGGGGTGCGGCGGCGCTGGTGCTCGACGATCGGCTCCGGCCGGTGCCTGCCGGTGTCGCCGGCGAGTTGTATCTCGCGGGGGCCGCACTGGCCCGTGGATATCACGCTCGCCCTGATCTGAACGCCGTGCGATTCGTCGCCGATCCCTATGGCGCGCCGGGGGAGCGGATGTATCGCACCGGCGATCTCGTCCGCTGGATCCGGCGCGCGGCCGGGCTGGAGCTGGAATACCTCGGCCGGACCGACTTCCAGGTGAAGGTGCGCGGACAGCGGATCGAACTCGGTGAGATCGACGCGGTTCTCGGACGCGCCGACGGCGTGGAATTCGCTGTCACACTGGGTGTTCCAGGACCGGCCGGAGCGACCGCGCTGGCCGCCTACGTGGTCCGTGAGCCGGGTCTCTCGCTCGATATCCCGACGCTGCGTGCCCACGCCGCGGACACCCTGCCCGGCTATATGGTGCCGTCGGCGTTCGTGGTGCTCGATGCGATCCCGCTCAACGCGGTCGGCAAGCTGGACCGGAAAGCATTGCCGGACCCGGTATTCGATGACGATCAGGTGGAGTATGTCCCGCCCAGCACACCAACCGAGGAGGTGCTGGCGGCTGTCTACGCCGAACTCCTCGGCCGCCGGAAGGTCGGAGCCGCGGATTCGTTCTTCGCCCTCGGTGGTGACAGCATCCTCGCGATCCAGTTGGTGTCGCGAGCCAAGCTGCAAGGCGTAATCGTCACTCCGCTCCAGGTTTTCGAACACCGCACCGTTGCCGCCCTGGCGGCGGCCGCCGATGCCGCGGACGCGGTGGTCGCGCTCGCGGAACTGCCCGGCGGCGGCGTGGGCGAGATGCCGTTGCCGCCGATCGTGCACTACATGCTCGAGCGCGGCGGGAACCACAACCGGTTCGCGCAGACCGCGGTGCTGGAGCTGCCCGTCGGCATTCGACCGGATCAGCTCGTCGCGACGATCGGCGCGGTGCTCGACCGCCACGACATGTTGCGATCGCGACTGCTGCGGGACGACGCGGGCGAATGGCGTTTGCGGGTAGCCGAAACCGGCACCGTCGACGCCGCCACGCTGGTTCGGCGGGTCGAATTCGCCTCCGACGCCGACCTGGTAGACCTGCGCGAATACGCGGTGTCCGAGCTGGATTCGGCGATGAACCGGCTCAATCCCGCCGAAGGCGTTGTGCTGCAATTCCTCTGGCTGGACCCGGTCGGCGAGGCCGGCGACCGCAGCCGTGCGGGCCGCCTGATCGTGGTCGCGCACCACCTCGTGGTCGACGGTGTCTCGTGGCGAATCCTGGTGCCGGACTTCATGGCCGCCTGGGCGCAGATCTCCGCGGGCGCCGACCCGGTGCTGACCGAGACCGGTACCTCGATGCGCCGCTGGTCGCACGCGCTGGCCGAACTCGCGCAGTCCCCGGCCCGAGCGGCCGAAATCGACTATTGGCGTGGCGTAATCGACGGCCCGGATCCCGGCCTCGGCTCGCGTGAGCTCGATCCCGCCGTCGATCAGGCGCACACCCTGCGCATGGTCGACGTCGAAGTGCCCGCCGATGTGACCGGCGCGCTGCTCACCACCCTGCCCGCGCTCTTCCACGGAAGCGTCGAGGACACCCTGCTCGCCACCCTGGCCCTGGCCGTTACCGCCTGGCGGGCCGGCGGTGACCGCAGCGTTCTGCTACGGCTGGAGGGACACGGCCGCCAGCAGGAAGTGGTCCCCGGCGCGGACCTGTCGCGCACGGTCGGCTGGTTCACCAGCATCTACCCGGTGCGGATCGATCTCGACGGTATCGATGTGGCGGACGCGCTCGCCGGCGGACCCGCGCTCGGCGCCGCCATCCGGGCGGCGAAGCATCAGCTGGCGGCGGTGCCGGACAAGGGGATCGGCTTCGGCATGTTGCGGTACCTGAATACCGGCACAGCGCGACAACTGCCGCGACGACTGCCGGGACGGATCGGGTTCAACTATCTCGGGCGATACTCCGTGGGCGACATCCCGGCGGGATTGGAGGGTCTGGGCTGGCTGCCGACCGACGAACTCGGGGAGTTGCCCGCGACCGAACACCCGGATGTGCCGTTGCAGACGGAGATCGACGTGAACGCGGTTGTGCTCGATGACCGGTTGCAGGCGAGTTTCGGTTTCCCCGCCGAACTGCTGGACCGCGCGGACGTGGCGGAATTGGCCCGGCAATGGGTCGAAGTACTCACCGCGGCAGCCTCTTTCGCGCAGACCGCCGCGGCGCGTGAGCTCGGAGCCGCCGAGGAGCGCGCGATGGTGGAGCAGGCGGAGGCTGCCGCCGCGGCGGGTTCGGCACTCGGGTTGGATGTCGTGCTGCCGATCCGCACCGGCGGTAGCGAGCCGGCCCTGTTCTGTATCCATCCGTCGTCCGGAATGTCGTGGACCTACCTGGGTTTGGCGGACGCACTGGCTCCGGGCCGGCCGATCTACGGCTTGCAGGCGCCGGACCTGAGCGGTCAACCGCCGGTGCGCAGCATCGACGAGTTCGCCGAGCGCTATGTGCGGGAGATTCGGGCCGTGCAACCCGCGGGTCCGTATCACTTGCTCGGCTGGTCGTTCGGCGGTTTGATCGCGCATGCGATCGCCGTGCGGTTGCAGCGGGACGGCGCGCAGGTCGGAGTCGTCGCACTGCTCGACGCGGATACCGCCGATATCGACGGCGACAGCATCGAACCGCTCACCGCGGGCTCGTTCGTCAGCGCCTTCGGCAGCGTCTTCGGGATCGAGGACGTGCCCGCCGACGCCACCGCGCAGCAGGCCGCCGAGATGATCAGCGCCCGGATGGGCGGCGCCGCGCTCATCGACGCGGGCACGCTGGAGCGAATGGCTGGGTCCTACAACGCTTCCGCGCGCACCCGCACCGGCTATCAGCGGCCTGTCCTGCACGGCGACGTGCTGTATTTCCACGCGACCGTGGACAGTTCGGACATCTTCGGCCCGGCCGGATGGCGACCCTACGTCACCGGGACGATCACCGACCACGACGTGGCAGTCACCCACGACGAAATGACGGCTCCGCACGTACTTCCGGTTATCGCGCGCGTGCTCGACGAACATCTTGGAGGAAACCGATGAGCACAGGCACCGGAGTAGTCGTGGAGGGTATCGAGAAATCCTTCGGCGCGGTGAAAGCCTTGCGCGGTGTGGATTTCGTGGCCGCGCAGGGCGAGGTACTCGGCATTCTCGGCCCCAACGGCGCGGGCAAGACGACCACCGTGAACATTCTGTCCACGCTGATCGCGCCGGATAAGGGCCGCGCCACGGTGGCCGGGCACGATGTGGTCGCCGATCCGGCGGCGGTGCGCCGCGCGATCATGCTGACCGGGCAGTTCGCGGCGCTGGACGACATGCTCAGTGGTTACGAGAATTTGGTGATGTTCGGCAGGCTGATGGGCCTGCGCAAACGGGCCGCCCGCGCCCGCGCCGACGAGTTGCTCGCCGAATTCGATCTGCTGACCGCGGCGGGCCGGCGAGTCGGTACCTATTCCGGTGGCATGCGCCGGCGCATCGATATCGCGTGCGGGCTGGTGGTCCGGCCGGACGTGGTGTTCCTCGATGAGCCCACGACCGGCTTGGATCCGCGCAGCAGGCAAGGTGTTTGGGACTTGGTGTCGAGCTTCCGCGAGCACGGGATCACCACCTTGCTCACCACCCAGTACCTGGAAGAAGCTGACGCA
This sequence comes from Nocardia goodfellowii, assembly GCF_017875645.1. Taxonomy (NCBI): domain Bacteria; kingdom Bacillati; phylum Actinomycetota; class Actinomycetes; order Mycobacteriales; family Nocardiaceae; genus Nocardia; species Nocardia goodfellowii. Next base: position 7,887,678 of record NZ_JAGGMR010000001.1, on the reverse strand, counting down.
CTGTGCGATCGGATCATCGTGATCGACCACGGAGTGGTGATCGCCGCGGGGACCGCCGATGAGCTGAAGGCCCGCACCGGTGGCGCGTATTGCGAAGTGGTGCCGCTGGACCTGAAGGATCTACCAGCCATCGCCGAGGCACTGGGTTCGCTACTGCCGGAGGAGAACCGGGCCACGCTCGGCCGCGATTCGGATCGGATCGCGATCCCCGCGCCGGACGGCGCGAAAACCCTGGCCGAGGCGCTGCGGCGATTGGACGACGCGGGTGTCGAACTCGTCGACATCGCCTTGCGCCGGCCTTCGCTCGACGATGTGTTCCTCCAACTGACCGGCCATCTCGCGGCTGCCGACGGTGCGGAGGCGCGATGACCGCCGGAGCCTGGCTGACCGACGCGCGTGCGACGCCCGTCCGCGTCCAGCAGTGGTGGGTGCTCACCTCGCGCCTGATCGTGCCGTCGCTGCGGACCGGTGAGGTGCTGTCCTCGATTCTCGCGCCGGTGGCGTTCACGGCCAGTTTCTATATCCCGCTGAAAACGGTGATGACCTTCGCCGGGCACGGATTCAGCAGTTACGCGCAATTCATGATGCCGATCGTGATCTTGCAGGCGGCCGCGTTCACGGCGATCGGGGCGGCCTTCCGCGCCGCGACGGACGCGGTCGCGGGTCTGGATCGGCGCTTCGGTGCGATGCCGATCGGGCCGCTGGTCCCGGTGGCGGCGCGGATGGCGGGCAACATCTTCCGGCTGTTGATCGCCTTGGCAGCCGCCCTGGTCTCGGGTCATGTCATCGGATTCCGCTTTTACCTCGACTTCGCGCACACCGTGGGATTCCTGCTGTTCGCGTTGCTGATCGGCATCGCGCTGACGCTCGGCGCGGACGTGATCGGGACGGTGTCCAAGAGCCCCGAAGCCACCACCCAGGCGCTGGTGCTGCCGCCGCTGATCCTCGGCATGCTGTCCACCGGACTGGCCCCGGCCGGTCAATTCCCGTCCTGGGTACAGCCTTTCGTGCGCAACCAGCCGATCTCCCAGTTCGCCATCGGCCTGCGCGCATTGGCCGGAGATTCGAAAGGCGCTGCGGGCGAGGTGAGTTGGGCGTTGCTGGGGCCGCCGCTGCTCTGGGTCGTCGGCATCCTGGCGGTGTGCGTGCCGCTGATCGTCCGGCTGAGTTCGAGGAGGGCATGATGGTGTTGTCGGTCGTTCGTACGAACGGTCCCGCCGAGACGGCGGCGGTCGCGCTGGCGCGGCATACGGTCATCCAGACCCAGCGCCTGTTGCTCAGGTGGTCCCGCAACCCGATCGCCCTGCTGGAGACCCTGATCATCCCGTGCCTGCTGCTGCTGATGCTGGATATCGTCGTCGGCAATCAGATCGAAAAGTTCTCCGGCGCCGACGCTTTGTACGGCTCGGTGCCCATGGTCGCGATCGTCGGGGCGCTGTCCGGCGCGGTCGCGGGCGGTGTGCTGCTCGGGCGGGAACGCGACGCCGGGCTGCTCGCCCGCTTCTGGGTGCTGCCCGTGCACCGCGCCTCCGGACTGCTCTCCCGCATCCTCGCCGAGGGCTGCCGCATCCTCGCGGGCACCCTGGTGGTGATCCTGGTCGGCCACCTGCTGGGTTTCCGTTTCCAGCAGGGCTGGCTCGCGGCCCTCGCGTTCGTCTGCGTTCCGGTGCTCTTCGGCTTGGCCTTCGCCACCATGGTCACCGCCGTCGCCGTCTTCACCGCGAAAGCGACGCTGGTGGAAGGGATTACGATCCTCAGCTCGCTGCTGATGTTCTTCAGCACCGGGTTCGTGCCCCTGATCGCCTATCCGCAGTGGATTCAGCCGGTCGTCCGCAACCAGCCCATGTCGGTCGCCGTCGACGCGATGAAAGCGCTGGCCCTGGGCGGCCCCACCGCGCACCCGCTGATCCTTACGGTGGTGTGGTCGCTGGCGTTGATCGCGGTCTTCGCCACTCCCGCGGTGATCGGCTACCGTCGCGCCAGCCGCCGCTGACGCGTCACAGCACCACGACGCGATCGGCGTGCGGATCGAACCCGAGTACGGGGCGGGCCGGATCGGTCTCCGGCGCCAGCACCACGGATTTCCCGAGGTGACGACCGACCGTGCTGACGAATTCGCACAGGGTGTCGACCCCGCCCTGCCCCTGTAGCTCGCGCAGATCCACGTCGAAGTCGATCGACTCGGCCACCCAGGGCCGGAAGACCATCAGCACATCCGGCGTAGGCCGCACCCGCAGCTCCGGCATCGCGGCATCCTCGGGCCGGTCCAGCACCTCCTGGGCCGGGGGCAGGTCGGCGGGTACACCGTCCTCGCTGTATTCCCAGGCCCAGCCGCTGGACCGGATCAGATCGAACAACGCCTGCCAGTCCGCCGCGGACGTATCGGCGACCCGCAGATCGGGCAGCGCACCCATGGTCTCGGGGTCGAACAAGCTCCGCACGTCATCCCACAGCAGATCAGGCATGCGGTCATTCTCCCGTGCGGCAGCCCGCGCTGCCGCACGGGATGCCGCCTCAGCTCAGGGCCCGCACCAGTTCCGCGGCCAGCGGGGCCGAGGACGCGGGGTTCTGGCCGGTGTAGAGGTTGCGGTCGACTTCGATGTGCGGGGCGAACGGGGCCGACTCGCGGAAGTCCGCGCCGAGGGCGACGAGACGGTCTTGCAGGAGCCACGGAGCCTTGGGCGCGAGGCCCGCGGCGTTCTCCTCGTCGTTGGTGAACCCGGTCAGCCGGTACCCGGCGAAGGGCGAGGTGCCGTCCGAATTCGTGGCGGCCACGATGGCGGCGGGCCCGTGGCAGACGATGGCCAGCGGCTTGCCGGACGCCAACGCCGCGGCGAGCAGTTCCCCGGAGGCCTTGCTGGCGGGCAGGTCTTCCATCGCGCCGTGACCGCCGGGGTAGTAGACGGCGGCGTAGTCGGCGAGGACCGCGTCGTCGATCTTGATCGGCTTCTGCAATTCGGGGGCCGCGGCGATCGCGGCGGCGGTTTCCTCGGCCTGGTCTTGGCCGCCGTTGGAGTCCGCGGTCAGGCTGACCTGGTCGACCGGGGGCACGGTGCCCTCGGGGGTGGCGACGACCACTTCGTGGCCCGCCGCGGTGAGCGCGCGGTAGGGGGCGAGGAATTCTTCGGCCCAGTAGCCGGTGGGGTGGGTGGAGCCGTCGTTGAGGGTCCAGTGGTCGGCGCCGGTCAGCACGAACAGGATCTTGGCCATTGCGGAGAGCCTTTCGTCGAGAGTGTGGTTGTCGCGGTACCGACGATAGGAAGCTGAGCTATCGGTCCGCCAATAGACTTTCCGATGTGAGCGATAGGGAAACCGATGGATCGCTGGATCTGACTCAGGTGCGCACCTTCTTGGCAGTGTATCGAGCGGGGACGGTGACGGCAGGGGCTCGGCTGGCCGGGCTGTCCCAGCCGACGGTGACCGCGCAACTGCGGGCGTTGGAACAGCGACTGGGCTACCAGCTGTTCGAACGGCTGGCGCGCGGGGTGGCGCCCACCGCGGCGGCGGCCGAACTGGCGGCGCGGGTGGCGGGACCGTTGGATGCGCTCGAACTGGCGATCGGCCGTCCGGCGCGCGCCGAACCCGCGCCCGAACCGCCGGTCCGGCTGGCCGGGCCAGCGGAAATGCTTGCCATCCAAGTACTTCCGGCTCTCGCGCCGTTGGTGGTGGCCGGAGTGCGGCTCAACATCACCGCGGGACTCTCCGATGAGCTGCTCGCCGGACTGCGGGCGGGCCAGTACGACCTCATGCTGTCGACGGTCCGCCCGCGCGGCCGCACCGTGATCGCGGAACCGCTGACCGACGAGGAGTTCGTGCTGGTCGCGGCTCCCGCCGTCGCCGAACACATCGACCTCGGGTCGCTGCGCACCGACGGCCCACCGGCCTTGGCCGGCCTACCGCTGATCAGTTATGCGGCGGATCTGCCGATCCTGCGCCGCTACTGGCGGCATGTCTTCGGGGTCCGGTTGACCGCCGAGCCCGCCGTCATCGTGGCGGACCTGCGTGCCGTCGCCGCCGCGGTCGCCGCTGGGGCCGGGATCAGCGTGCTCCCGCGCTACCTCTGCGCCGCCGACCTGGCCGCGGGCGCGCTGATTCCACTCCTCGAGCCCGACGATCCGCCGATAAACACCGGCTTCCTCGTCCGGCGGCCGGGCGCGACCTCGCCGCACGTCGACCAGGTCGCTCGGCATATTCGAGCCGCGGCCCGGGACTGGTGACTGTTCGACCGAGCGCGGGCGGGTCCGGCTAGTGCTGTCCGTATCGGCGGTGCAGGTAGGCGGCGGTGTAGTCGTCGGCGGGGAGGAACGCTTCGAGGTGCAGTTCGGCCAGGGTGATGTCGACGGCGGTGGCGAACGAGGTGATGGTAGTGATGAGCTGGAGTTCACCGTCGGGTCGGCGCAGGCGCAGCGGGACGGCGAAGCCGAGGTGGTCGGGGCCCGGATTCGACTCGGGCAGATAGCTTTCCAGCTCGGCGATCAGGTCGTGCAGGGCGGGGTCGGGGCTGCGCAGGACTCGCCCGCGCAGCGATTCGGTGACATGGCGGCCCCACTCCGGCAGATTGAGCACGTGTGGCGCCAAACCTTCCGGGTGTAATGCCAAGCGCAGCACGTTGATCGGTGGTGTCAGCAGATGTGCGGCGGCCGGTGCGGTGAGCAGGTCGAAGGCGGCGTTGGCCGCGACCAACCTGCCATAGCGTGCGATGACGACGGCGGGATACGGCAGATGCCCATTCAGGATCCGCTCCAGCGCGGCTTTCACCGGCGCCAATTCGGGTGTGTCCAACCGTGATTCGGGAAATATCGGCGCGAATCCCGCGGCCAGGAGCAGGTCGTTGCGTTCACGCAGGGACAGCTCCAGCGATTCGGCCAGGCGCACCACCATGGTGCGGCCGGGTCTGGAGCGGCCCTGCTCCAGGAAACTCAGGTACCGCTGGCTGGTTTCGGCGCGGATCGCGAGGTCCAGCTGGCTGACCCGCCGCAGGGTGCGCCAATGCTTGAGCTGGCGTGCGAACGCGGTCGCCTCCACAGTGGTCATGCGTCCAGTGATATCCGATCGGATGGCCGCGCACCATTCCCCGCAGGGAATCGCACCGCCGCACGCGCTCCCGCAAGCTCGATCCCATGAGCAAGCAACCGAACGAGAGCGACCTGACCGCCTTCGCCGACCGCTACGTCGCGATGTGGAACGAACCCGACAACCAGTTGCGGCAGAAGCTGATTCACGAACTCTGGGCCGCCGACGGCATGCAGTCACTGATCGATCCGCCGGAGGCAATGCGGAAGGCGCTGGCCGAACTGGCCTTTCCGATCCCGCCCGTGCAGGTGCGCGGCCACGAAGCCCTGGAGCGCCGCATCACCCGCGCCTACGAGATGTTCGTCCTGGCGGGTCACCGATTCGTCAGCCGCGGTCCCGCCACCCAGCTGTCGACCGGCCTGGTCGGCCTGGGCTGGGACATGGTCGCCGCCGACGGCACCGTCGCCGGCGGCGGCTACGACGTCATCGCCTTCGACGAGCAGGAACGCATCCGTCTCGACAGCCAGTACATCGGTTGACGCACCGCACGAACAGCGCCGGGCAGCCCGGCGCGAAGGGACACCCATGAACGGCCTTGCCTACCATCTCGATCCGACCCGCGGCCGCGCCGGCCTGGCGGCGTGGACGCAGGAACTGCCCGAACCAGGCCCGCACCAGGTACTCATCGAAGTCCGCGCGGCTGCGCTGAACCGCCGGGATCTCATGCTGATGGACGGCACCTATCCGCTGCCCGCGACACCCGGCGTCGTCCCGTTGTCCGACGGTGTCGGCACGGTGATCGCCCTGGGGGACAAAGTGACTCGGGCAGCAGTCGGCGACCGCGTGACCGCGACATACTTCGTGCGCTGGGTCGACGGCCCGCAACGCCGGGCGCACGCCGCCGAACAGTACGGTGCGAACCGCGACGGCATGCTCGCCACTTACGCCCTGCTCGAACAGGATTCGGTGGTGCACGTTCCGGCCCACCTCACCGATGCCGAAGCGGCGACCCTGACCTGCGCGGGCGTCGTCGCCTGGGCGGCCTTGACCACCCCGGTCCCGGTGCGCGCGGGCGAGACGGTACTGACCGTCGGCAGCGGCGCCGTCGCCCTGTTCGCCGTGCAGCACGCCCGGATGCTCGGTGGCCGGATCATCTCCGTCACCTCCACTCCCGAAAAAGCGGAACGGTTCCGTGAACTCGGTGCCGAAGAGGTGATCGTGCGCGCCGAAACACCGGACTGGGAGCAGGAAGTCGCCCGCCGGACCGGCGGCGACGGCGCGGACCACATCGTCGACACCGTCGGCATGCCCACCCTGCCGAAATCGGTGGCCGCCGGCGCCTACAACGCCCGGCTCACCATGATCGGCGCCTGGCCGGGCCCCGGAATCACCGCGGGCGACGGCAATCCGTTCGGCAGTTCCTACCTGTCGATCCGCCGCATCGCCGTCGGTAGCCGCGCCCACTTCGAAGCGATGAACCAGGCGATCACCGAACACCGTGTGCGCCCGGTCATCGATCGCACCTTCTCGTTCGATCAGGCCGGGGCGGCGTACGCCTACTTCGCGGCGGGTGATCCGTTCGGCAAAGTGGTTGTCACGATGTGAACGAAGGCGGCGTTGTCTATGGTGACGGGATGTCGCAGCGCCTGAATGTCGTGCCCTCGCGGTTCGTGATCGAGCATTTTCCGGAGGCGACCTTTCCCGAGGACGACGAATGGATCGCGCTGGTGCGGGCGCCGGAGGGCCTCACGGTGGTCCGGGACGCGCCGCCGTGGGTCGATGCCGAGAAGTGGGTCGGGTTCTACGGCGGGGCGTCGGCGCACGGGCTCGATGTGCCCGGCATGCTGGCGGCGCTGATCGGTCCGCTGGCGGAGGCGAAGATCTCGGTGTTCGTCGCCTCCACCTATCACGCCGACCTCGTCCTGGTCCCGGAAGGCAAACTCGAGGCGGCTACCGCCGTGCTCGAGGCCGCGGGCCACCGCGTCTCCGCCTGAGTTCAGGCTTCGAAGGGCACGGTGTTGCCGGCGGCGTCGCGCGCGCCCGCTCCGGCGGCGATCGCCGCCGCCAGTTCGGCGGCGGTCTGCCAGGTGCGCGGCGGTTCGGCGGCGATATTGCCGATGGTGTACCAGGTCTTGTTGCCCCGGTAGCGGACCAGGCCCTTTCCGGCGGAATCGACGGTGACGTCGAGATCACCGGAGACTGTGCCTTCCTCTTCGGTCATGACGGCGGCTTGGGCTGGGATCTCGATGATGTCGCTTATTTGAACTCTCCTCGAGCGACACAATCCGCGACCGCGGTGCGCAGAGCGGACTGTTCGGCGGAATCAACGGTCAGTGCGTACTTTATCTTCACGCGCACGTATCGATCGATGTAGGCGCACCGGAAAGTGCCCGGCGGCAGATAATTCGCGACGTCCTGATCACCCTTGGAGCGGTTGGCCGACGGGTCGGAGGCCTCCAGGTTGAGCGAATCGTTGGCGATGCGCCGGCGGGTGTCCTCGTCGCGGGACGCGGCGCCGGAACGCCAGGCCTCGGCCAGCGGCACAATGTGCTCGGCGTCGACCGTAGCCGGGTCGGTCATCCACTTGTACGGCTTCATCTGCCCCGTCTTGGCGTCGAGGAAGCCGTATTCGTCGCGCCAGCCACCGTCCTTGCCGACGGTGATCTTGCAGCTCTTCGCATCGAGGGTGACCGCGCCGACGGCGTCCCGCAGCATCATCACCTCGCGGGTCGTGCATTTGGCGTATTGCGCGAACTCCGCGCCGAAGCCGTGTTCGGCCTTGTTCGTGTCCCAGTGCGGAAACTTCTCGCGGTCGTAACCGCTCATCGCCGCTTCCTTGGCGACCGGCAGCCGGTCGACCATCTCGGTGATCTCGGCGGCCGAACCCGTGGGATTGCCCGGAGAATCGGGCGGCGGGGGCGAGACTTTCGTGGCCGAGCCGCATCCCCCGGCGAGGGCCAGCGCGACACATATCCCGGCCGCACGGCCGAGCAGAGACAGCCGTGGGGCCGTGACCTTCATCAGTTTTTCCTAACGCCTGCAATCGTGAACGGCGTCAAGGTAACTCGCCGCAACCGCGCTGAAAGGCAATGCCGCGTATGAGGTTAGGCACAGCTGGTGACGCACGTCACTCCTAATGCTGTCACAGTCGCCGGCGAACCTGTGTCGAAACCAGGTGTCAGCAGCTCGACCAATCCGAGAAAGGACCACCGTCGTGCGCACCGTCGACGTTCTCGATTCATTCCTCTCCTACCACGACACCGGATCCGGCGAGATCCCCGTCGTGTTCCTGCACGGCAACCCGACCTCGTCCTACCTGTGGCGCAACGTGATCCCGCATGTGTCGGACCGGACCCGGGTACTGGCGCCCGACCTCATCGGCATGGGCGCCTCCGGAAAGCCCGACAGCCCATATCGATTCACCGACCACGCCCGCTACCTCGACGCCTGGTTCGAGGCCCTGAACCTCGACCGGGTGATCCTGGTCGGGCACGACTGGGGCGGCGCGCTCGCCATGGACTGGGCGGCACGTCATCCCGGCCGGGTCCGCGGTCTCGCCGTACTGGAAACCTTCCTGCGTCCGGGGAGTGCTGCCGAGATGCCGCCGCAGGCCCGGGAACTGTTCGCCGCATACCGCGGCGCCGAAGGCGAGCGAATGGTGCTGGAGCAGAACATGTTCATCGAATTCAATCTGCCCGCGCAGGTGACGAACCTGTCGCAGGAGGACCACGACGTCTACCGCGCCCCGTACCCGACGCCCGCCTCCCGCAAGCCATTGCTGGCGTGGCCCAGGGAGATTCCGCTCGACGGCGCACCGGCCGACGTGGTCGCCATCGTGGCGAACTACGGTCGGTATCTGGCGAGCGCCACCGAATTCCCGAAGCTGATCATGGCGTTGGAGAACGGGCAGGGCGACGCCGCGGCGGCGGTGGACTGGGCCGCGACTACGTTCGCCGACGCCGAGAAGGTCTCGATCCCGCCCGCCAAGCATCACGCTCCGGAGGACCGCCCGCACGAGATCGGCGCGGCCATCGCGGCCTGGCTGGACAGGCACGCGCCGGCCGAAAGCGCCGAAGTGTCCTGATCGCGCGACAATGGCCGGGTGGACAGCGAGGCGGTACTGGTCGAGCGTGCGGTCGCGGGGGACGAGGCCGCGATCGCTCAGATCGTGCGCGGACTCCAGGATCCGCTGTACCGCTTGGCTCTTCGCATGACCGGCCGCCCCACCGAAGCCGAGGACGCGACGCAGGAGATCCTGCTGCGCGTCCTCGGGCATCTGGGCACCTGGCGAGCCGAGGCGAAACTGCTGACCTGGGCGTACCGGGTCGGTGTCAACTATCTGATCAACCTGCGCCGGCAGTCGCCGCAGGAGCGGGCCGAACTCGACCTGGCTGAGTTCGCCGATCGGCTGGCCGACGGCCTGGCGATCGAGGACTATCGCGGCCCGGACGCGGCGCTGTTGTCCGGTGAGGTCCGGTTGCAGTGCAGCCAGGCCATGCTGCAGTGCCTGGTCCGCGACGAACGGATCGCCTTCGTGCTCGGTGACGTCTTCGAACTCGATTCCACCGATGCCGCCTACATTCTCGGCGTCACCCCGGCGGCCTACCGGAAACGCCTGCAGCGCGCCAAGAAACGCATCGGCTCCTTCCTGGACGCCACCTGCGGCATAGCCAACCCGCAGGCTGTGTGCCGCTGTTCGCGGCGAGTGGAGCAGGCCCTGCGATCGGACCGCGTCGACCGCCGCGACCCGGTGTACACGGCCCATCGGATCGCTCCCGGCGGACGCACGGTCATCGACGCCGAAGCCCAGATGATCCGGCTGCACGATGCTGCCGCCGTGCTCCGCGCCCACCCCGATTACGCCGCGCCGCGAGCGAAGACGCAGGCGATCCGCGCGCTGCTGCGGTCGGGGAAGTTCCCCCTGCTGGATTGACGACCAGCTCAGTGGGCGGGTGCCGGGGATGGAGTAAGCAGTACTCCGCTGGACAGTCCGCGCAGGGTCTTCGCCACGACCACGGCCCAGGCGCCGGCCAGCAGCGCGAACAGCGCGACCGCGACCCACGCGAACAGGTAGGCGCGGGTGTGGGTGAAGAGCACGGCGCTGCCGGTGACGCAGGTGCCCAGCGGGAACGTGAAACCCCACCAGGTCAGGTTGAATTCGAGTTCGCCGGCGCGGTGTGCCCGATAGGTGACCGCGACGGCCAGGGCCAGCCAGAGCATGGCGAAACCCCAGACGACGATGCCGAAGATGACCGAGAAGACGGTCAAGCCCTTGGTGTAGAGGTCGGGTAGCGCGCTGGGTGCGGCGTTGGCGATCAGGCCGGCGGCGGTCACCGACTGACCGAGCGGGCCGAGCACGATCCACAGCGTCGGCACCATGCCGCCCTGGGACACGCCGAAATGCACCAGCCGCGACCAGATCATGGTGATGGTGACCAGTGCCGCGATCAGCGACAGGCCGAACATCGCGACGCAGGCGATGATCATGGTCAGCCGGGGTTGCCCCGCCGGGGTGTGCGGGACGAGCAGTGCGCCCATGGCGGCGGAGACCATCGGCGGCACGACCGGCATCAGCCAGCCGCCGAACGCGGCATCACGGTCTATCTTGTGCCGGGTGAACATCCGGTAGGGGATGGTGAACGCGGTGAGCAGCCCGAGCACGGTGCCCACCGACCACAACACCCAGTCCACGGCGACCGCGGCGCCCAGGCCGATCAGGTCTTTGCCGAGCAGTAGCGTTCCCGCGCCTACGGTCATCAGTGCCATCGGCGGAGCGCCGAAGAACTGGGACATGACCGGGTGGTGCCGGTGGGCGCGCGCGTCCTCCGGGAAGCGGATCAGATGCGCCGCGTAGGCGCCGCTCAACCCGATCAGGAAGCAGGCCGCGACGCCCCAGACGACGAGCGCCGCGTCGCGCAATCCGGGAAGCTGCCACGGCAGGGTGGCCGCGGCATTGCCGACGATGCCGGTACCCATCACGGCGGCGAACCAGTTGGGTCCGAGGTGGCGGAGCGAATCGCGGTCCAGCTCGCCGAACAGGCGCCGCGAACCGAGGGGGCGCGAGGTCACGGTGGCGGTCATGACTTCAGCATCGCCGCCGCTCCGGTGGTCCAGTAGCCGTCGCTTTGCTATGGATGCATAGAGTGGATCTATGCCCTTGTCGCCGCGCGTACCGGATCTGGCCGCGCTGGATCTGCTGCTCTCGGTCATCGAACTGGGCAGCCTCGGTCGCGCGGCGCAGGCGCACGGCATCAGTCAGCCGTCGGCCTCCTCGCGTATTCGCTATCTGGAGCGGCTGGTCGGAACGGCGGTGCTGGAACGGACAACGCTCGGTTCCCGGCCCACGCCCGCGGGCGCGTTGATCGCCGAGTGGGCACGGCGGGTGATAGACGCGGCCGAGCAGTTGGACGCGGGCCTCGACACACTGCGCACCGAACGCGATTCGCGGCTGCGGGTAGCCGCGAGCCAGACCGTCGCCGAGTACCTGTTTCCGGGTTGGCTGATGACGATGCGCGCGGCCGCGCCCGAGGTCACCATCGCGCTGGAGGCCGGCAACTCCGTCGAGGTCGCGCAGGCGGTGCTCGACGGTAAGGCCGGAATCGGATTCGTGGAGAGCCCGCAGCCCTTTCCGGGCCTGGAGAGTCACGAGGTGGCTCGCGACACCTTGGTGGTCGTCGTCGCGCCACAGCACGAATGGGCTCGCCGCGGTTCGGTCGGGCTGGCCGAGCTGGCGGCGACCCCGCTGATTCAGCGCGAGCCCGGTTCGGGCAGTCGCACGCTCTTCGAAACCGTTGTCGCGCAAGCTCTTCCGGATTGGGTGCCGAATATCGCGCTGGAGCTGTCCTCCACCACCGCCATCAAAACCTCGGTCGCCGCGGATGTCGGTGTCTCGGTCCTGAGTTCGCTCGCCGTTGCTTCGGACGTCGCCGCGGGCCACCTGGTGGTTCCCGAGATACCCGATCTGGATTTGCGCCGCAGTCTGCGTGCGGTGTGGCCGGTCGGTCAGCGCCTCAGTGGTCCGGCGCGGGAGCTGTATTCGATTGCGCTGCGCGCCTTCTCATAGCGCCGAGCTATCGCGCCGATATCAGCGCGCGGGGCCCTCCAGACCGGTGTTGTTCAGGGGCGAACCGGTCGCGGAGATGACGCGCTGTTTGTCGAGCACCTCGAGCAGCCGCCACGCGGGCGCCTCCGCCCGGGGGTTCTCGGCCGGACTCTGCTCCACCCGCAGGTGATAGCGGTAGCCCCGATCGTGGTCGAATCCGTCGATCCCGTCGTAGCAGAGCTCCCAGGGGCCGTTCGGGTCGCGGCGGATTTGCAGGCACTGTTCGTCGGAGGTCTCGGTGCAGCGCATGGTCTCCTGCGCGACGTCGAGCTCGAGCACTGTCTCGGCGTCGGCGGAGCTGCCCGGCGGGTGCACGGTGCCGAAGTTGCCGAACGCGCCCTCACGTGCGGAAGTACCTGGAGCTGCGGCGGATACCGCGGGGGACTCGGCCAGTGACGGTGAGGTGCAGGCGGTCGCCACCGGCAGGATCGCGAGGCCGAACAGGGCCACATGAGACAGCCGAAGTCGCATTCCGCCGATCCTAATTGCGGATTAGCCGGAAATTAGCGGTATTTCCTGGCCTTTCGGTGGGCGTTCTGTCTGGTGCCGCCTCGGTGGAAAGCATGTCCGGAGTTTGCTGAAACCCACATAAGCAATTGTTCAGCTAACTGAAGCGCCGGTGAAGTAGTGCCGGAGTGTGCAACGGGGTTGAATCCCTCGACTGCAGTAGGCGTCCTGTTCGCCGGGTTCGCGCTTCGGTGTGGCAGGCCGAAAAGAATGCGGAATCTATCGCTGTTCTGCGATTTTGTGATGGATGCCGCAGCCGTCACAAATTAGTGATGCGTTGCACGAATAACTTCACGACAGCTCGAACCGGCGAGTAAGTGACCATCGTCACATGGCCGCGATTTTGTTGTGACCTAGAGTACCTATTAGCTTGGCTGAGTTGGCGATGATGCCGGATTCGGAGAGATACCTGATGAACTTCGACACAACCCGTGCCCTCGGCGCGGGCCACGGAACTCGCGTATGACCTCGGATACCCGCGCAGCCCTGGAACAGCTGGAACTGCTGCGGCAGGAGAAACGCCGCGAATCCCCGGCGCAGGTCGTCCGCAAGAATTTCTCCGACACCGTGGTGTCGTCGCTGCGTACCTTCGGTCGCGCGGTGGGCATGGCCGAGGAATCGGTGACCGGCGCGGCCGGCGATATCGCGCGCGGCAAGTTCCAGTGGCGCGAGGCCATCCTGCAAGCCTGGCGCCTGATCACGGTCACCACCATTCCGGCGATTCTCATCGCGATCCCGTTCGGCGTGATCGTCTCGATCCAGGTCGGCAACCTCATCCACACCCTCGGCGCGGATTCGCTGCTCGGCGCGACCGGCGGCCTCGGCGTGATCAAGCAGGGCGCCCCGATGGCCACCGGCTTCCTGCTCGGCGGCGCGGGCGCCGCCGCGATCGCCGCGGACCTCGGCGCGCGCACCATCCGCGAGGAGATCGACGCGCTGCACACCATGGGTATCAGCCCGATTCATCGGCTGGTGATCCCACGCATGGCGGCCATGCTGCTGGTGGCGCCGCTGCTCAACATCCTCATCATCTTCGTCGGCGTGCTCGCCGGATACGCGGTCGCGATCGCCGGACAGGGTGTGACGCCGGGCAGCTACTGGGCCACCTTCGGCTCCTTCACCACCACCGCGGACGTGTGGGTTTCGCTGCTCAAGGCCCTGATCTTCGGGTTCCTCGTGGTGATCATCGCCTGCCAGCGCGGACTGGAGGCGAAAGGCGGGCCGCGCGGTGTGGCCGACGCGGTGAACGCGGCCGTGGTGCTGTCGGTGGTCTCGATCGTCATCGTGAACCTGGCGATGACCCAGGTCACCGCCATGTTCCTACCCACGAAGCTGGCATAGATGACGACCTCCGCCTACGCCCCCAAGGGTTTTCGCTGGGTCCGCCGGTACTTCCGGCGCGGTAGCCGCGTGGTCCGCGCCGTCGACATGCTCGGTTTCATCGCCGTGTTCGTCTGGCAGGTGCTCGCGGCCGTCCCGTTGACGCTCAAGCGGTATCGCGGCGAAACCATGCGTGCCATCACCGACATGACCTGGGGCCGCGGCTCCATCGTGGTCGGCGGCGGCACGGTGCCGATGATGATCGTGCTCGGCCTGGTGATGGGCGCCTCGGTGGCCGTCGAGTCGTTCGCGACGCTGGACATGCTGGGGATGGGCCCGGTCACCGGCGTGGTTTCCGCCTACGCGACCACCCGCGAGCTGGCGCCGATCGCCGCCGCGGTCGGGTTCGCCGCGCAGGCGGGCTGCCGGATCACGGCCGAGATCGGCTCCATGCGCATCTCCGAGGAGATCGACGCCATCGAGTCGCTGGGCCTGCGCTCGGTGCCGTTCGTGGTGACCACCCGGGTGATCGCGGGTGCGCTGGCCATCGTGCCGACGTTCCTGATCGCGCTGATCCTGTCCTACGCCGCCTGCCGCGGGCTGATCACGCTGGTGCACGGGCAGTCCGCGGGCGTCTACGACCATTACTTCTTCCAGTTCGTCGCCGGGTTCGACGTCATCGCCGCGGTCATCAAGGTGGCCATTTTCGGGACCGTGGTGATTCTGGTGCACAGCTATTACGGCTTCTTCGCCACGGGCGGTCCCGAAGGCGTGGGTATCGCGTCCGGACGGGCGGTGCGGGCCAGTTTCGTGTCGATCATCGCCATCGACATGGTGCTGTCCATCGTGCTGTGGGGTTTCAACTCGGCGATCAGTTTTACGGGGTGAGTGGTGCCTGAATACGGTTTGCCCGGCGTCGCCGCGGACAAGAGGAAAGCGCGCACGGTCGGAGTGGTGCTCGTCGCGATCATCGCGGTGGTGGCCTTGGCGACCTCGCTGTATCGGAATCTGCGCACCGAGGACGGGTTGCGCATCGCGTTGCACACCGAGGAGGTCGGCGACGGTGTGAGCGCGGGCACCCAGGTGCGCCTGGACGGCGTGCAGGTGGGCAAGGTCGAGGAAGTCTCCCCGGATGCCCGCGGCACGCAGCGAATCATGGTGCGGCTGGACGAAAACCGGCTGCACAGCATCGACGACAGCCTGCGCGTGGATTACGCGCCCGCCAACCTGTTCGGCATCAGCGAACTCGAATTGCTGCGTGGCACGGGCGGTTCGCCGCTGCGGCCGGGCAGCGTCATCGATCTGACCGGACCGCGGGCGGATCGCGTGTACGACGCCACCATGGGTTCGATTCTGCGCAGTCTGTCCCAGGTCGGCGCGGCCGTGCTGACACCGCAGCTGGCCACGGTCATCGCACAGGTGTCCGCGGACTTCAAGGCGATGACCCCGTTGGTGGAGGCGCTGATCACGGTGTCGAAGATCATCGCCGACAACCAGAACATGCCCAGCTCGGAGTTGCTCGGCAAGCTGGGCCCGGCCTTCGACGGCGGCGGCGCGTTCGCGGGCGCGACCATCCAGATCCTCGATCAGATCCACGACATCCGGATCATCCAGACCGACAAGGATCGATACGACGTGGGCGTCGCGGCGCTGACCGGCAAGATCCTGCCGGGGCTGTCGACCACGGTGACGGCGGCCGGCGCGCAGTTGGCGGAGGCCACCGACATGCTCGCCCCGATGCTGACCGTGCTGGCGCAGATGGTGCCGCGACCGCAACAGTCCGCCGCGGAGCTGCGGCTGCTGCTGGAGCGGTTGCGCGCGGCCATGCCGGAGACGCCGGACGGCCCGGTGCTGAATCTGGAGGTCGAGCTAGCGAACGTGCCCGGTATCGCGGTGCCGCTGTTCGGTCAGGGAGGTCCGCGATGACGGTACGTGCGGCGGCTTGGCGGCTGGTGGTGTTCGCGGGCGTGATGATGGTGGTCCTGGCCCTGGTGCTCACCGCCATCAAGCGCCCGGTCGACGGTGACACGCACGCCCACGACGCGCTTTTCCTCGACGCCAACGGTCTCAAGGCCGGTGACGACGTGCGCATGTACGGCGTGCAGGTGGGCAAGGTGGAGCGCATTTCGCTGGCCGGTGTGAAAGCGAAAGTGCGTCTCACCGTGCGGGATTCGACGCCGGTCTACGACAACTCGGTCTTGGCGATCCGGTACCAGAATCTCACCGGGCAGCGCTACATCGACCTGCAACAGCAGCCGAATCCCGGTCTGCGGCTGGCCGACGACGCGACCATCGGCACCGACATGACGATTCCGTCCTTCGATGTGACCAGCCTGTTCAACGGACTGAAGCCGGTGCTGGCGACCATGTCGCCGGAGTCGGTCAACAAATTCACCGAGAACATGCTCGCGGTGCTGCAGGGGGACGGCAACGGGCTGGGCCCGGCGATGGAGTCCATCGCCGAACTCAGCAAGTATGTCGGCGACCGGCAGCAGGTGATCGGCACACTGGTCAAGAACATGTCCGATATCGCCGACCGGGTCGGCGGGCGCGTGCACTACCTGGTGCCGCTGCTGGCGCGGCTGACCGACATCTTCGTCTCGCTGCAAGACAACATCGGCGGCCTGGCACGCTTCGCGATGACCGCGCCCTCGGTGCTCGGACCGGTGGACCGGCTGCTGAGCACGCTCGGCTTGGACCAGGACGGCGCGGCGGATCTGGACGCGCAGATCCGCCGGTTGTTCCCCGATCCGCAGCAGGCGGTCGAGGTGTTCGGCAAGCTGCCCGGTTTGCTCGACGCCGTCGACAACGCGCTGCCGCACACCGTCGCGGGCTGGAAACCGCAGTGCAGCAAGGGGTCCGCGGAGGTCCCGGCCCCGCTGCGGGTGCTCATCGCCGGACAGCAGGTGTCGATATGCCAGGCATGATCTCCCGCCTGCTCGGCGGCGACCGGCGCGTGCTCGACGACACGGCGAAGCGTCGCCGTGAGGTGCGGTTGGGCATTGTCGGCGTGGCGCTGCTGGTGATCGGCATCGTCGCGGCCGGCGCGCTGTACGTGGTGCCGTTCGGCAAGGCCACCTACACCGCCGAGCTGTCCGAGGCGCAGTCGGTGAAGACCGGTGACGACGTCCGCCTGGCCGGTGTCTCGGTCGGCTCGGTGACCTCGCTGGAGCTGAAGCCGGACAAGGTCGTCATGAAGTTCACCGTCGACAACGACGTGTTCGTCGGCGACAAGAGCTCGCTGGACGTGCGGATGCTGACCGTGGTCGGCGGCCACTACGTCGCGCTGTTCCCGGCCGGCGACAAACCGCTGGGCGGCAACGCGATTCCCGCGGACCGGGTACGCCTGCCCTACAGCCTGGTGCAGACCTTCCAGGACGCGACCACACCGCTGAGCAAGATCGACGGCAATACGCTGCGGGAAAATCTCGCGACCCTGAACCAGTCGGTGGCGGCCGCCCCCGAAGCGGTGCGCACCACCCTCGACACCCTGGGCAGCTACATCGACGCCATCGATCGTCAGCGCACCCAGGTGTCCAATGCCATCTCCGTCGCCAGTGAATACGTGCGGATGTACGACGGCGCCAAGGGCGATCTGCGGCGGCTGATGGACAGCGCGAACCAGCTGGAGACCGCGCTCGTGGACAAGCGCGCCGAAATGCGCGAGGCGGTGGCGCTTTTCAACAGCGTCGTGCAGCGGCTCGCGCTGTTGGCGCCGACCTGGGATTCCACCCTGAAGCCCCGGGCGCAGCAGCTCGCCGACGCGCTGCCGAAACTGGAGGAGATGGGCGGCCGGCTGGACCCGATGATCGCCTCCGCGCACGCGCTGACCTCGAAGCTGAAGGAGCTGGCGATCCCCGAGGGCGGGCTCGTCATCGACCAGTCCGGCGCCACCGTCCCGGCGCCGGCCGGAGTGTGTGTGCCGCTACCCGGGAAGGAGTGCTGATGCTGAACCGGGTACTCGGCAGCCAGGCGTTCATGTCGATCGCGGGGGCCGTCGTCATCGCCGTGCTCGCGATCGCGGGCTACTTCGTCGCCTTCGATCCGCTGCGTGAGACGCGGAGTTATTGCGCGATCATGCCGGACAGCATCGGGTTGTACGAAGGCAATCAGGTGACCATGCGCGGTATCACCGTCGGCACGGTGACTTCGGTGCGTAACCAGGGCGCCGACGTGCGCGTCGACTTCGAGGTGGACGCGGCTCATCCGGTGCTCGCCGACGCCGCGGCCACCACGGTCTCCGACACCGTCGTCGCGGACCGGGAACTGGCCGTGCTGTCCTCGGGCAAGGACACCGCGCGCTGGGACAGCGGCTGCCTCACCAAGACGCTGACTCCGAAGAGCCTTACCCAAACCCTCACCGCGCTGGCGCAATTGTCCGATCAGATCGTGGGACCCGACCCGGCGCAGCCGAATTCGCTCGCCGACGGCCTGTCCGCCCTGGACCGGGCGACCGCGGGCACCGGTCCGCAGATCAACGAGCTGATCATGAAGCTCGGCTCGGCGCTGAAGACGCCGGACGCCGATATCGCCAACCTCGCGGGGATTTTCGACGCGTTCGCGTCGGTGTCGGTGCAGGTGCAGAAGCACTGGGGTGACTTGCAGTCCATGCTGACCAGGCTGGGACCAGCGCTGCACCAAGCGAATACCGAACTGCTCGGACCGGGCACCGAACTGTTCGACGGGCTCCGGCAATTGCTGCCGATGCTCAATGACATCACCACCATGTTCGGCGGGCAGATCGGTGCGCTGCTCGACCAGAGCGTGCCGTTGATCAAGCTGCTGCGGGCCAATGTCGGGTCGTTGCGCGACATCGTGCTGACCACGCCGGTGGTCGCGACGGCGTTCCGCAGCGTGCTGGATCCGCAGACGGGCGCGGTCGGAATCAGTTACGCGCCACCGAAAGTCGCGATACCGCAGCAGAACGCGGAGCAGGTGTGTGCCGCGCTCGATGCCATCAGCCCCGGGCGGTGCGCGGGTGCGGCGGACGGCATGCTGCATGTTTCCTTGACCCAGCTGGTGCTGGGATCGGTTGGTGCGCAGTGAGAACCGTGACTCTGCGGATTCCGGCGGGGAAGCTCGTGCGGCGCACCGCGCTGGCGCTGGCGCTCACGGCGTCGGTCGCGGTCGGCGGTTGCGGATTCGACCCGTCGTCGGTGCCGGTGCCGGGCACCTCGGTCCCCGGCCCGACCTACCGGTTGAAGATCGAGTTCGCGAATGTGCTGAATCTGCCCGCGCGGGCGAAGGTTATCGCCAACGGCGCGCAGGTCGGCACCGTCGAACAGGTGACGGTGGTTCCCGCCGACCGGGCCCCGGCCGGGCGCGGTGGTTACGTGGTGGTCGACGCCGAGATCTCGGAGTCGGTGCGCCTGCCCACGAGCACCATCGCCGAGTTGCGGCAGAACACCGTGCTCGGTGACATCCACATCGCCTTGACCACGCCCCCGGACGGTTTCGACCGGCTGCTCGGCTCCGACGCCGTCATCGATCTGGCGCACAGCCGCCCGCCGGTGCAGCTCGAGGACACCATGTCCGCCATGGCGTTGTTCGTGCAGGGCGGTGCCATCGGCCAGTTGCAGGACATCATCAACCGGTTCAATACCGTGCTGCCGCAGGATCCGCGGGAAACCGCGCGGATCTCCCAGGTGCTGGGCGCCGACGCCGCGGACCTGGCCGCGCATCTGGACGAGGTGGACAAGGCACTGGCCGGGCTGAGCACCAATGCTCAAGTGCTGCACGATCTTCGGCCTGAACTCGACAACATCCTCAGCGCCGAGTCGGTGCAGCGGGTGAACGGGGCCGCACAGTCGATCGACGGTGTCACAAAGATATTCGGTGTGCTCGGACCGGTCGGTGAGTCGCTGGTATGGCTCGCGCCGCTGGCGCGCTCCGGCGACGCCGCGGCCAAGGCGTTCGTGCCGCTGGCCACCGGTGGTCCGCTGGATCTGCGCTCGCCGTCGAACCTGGCCATGCTGGTCGCGTTCCTGCGCGACAAGGTGATTCCGTTCGCCGAACGGGGACCGAAGGTGAATGTCACCGGCGTGCGGGTGAATTCGCCGGAGGCCGACGCCGAACAGGTGGACCGGATGGTGCAGGCACTGCGCATGATCGGAGTTGTGCGATGAAGATCAAGCCGGGTTCACTGGCCTCACTCGCCGGTATCGCCACCATTCTGGTCCTCGGCGCGGCCTATCTCACCTTCGGCGTGGTGCGCTACGACCCGTTCGCCGACTACACCGACGCTTCTATGGTGCTGAAGAATTCGGGCGGGCTCGGCGTCGGATCGCCGATCCTGCTCACCGGCATCGCGGTCGGCAAGGTGACCTCGGTCGACAGCACCGCGGCCGGTGTCGAGGTCGGCTTCCGAATCGACGCCGACCAGCGGCTGCCCACCGACAGCGTGGTGACCATCGAACATCTCTCCGCGCTCGGCGAGCCGTATGTGCAGTTCGTCCCGAAGCGGGCCGGCGGCCCCTACCTGCGCGACGGGCAGCGCCTGGACACCGCCGATGTGCGCACGCCGCTGTCCATCGCCGAGGTGGCCCGGATGGTCACCAAGACCATGAACCAGCTCGACCCGGCCGTAGTCGATTCGCTGGTGCGAACCATGAGCACAGCGCTCACCGGGACCGAGGCCGTCATGCCGGAGCTGGCCCGCTCCGGTGACCTGCTGGCCGCGACCATCATGACCCGCTCGCCCAAGATCGCCGAACTGCTCAACAGTTTCCAGTTCGCCGCCAAGGACATCGACTGGGCGAATCCGGCGCTGTCGGACGCGGCGCCGAACTTCGTCGAATTCGGCAAGGTGCTCGACGGACTGGTGGAGGCGGTGGGCCGGGTCGTCGCCACCGGCAATGCGCCGGAGATGTATCTGGAAGGCAATGGGCTGGTGCCGTTTCTGGAGCAGGTCACCCGGTGGCTCAACGAGGTCGGGCCGGAATTGCGGGCGCTGATTCCCGGGCTGCGGCCACTTGCCGACGCGGTCACCTCCAGTGCGCCGAAACTCGATCTCAGCACACTGATCTCGCAGGCCTTGCAGGGGACCGATGACGACGCGGTGCGGGTGCGGGTCACGGTCAAGTGAGGCGCGCTTCTTGTCCGAGGTGCGCCAGGCTGAATTCAGCAAATATTTAGACAACTTAATAGTGCTGCTTTGAGCTGCGAAAATCTCTCGTGTCAAAGGTTGCTGAGATTCCAGCAAATTTCCGGTAGCCTCCCAGGAGATCGGCTATTCGTGACGGTGTTCCCTGTTTCAACAGAGAAGGCGGTGCGATGGTGGAATCCGAAGGCGACCCCGGACCGAGAGACGAGCGACGCGACCACACTCGTGTCCTGTCGATCGCGGCCGCGCTGGCGGCCGGTGCCGCGGTGGTCGTCTCCGTCGCCCTGGCCACGCGCTCGGAGGAACCCGCCGAGAACACCGCCGCCTACTCCGCCTCGAACTCGCCCACCGTCGCACCGCCCCCCGGCCCGCCGTTCCCGGCCCGTCAGATCGGTGACGATTGCTCGGCCGGTGGCGTGCGGGCCCGCTGGGAGATGAAGCAGGGCAATTGGAACTGCGCCGCGGTGAAGGTCGGGCCGAACGGCAAGGCGGTGGGGGAGGATTGCTCGCAGGCGGGCGTAGTCAAACGCTGGAACTTCCTGCCCGACGGCAGCTTCGCATGTGCCCCGCCGCCCGACCCGATCGCCGGGGCCTCGAGTACGCCGCGCGCACCGGTGCCGAGTCCGCCGCCCGCTCCCGGCGCGCCACCGCCTCCGCCGCCGGAACCGGAACCGGTCGAACAGGTGGCGCCGGAGCCTGTTCCGGAACCGCAGTACATCCCCGAATATGCCCCGCCGCCGCCGGCGCCCGAACCGCCCTACGAACCGCCTCCGCCGCCGCCACCACCGGCCCCGATGCTGCCCCAGTTGGAACTACCTCCCCTACCCTTCTTCCCCCCGCCGAGGTGACCGGACGCATGGCAGCCGCATCGAGCGAACGTTGGACCACCTTCCGGCAGGTCCTGATCGCCTTGTCGATCTTCCTGCTCTGGCGGGCCGGGCGGCTCTGTCACGCCGCGCCGCCCCCTTTGCCCGACCGTGGCGCGCGCCCACCCCGCCGCACCGATGGGCATCCCTGGCAGCACCGGCTGCATCCGCACGCCGAGAACACCGGCCACCGGCCACCGCCGACCCGGACCTGCCGCCACGTGCCGCGATAGCTCCGCCGCGGCGCTGGGAACACGCTGGCTGACGGGGTCGCCTGAAGGCGGTCCCGAAAATCGGTGGACGCGGCTGGGATCGTTGAAGGGTGATCGATGTTCCGGAGTTCTTCGCACGGCGGTTGGTCCGAACGGCGGGTGACCCGGGCCGGGTGTGGCTGGACAGTTTGCCCGGGCCGGTCGAGCATCGCCGGGCGGCGCGTTGAATTCGATGTGGTGGCGTCGCTTCTCCGCCAAGAAGCCCGAGCGTCGCCTCACCCGCCCCGCCCCGGCCCCATGGGGCAATCACCTGCGGCCCAACCCCACCGCCACCCGCCCCTCGAACCGCCCGTCCACGCGCTCCATCCGTCGCCACCGGTAGCGGCGGACGACATCGCGGGCCAAATCCGCGAGCACCCGCCTGCCTTTCGATAGCGTGAGGCTATGACTGGCGATCGCGATGTCTGGGCGCGAGTCCCGGAACTGGACGCGCTGCGGGGGTTCGCCGTATGCGGGGCGGTGATCGTGCAGACCTGGCAGGTGACCGGTGTGCCCGCGACCGTGGCGCCCGGCGTGCTGGATCCGACGCGGCAGGTGCTGGCGGTGCTGGCCGAAGGGTGCTTTCTGCCGATCTTCGGGGTGCTGTTCGGCCTGGGCTTCGCGCTGTTCGCCGAACGCGTCGCGGCACGTGCGGAGCGGCCATGGCTGGTGCTGGCGCGCAGAGTGCTGGCACTGGGTGCGCTGGGGTTGGCACACCAGCTGTTTCAGCCGGGTGAGGCGCTATTGCCTTATGCCGTGGTGGCTTTGGTGATCCTGCTGCCCGCCTCGGCGGTGCCGAGCTGGGCGGTGCTGGTCGTCGGGTTCGCGGCCACGGCCGGGGCGGCGATGGCGCTCTGGGACGGATTCGGCCTTCTCCCGGGGCTCTTCCTGCTCGGGATGGCTGCCGGGCGGTTCGGCGTCGTCGAGTTCCTGCGGCGGCGTGGGTGGTTGGTGGCACTGGTGTTCGCGTTGGCCTTACCTGCCGCGGTGCTGGCGGGGAAGTGGGAGTACCGGACCTCTTACCTCGATTGGGGTAGCCCGGCGCCCGCGCTCGCGGGTCTGCTCGGCGCCGTGGCCTACGCGACAGGGCTGCTCATCGTGCTGCACACCGACTTGGGCGCACGCGCCGGTGCGGTGTTACGGCCGATAGGACAGATGGCGTTGACCAATTACCTCGGCGCGACGGCGCTGATCCTCATGGCCGACTCGCTGTTGCCGGACTCCGGTAACTATCGGACGCTGCTGCTCCTGGCCCTCGCGATCATGTTGGTGCAGGCGATATTCAGCGGATTGTGGTTGCGGTGGCTGCGCTACGGGCCGGTGGAATGGTTGTGGCGGTGCGTGACCTGGTGGGACTGGGTGCCGATCTGGCAACGACGGCCCCAACCCGTCGGCCTCGGTCTGCCGCACCTCGGGTAGCGGGTCTCACGCGAGGCGCACCGGCAGGGCGAGCGGACCTCGATGCCGGAAACCCGAGCGCCACTGGATCTCCGACGGCTCCATCGTCGATGTCATCGCGGGCCAGCGGGTGCAGACATGATGCAGGGTGGTGGCGGTGACGGCGCGGATCAGCCCGGTGCCGAGGCAGGAATGCGGGCCGTGGCCCAAGCTCAGGTGCTGGTTGGGTTCGCGGGCCAGATCCAGGGTGCCGGGTGCGTGGAACGCGGCCGGGTCGTGGTTGGCGCCGGCGAGACAGCACAGCACTGTTTGGCCGGCCCGAATGGTGTAATCGCCCAGGGGCAGGTCGGTGGTCGCGAAGCGGGGGCTCGCCAGCACCTGCGGGGAGAGGTAGCGGAGCAATTCGTCTACGGCGCGGTCGGGGGCGGTGCGCAGCAGCGGAACCTGGTCATGATGGGTCAGCAGGGTGAGGATCGCACCCGTCACCAGATCCGTCAGCACCTGGTACCAGAAAAACAGCAGATAGCGGAATCCCGCTTGCAACTCCTCGGCGTCGATCGAACCTCCCTCGTGCGCGGCGACGAGACGGCCGAGCACCGTGTCGGTGCCGCGAGTGCGATCGATGGCCCCGGTGATGATGGCGTGCATCGCCTGAAGGGTATCGAGGGCTTGCGCCGCCGGACGACCGGCGGCGGACAGCAGCGTCGAATTCGCCCACGCCAGTACCGCTTCGCGATCGGCGGCGGGCAATCCGAGCAACTCGCCGAGCACGGCCGCGGGCAGCGGAACCGCGAGCCGTTCGACCAGATCGACAATGGTCGCCGGATCCAGGTCTTTCAGCAGTGCTTCGACCAATTCGGGGGCTCGCCGGGTCCACTCGTCCGTAGTGCGCGGCGTCGACTCGGTGGCGAGTACCTGTCGTAGCCGCGCGTGCGCACCGGGATACATCGTGTGCCCGCGGTAGTCGCGGCCGTTCGCGTAGTGGGTGCCGGTAGTCAGCCGGGTGTCCAGCAGCACCGCCCGCACGTCGGCGTATCCCGTCACCAGCCAGGCGGGTGGACCGTCGGGCGTGCGTACCCGATGGACGCCGCCCGCCCGGCGTAACCGGTCCAGCGTCGGCCACGGATCCGCCGCGAATCCGCTGTCGAAGATATCCAGCACCATGCCCCCACTAATGTTGTCTGCCAACCACTCTCGGCCCCGCCCGGGTCCGCCCCAACCTACTCCGCTGGGGCCATACCGGCACCTCCCCGGAGGTTCGTCGGCGCGGCTGGGTGGAAAACGGGGCGGGGCACCGCAGACTGGTCGGTCATGGACCAGTTGGTGCTGATGTTCACGCTGCTGTTCGCGACGATCCTGGCCGAACCGCTGGCGCGGCGGATCGGGGTCGCGTCGCCGGTCCTGATGACGGTGTTCGGCTGCGTGGTGGCGTTGATCCCCGCGGCGCCGCGGATCCAGCTGCCACCGCATCTGATTCTGCCGCTGGTGTTGCCGCCGCTGCTGTATGCCGCGGCCCGCCGGACCTCGTGGCAGCAGTTCGCCGAGAACTGGCGGCCGATCGCGCTGCGCGCGGTGGGCTTGGTGGCGGCGACGGCGGCGGCCGTGGCCGCGGTGTTCCACCACTGGTATCCAGGTTTTCCGATCGCGGCCGCGATCGTGCTGGGTGCCATTGTCGCGCCGCCGGATCCGGTCGCGGCCACCGCGCTGGCGAGCCGGCTCGGCTTGCCGCGCCGACTGGTCGTGGTGCTCGACGGAGAGGGCCTGTTCAACGACGCCACCGCCATCGTCATCTACACCGTCGCGGTCCAGGCGGTGGTGACCGGGCACTTCTCCACACTGCACGCGGCCGGCGAATTCGTGATCTCGGCTGTCGTCGCGGTGCTGGTCGGGCTCGCGCTGGGCTGGGCTGGGACCAAGTTGACCGCGTACCTCGAGGAAGCGCCCTGGCAGGTGGCGTTGAGCCTGCTGCTGCCGTTCGCCGCCTACGGTTTCGCCGAGGCCTGGCACGGTTCCGGCGTACTCGCGGTGCTGGTGTGCGCGCTGTATCTGACCGACGCCGTCACCGATATCGGTGATCGAGACTATCGGCTGGTCAGCGATTCGTTCTGGGAGATCACCGAAATGCTGCTCGCCGGTTTCGCTTTCGGGCTGATCGGCCTGGAGCTGGGCACCGTGCTGGAGGCAACCGGGCACGACTGGCCGCGGTTGCTCGGTGTCGCGGGGGCCGTGGTCGCGGTGGTCGTGCTGCTGCGACTCGTGTGGTTGCTGGCCACCTGGGCGATCGGCCAGGGTTGGTGGCGGCGAATGGACGCCGACGAGCCCTACACCTGGCGCGAGACCATCGTGACCTGGTGGGCGGGGATGCGCGGCGTGGCGACTGTCGCACTGGCGCTGGCCATTCCGTTGCTGACCGACACCGGCGCGCAGTTCCCCGGCCGGACCGAGATCCTGTTCACGGCCTTCGCGGTGGTCCTGTTCACGCTGCTGGTGCAGGGGCCGACACTGCCGCTGGTGGTTCGGCTCACCGGGGTGCACGCCGACACCCGGGCCGAACGCGCGCTGGAACGGGAACTGTGGGAGCGGGTGATGCGCGCACAGGTGGCCAAACTGAAAGAGCTTGCGGCGAGCGAGAATCTGCCCGATGAACTCTATGAGGGGCTGCGTGAGCAGTTCCGTCGGCGCATGGCGCGCGCCGACCCGCAGGCCGCCGACGAGGAAGACGCTCGCGCGCAGGCGATGAAGGATATGCGGCTGATGAACAAGGTGCGTGCGGAGATCGGCGACGCCGGTCGGCGCGAGGCGCTGGCCGCGCGCCGGGAACCGGGGATGCCGCCGGACGTGGTGGACCGGGTGACCCGCCGCCTCGATTTCGGCCGCACGAAACCCGGCTAGCTTTCAGCCGCCCGAAAAGTGGCTGGTAGAAACGTTGTTTGGGTTGGTATTTGCCGGGAATAGCCTCCTGTGTAATGCACACTCCAGCGACCACGGGATTGTCATGATCATTCTCATCGGGCTGCTCGTCCTGATTGCGGCGGTCATCGTCGGCGCCGCCGGTGTGGCGGCGAACAGCGGCGGAATCGACGCCTCGACAGGAAAATTCGAAGTATTCGATTACAGCTTCACCGCTACGGCCGGTGAGGTGTTTCTCGCCGGCATCGTTGTCGGGGCCGTCGGGATGCTCGGACTAGCTCTGCTGCTGGCCGGTGCTTGGCGTGCGTCTTCGCGCAGCCGGGCCACGCGCCGGGAACTGCGGCAGTCGCGCCGGGAAATGGCGGCCGCGCAGCGAGCCAATGAGCCGCAGTCCGCGGCGACCCCACCGTCGGGGACCAAGCCGGTATGGAGCATGAACCGCTTCCTGCCCAAGCCGAATGGTTCGGTGGAGCCCGCTCCCCGCACCGCCCCTCGGTGATTTTCACAAGCCTGGCGATCAGCGTTCGATCGTCGAGAAAGGGATAAGAACCATGATTGTTCTCGGACTGGTACTTCTGGTGGTCGGTTGGCTGCTCGGAATTCCACTGCTTACGACGGCAGGCATCATCGTGCTGATTATCGGCTTGGTGCTGCTGATCGCCGGTTCGGTCGGCCGCCCGGTCGGCGGCCGCCGCCACTATTACTAAAAGGTTGGGCGATGTCAGGGTTCAACGACCGTCCCCAGGGCTCCGGCCCGAGACGGGAAAATCGGTTCCAGCATCAAATCCAGGCGACCACAGGCAAAGTCAAGAAATTCCTCGGCCGTGCGACGAATAATCGCCGACTCGAGGCGGAGGGGCGCCGAGATCAGTCCCGCGGCAACCTGAAGCGCGCCGCGGACAAACTGAGGGATGCCTTCAAACGCTGACCTGGTCGCACTGATGCCGGCCGACGGGCACCGGGCCCGTCGGCCGGCATCGGCGTGTGTGGGGGTAAACGGAGTGCGGCACCCCGGCCGGGTGCGGCATCATGTGCCGAATGTCGACGACAACACTGTGGCGCCCGACCGGGCCGGAAGAGCTGGAGCTGGTCGCCGCCGCCGACTGGCGGCGATGGCCGCCGCGGCTACCGGACCAGCCGATCTTCTACCCGGTTCTCACCGAGCAGTACGCCATCATGATCGCCCGCGATTGGAATGTGCCGGCTTCCGGCGCCGGATACGTCACCACGTTCGCCGTGGAAACGGAATATCTTTCCGGCTATGACGTCCAGCAGGCGGGCGGTCGCGACATTCTCGAATATTGGATTCCCGCGGAGGATCTGGCGGAATTCAATACGCACATCGTCGGGCGTATCGAGGTCGTGCACCGCTTTCCGGCGGACGCCGCGTTGCCGTAGGCCGTAAAGCTATAGCGCCGGGTCGGTTTGGGGCAGGGCGGCCGGTGGGGTGCTGCGGGTGAGTAATTCGAGGATGGTGGCGTCGGGGATGTCGTCGAAGCGCTGGTACCACTGGGCGATGGAGTGGAACAGGGCCGGGGTTTCCAGGCAGACGACATTGTCGGCGACGCGGCTGAGGCTGCGGATGGCGCGGGGTGAGCCGACGGGGACGGCCAGGACGACGCGGTCGGCGCCGCGCGCGCGGGCGACCTCGATGGCGGCGCGGGCGGTGGCGCCGGTGGCGACGCCGTCGTCGACGATGACGGCGGTCTTGCCGTCCAGGCGGGCGCGGGTACGGTCCCCGCTGTAACGAAGGATGCTGCGGGACAAAGTGTTCCGGGCTTCACGCTCGACCCGTTCGCGTTCCGGGCCGGAAACGAAGGCGCGCAGCAGGATCGGCTCGTCGATCACCCGCACCCCATTGGCGCCGATCGCGCCGAACACCAGACCGGGCTGGAACGGGACCCGAAGTTTGCGTACCACTTCCACTTCCAGCGGCAACCCCAGCGCTTGCGCCACCTCGTGCGCGACCGGGACGCCGCCGCGCGGGACCGCCAGCACCACCACATCGGGACCGCGGAATCCGCGTAACCGCTCGACGAGTCGCCGACCGGCGTCACGACGATCGTGAAATGGCATCTACGAGACCTCCTGAGTCAATTGCGCCACGGGTCGAGCCGCGCTGCTGGACTCGGAGAATGTTTCTAGCCTACGCCCGAACAGATCCCGCCGCGAGCGACGATCGCCCGCGCCGCGGCCGTGCTCATCGCGCGTGCGGTCGCGACGGCCACGCCGCACCGGGCGGTCCGGTACCCAGACTGCGGGTCTGTAACCAGCGGTTGTTCGCCCGATCGAGCAGGTCCACGACCTGCTTGTCGTCGACCTCGTGGAAATCCCGGTACCACTGGCCGATGGAGTGGAACAGTTCCGGCGTCTCGAGGCAGACCACATTGTCGACCAGGGTGGCCAGCTGCCGGATCGGCCGGCACGGGCCGACCGGCACCGCGTAGACGACGCGGATCGCGCCTTGGGCCCGGGCGCTGGCGCAGGCGGCCTGCGCGGTGGCTCCGGTGGTGACGCCGTCGTCGACGATCAGCGCCGTGCGGCCCGCCAGCGGCAGCCGGGGTCGCCCGCACCGGTAGACAATCGCCTTGCGCGCCAGCACTTCTCGCTCTGTCAGCAGTACTTGCCGACGCTCCTTCTCGGAGACGAAAGCGCGCACGACGGTGTCGTCGTCGATAATCCGAACCTGATCCTCGGCGATGGCGCCGAACACCAGCGGGGGCTGGAACGGCACTCCGAGCTTGCGCACCACCGCCACATCCATCGGTACCCGCAGCGCGGTGGCCACCTCGAAGGCGACCTCCGCTCCACCGCGTGGCACGGCGAGCACGACCACATCGTCACCCCGGAACGCGCGCAGGCGTTCCACGAGTCGGCGGCCCGCGTCGCGGCGGTCGAAAAAGGGCATAGGAGTCCTCCTGAGTCGTTGACGATCACGAAGGGCGAGCCGCGCTTCGGGACTCGGAGAGGACTCGAATTCTAACCACGTGGTCAGCTGATCAGGGAAGTAAACGGAACTATTGCCCGATGCCCTCGCCGAAGTGCGGTCTGCCCTCGGGCTCGGCGCCGGTGACGGTGCGGATGATGTCGCGCGCGATCCGGACGAGTTTGACGTTGCGATTCTGCGAGGCGCTGCGCAGGATTTCGAAGGCTTGGGCCCGGGTGCAACCCCGTTGTCCCATCACGATTCCCAAAGCCTGGTCGATCAGCGATCTGGAGGCGAGGGCGGCGCGTAACTGTGCGGTGCGGTCGTTCTGCCGGGCCATCGCCAGCGCGGTCGTCAGCAGGACGCTGGTGTGCTCGCCGGTCAGTTTGATGGCCCAGCGGGTCTGTGCGTCGAAACCATTGGGGGCGTGCGCGTACAGGTTCAGCGCGCCGATGGGCTCGCCGTCGTTGAGCAGCGGCTGTGAGTAGATGGAGCGTATGCCGTGCGCCATCACCCGTGCCGGATAGTCGCCCCAGCGTCGTTCCTGCGCGACATCGGGCACCAGCACCGGTTCGGCGCTGTTCATCGCTTCCAGGCACGGGCCGGTCTGCTGCTGGAATTGGATTTCGTCGACCCGGGTCGCCTCGGCGCCGGTCGCGCCGACCGTCACGGTGTCACCCGCCCGCTTGATGGACACACCGGCCATCGGCTTGCCGGGCAGCATGCGCGAAGCGACCGCGGCGAGCTCACGTAGGGAAGCCTCGATATCGCTGGTGGACAGCAGCAGTGCTGTCAGTTCGGACATACCGGAGACGAGTTCGTAAGCGGTGCTCTCATCGTCTCGTACTCTCAGTTCCTCCGGCATGGCTCGTCACCTCCGTCGGCTAGGGGGGTCGTCGCCGAGGTACCTGCCGCGCTCGGAATCTCCTCGCGGGGCGGGTCGGCGGCACGGGTGCCCGACCCGGTGCTGGGTCGTAGCGGTGGGTTTCGAACTCGAGTGACGCAATACCCGCTCGCCGGCGACGGAAACAGGACCGTCAGATTCCGGAAAGCCCTGTCAGCTGGCCGATTCCATAGGTCACCGCCATGGCCAGCGCGCCTCCGGCGACCACCCGCAGCACTGCCCGGCCGCGGTCGCTGCCACCTAGCCGGGCGCTCACCGAGCCGGTGAGCGCCAGCGCGATCAGTACCGCGACGAAGGTCACCGGCACGCGCAACTGCACCGGCGGCAGCAGGATGGCCAGCAGCGGCAGCAGCGCACCGAGGGTGAACGCCACCGCGGAGGACACCGCCGCCTGCCACGGATTGGTGAGTTCGTCGGGGTCCAAACCCAATTCGGCCTCGGCGTGGGCGGTGAACGCGTCGTGCGCGGTGAGTTCCTCGGCCACCCGGCGCGCGGTTTCCGGGCTCAGGCCCTTGGCGGTGTAGATGCCGGCCAGTTCCTCGAGTTCGGATTCCGGCTCGTCCTCGAGTTCGCGTGCCTCCTTGGCGAGCAGGGCCTGTTCGGAATCGCGCTGGGTGCTGACCGAGACGTACTCGCCGACCGCCATGGAGATCGCGCCCGCGCTCAGCCCGGCGACACCGGCGGCGAGGATCGCCGAGGTGCTGGTGGTCGCCGCGGCCACGCCGACCACCAGACCGGCGGTGGAGACGATGCCGTCGTTGGCACCGAGAACGCCCGCGCGCAGCCAGTTCAGCCGCGTCGACAGTCCTTCGGCGTGCGGTTCATGGGGGTGCGGTCCGCTGATCGGCTCGGCCATGCCCCGGACACTATCCGTTCCCGCCGCTGCTCAGCCGGAGCGAGCGAGTGTGTGCCGAGGTTCAGCAACCGCGGTGCAGAAAAGCCCGGATGTAGCCGCCGGATTGGCGGATATACATCCAGGTCCAGAACTTCACCCCGGACGCACTGGGACTGGCCACCATCGTCAATTCACCGTCGAAACACTTGTCGACGATGTAGCGGGCTCGCGAAACGTGCGGGGTGTAGGTGATCACAATGAGGTGCCGCCAGCCGAATTGCGCCGCGCGCCGCCGGATTTCCCGCGCCTCCCCGTCCGTCGTCCACGGATCCGGGATGAAACAGTGCACGGCGAAGTCGAACTGACCGGCGCAGTACTTGTCCATCACCGTGTCGTCGTTGCCGGTGGACCGGGAGATCAGCAGCTGCGGCGCATACCCTTGCCGCGCCAGGTCCAGGCCGAGATCGAAGCGCTCGTAGGCGGTGCCGCCGAGCACCACGATGGCATCGGCCGGCCGGAGCGGATCGGTTTGCGGGTGGATGTAGACCGGCACTCCGACCGCCGCGAGCACGGCGGTGACGAGTGCGATCAGCAGCAAAACCGTGCACCGCAGGCTCGTCACATTTCCGACGATACGCGAAAACGGCTGGGCCGCAGCGGCGCTCAGTGGCGGACGCGGCGCACCTTCCGGACCGGGGTGGGATGCGGCATGAGTTTGCGGTGGATCAGTTGCAGCGCCACGAGCAGCAGCAGGGACAGGGTGGCGGTCAAATAGTCGCCGAACAGCACCGCGAGGACCGCGAAACCGCCGAACACCGGCAATTCGAGCAAGGCGCACCAGCCGAGCACGCGTAGTCGGGTGGCGTTGGAATCCAGCCAGCGCACACCGTCGTCGATGATCTCCCGCGCCGTCACCGGACAGACCATGCCGTCGCCGACCTGGATGAATCGGTGTACCGCCTCCTCGCGGGACAACTCACCGAGCCACGCCCGATCGATCAGCCGCTTGCCCTCCTCGGCAACCTCTCTGACCGTGTCCATGCGGCCCCTTCCTCACCCGGCTCAGCCACTCGACACCCGGTGCACACCGGATCCGCGGCAGAAGTCTAGGGGCCGCCCAGGGCAGTGCCTAGAGGTGATCGACGCCGCCTTTGTCATGTCCGGTCCGGTGCGCGAGACCCCGTGGGGGGCTGGCATGCTGACGCTCATGATCAATCTGCGGGGTGCACGGTGGATGGCGGGTGTCGCGGCGGGTGCGCTGCTGCTGGCCGGTTGTGGTGAATCGAAGACATCGGACAGCACGGCGGCGCCGAGTACGCCGCGCGACCAGCTGGTGCTGAGCGAGAGCGAATTCCCGGCCGGCGCCAAGAAAGTGGACGTGCCGAAGGACAAGCTGGAGTCGGCCGCCGCGGATATGGCCGGTCTGCAGGACACGTCCACGCTGACCCCGGCCGAATGCGCCGCCACCACAAAGGATCTCAGCGCCGCCAGCAAGGCGCTGCTCGCGGACTCGGCGGTCGCGGCCGCCACCGACACCAAATCCGGTGTCATGTATATCGAGTTCGTGGCCGGGCGCACCGGTGATCTGCAGGCCGTCACCGAGGGCAACAAACGCTGTGGCGAGGTCACGGTGACCAGCGCGGTCGAGGGCAGGCAGATCAGCACGGTGGCGAAGTCCGAAAACCTCAGTGCGCCCGCGGATTTGCAGGGCGTCAACGCGATCGCCTACCGCACCACGACGATCTCGACCGTCGGCGCCGGCAAGCCGCTGACCTCGGTCGGCTATCAGGGTATGGCCGTGCTGCGCGGCACCACCGTGGTCGTGCGCGCCAGCGCGCTCCAGGATTCGCTGGACGAGGCCGTGTTCCAGAAGCTGTTCGTCGACGCGGTCCGCAAGGTGGAGCAGGCGGCCTAACGGTCGCGGCGCACGGCGCTGGGGGTGCTGTCCCACCAGCGCCGGCAGCAGCGCGTCAACGTCGCCTGCTCGGAAAGGCCGAGCAGGGAGGCGATTTGGGTCATCGGCATATCGGTGGTGGTGAGGTAGCGGCGGGCCTCGTCGCGCCGGACGTCGTCGAGGATGTTCGCGAAAGTGGTGCCCTCCGCGCGGAGCCGCCGTTGCAGTGTGCGCGGGTGTAGCGTGAGAAGCCTTGCCACCATGCCGATTTCGGGTGGCGTGGTGCCGAGTAGCTGTTGAATCGCGGTGCGCACCTGCGGCACGATGGAAACGCCCGCGTGTCTGGATTGTTCGGCCAGGAAGGCGATCGCCAGGCGGTGCAGATTCTCGTCTCCGCCGGTCAGCGATTTGGCGGTCAGGTTGCCCGGTACCCGCAGCACCGCCGCCGGGCGGCCGACTCGCACCGGCGCGGCGAAGAAGTCCTCATAGGTCCGCAGTGCGGCCCGCGGGTGATAGGGGAGTTCGACCGAGCGCAGGCCGTAGCGTTCCCCCACCAGCCGCTGGATGGTGCGGTGCAGGAAACCGAGGCCGAGGTCGGTGCCCTGCACGGGGGTGGGCAGGCCCGGCGGCACGCCGTAGCGCAGGGCGACGATGCCGCGGTCCTCGTACGGGTCGGGCTCCACGGTGAGGCTGAGCGAGCGCGCGTGCACGAACAGGTAGCGCGAGGTGCACTCCAGCGCGTCCGCCAGGGTGGGCGAATTGCGGATGGCCAGTGCCAGCGGGCCGAGCATGTCGAGGTCCTGCCGGTAGGCGATGCGCAGTCCCAGGTCGGGGCAGTCCAGGCGCTGCGCGGCCAGCTCGAGCACCGCGGCCATGGTCTGATCGGGGACCAGGATGTCGTCGGCGTCGAGCGCCGCGACCGGCAGCCCGACCGAGGCCGCGAACTCCTCCGCATTGCCGCCGAGTTCGGCCACCACCGCGCGGAAACCGCGCAACCCCGCGGACCGGATCACCGACATGTCGTCCAGAATCAAATAGTTGTCGTGCAAAGTCAAGGATCTGGGGAGCTGCTTTTCCACACTGGAGAGATGAACGGTGAGGTTCGGGACCATGTTGATGTCGTGATCGTCGGTGCGGGCCTGTCCGGCGTCGGCGCGGCCTATCGGCTGCAGACCGAATGCCCCGGCAAGAGCTACGCGATTCTGGAAGCCCGCGACACCATGGGCGGCACCTGGGATCTGTTCCGGTATCCCGGCATTCGTTCGGACTCGGACATGTTCACCCTCGGCTACCCGTTCAAACCGTGGCGGGACGCGAAGGCCATCGCCGACGGTCCGTCGATCCTGCGCTACATCAAGGAGACGGCCGCCGAATTCGGTATCGATCAGCACATTCGATATCAGACCAAAGTCGTTGCCGCCGAATGGGATTCGGATATCTCCCGCTGGACGCTGACCGTGCGGACCGCGGCCGGCGAGCGGACCCTCACCTGCGGCTTCCTCTACACCTGCGCGGGTTACTACAACTACGACCAGGGTCACGCACCCGAATTCCCCGGTGCGGCCTCGTTTGCCGGTCAGACCGTGCACCCGCAGTTCTGGCCCGAGGACCTGGACTACGCGGGCAAGCGCGTCGTCGTCATCGGCAGCGGCGCGACCGCGGTCACCTTGGTACCCGCCATGGCCGACGCGGCCGCCTCGGTCACCATGCTGCAGCGCAGTCCGAGCTGGATCAGCCCGGTTCCCGGCCGCGACAAGCAGGCCGACAAGCTTCGGGATCTGCTGCCGCCCGATCTGGCGCACAAGGTGATCCGCACCAAGAACATCCTGTTCAACATCGGCTTCTACCAGTACTGCCGTCGTCGCCCGGAGTCCGCCCGCAAACTGCTCACGGGTCTGACCACGCGAATTCTGAAGGACGAGAAGGCGGTCGCCGAACACTTCACGCCCTCGTACAACCCGTGGGATCAGCGGCTCTGCGCGGTACCCGACGCCGACTTCTTCAAGGCGATGAAGAAGGGCAAAGCCGAGGTCGTCACCGACCACATCGAAACCTTTGTGCCCGAAGGAATTCAGCTGAAATCAGGCCGGGTGTTGCCGGCGGACATCGTCATCACCGCCACCGGCCTGCAACTGCTCGCCTTCGGCGGCATCACCCCGATCGTCGACGGCCGCAAGGTCGATCTCGCCGAGCAGTTCGTCTGGCAGGGCGCGATGCTCACCGGCATCCCCAACTTCGCCGTCTGCCTCGGCTACACCAATGCCTCCTGGACGCTACGCGCGGACCTCACCCACCGATTGGTCTGCAAGGTCCTGCGCCATATGGACCGCAACCGCTTCGCCGCGGTGGTGCCGGAACCGGCGGGCAACCTGTCCGAACGCCCCCTCCTCGACCTGGCCTCCGGCTACATTCAGCGCTCCATCGCCGACTTCCCCCGCCAGGGTGATCGCCACCCGTGGAAGGTCCGCCAGAACTACATCCTCGACACCGCGACCACCATGCGCACCAACCTGCACAAGACGCTCACCGGTACCCGCGCTCGCTGACCGGCCGAGCCTGGTGCGCCAACCGGGAATTGCGCGATCCCCTCGGTACGTTCCTCAGAACATCTGCTGAAAGGAACCGCATGGCCAGCGACTTCAATGCGAACATCATCGAGGAATTCCGGGCGAACGCGGGAAAGGTGGGCGGTCCGTTCGCGGGCCGCGAACTGCTGCTGCTCACCACGACCGGCGCGAAATCCGGGCTGCCGCGCACCAGTCCGCTCGCCTTCCTCCGCGACGGCGACCGCATCGTCGTCATCGCTTCCAAGGCGGGCGCACCCACCAATCCCGACTGGTATCACAACATCCGCACCAATCCCGAGGTCACCGTCGAAATCGGCACCGACAAGTTCCAGGCCCACGCCACCCCGATCGACGAGGGATCCGAGCGCGACCGCCTCTTCGCGGCCATGGTCGAGGTCATGCCCGGCTTCGCCGACTACGTCGAGAAGACCACCCGCGTGATCCCCGTGGTCACCCTCGCTCCGCGGCGCTGAGTCCGAGCGGTCAACGGGGGTCGGGCGCGGAATCCCGGCGGACCGTGGATTTCGCGCGGACGGCCGATTCGATCTCGTCGACCGCTGTGCGGATGGTCGCCCCGTAGGGGTCGTCGCCGAGGGTGTGCAGGTGTGTTCGCGTGGCGTCGAGTTCGCGCTGTGCTGCTTCGAAAGAACCGAGCCGCCGGTAGTTGTCGGCCAGGTTGAGGTGCAGCGACGGGTAGAAGCCCGCGACGTCGAGCGTCGCGTGATGCTGCCGGGCACGTTCGTTCGTCAGGGCGGCGGCGGCGTCCAGAGCACGGATATCCCAGGCGAGTGCCTGCGCGGCGTCTGGTTGCAGGTCGGCCATGAAGTGCGCCAGCGTGCATCGGTGCAGCGGGTCACCCTCCGGGCCGATCGAAGCCCAGATCTCGGCCAGCCCCTCGCGGGCTTGCTCGGGATGGCCGTCGCGACCCAGTGTTACCGCCCGCATGATCGCGTCCATGGTCGAGTCGGCGGACGTCTTGCCACTCATCAGATAACTCCTGTTGCTTGGGTGTTCGGTGGGCTCAGGTCAGGGGAGCTGGATCGGCATGACCAGGGTGGTGAGGTCACCGTCGGTCGCGGAGCGGACCACCACCGGCTGGTCGGCGGCGGAAATGTCGAGCATCACGTCCGGGCCGACGGCGCTGGACAAGGCTGCCCGCAGCACGTCCGGCGCGAACGCGATATCGACGGGCGGACCGCTGACAACCGCGGGCAGTGGCTCGCGGTTGCCGGAATCGGAGACGGTGAGGCCGGATTCGGTGACGGACAGAACCAGGGGGTTCCGGTCGGCCGCCGCGATCAGCACCGCACGTTCCACCACCACGCGAGTCCGAATTCCGGCCAGGCCCGTCAGCACCGCGCGATAGTCGGGGAACGGTTCATCGATCAGCGCGCAGCGGCGCTCACTGTCACCGGCGGCCAGTACCAGTGCGTCCGCGTCGGCCGACAGACTTACCTCCCCGGCCGCCCGCAGCCAATCCTGCACCGCCGCAAGCCCTTCGACATCGGCGGTGACCGACCACCGGTTCCCGGCCTGTAGCGGGACCAGTGTCCGCGTCGACAGCCGATACCGATCCGTCGCGGTCAGGGTCAGTGACGAGCCGTCGGCTTCGATGAAAACACCTGTCAGGACCGGAAATTCGCCATCGATAGCGGCGGCCGGGCGGACCTGGCGCACCGCGTCGGCCAAGGCGGCCCCGAGCACGACGACCGCGCCCAGTCCCTGTTTGATCGCCGCGGCGACCTCGGCCGCCTCCTGTGCGCGCTGCCGTAGCTCCCGCACATGCTCGTCCAGGAGCCGGGCCGCCTCCGCCGGATCGCCGCCGAGGATCCGGCCGACTCCCGCCAACGGCATCCCGATCTCCCGGAGCCGCCGGATCCGCACCGCCCGCTCGCACTGCTCCTCGGCGTAATACCGGTATCCGGTCACCGGATCCACCCGGGCCGGGGACAACAGCCCGCAATCGTCGTAGAACCGCAGCGCGCTCGCGGTGATCCCGGTGGCCCGCGCCATCGCCCCGATCGTCAACTCAGTCACCGGGCAATCATGGAGCCTCAGGTAACTCGAAGGTCAACACCGGCCGCTATTTGCTCCCGGGTGTATAGGGGATGCCGTCCGCCGCCGGAGCGACGGCTCGGCCGATGAACCCGGCCACCACCACGAGGGTGACCGCGTAGGGGAGCATGCCCAGGAACTCGGTGGGAATCGGGTTGCCGGGCATGGTGTTGAGGAACCGTTGCAGCGCACTGGAAAACCCGAAGAGCAGGGCCGCGGTGAGCACGCCGAACGGGTGCCAGCGCCCGACGATCATGACGGCCAAGGCGACGAAGCCCAGGCCCGCGGTCATGTTCTTGCTGAACGACACATTGTTGGCGATGGTGAAGAAGGCTCCGCCGAAACCGGAGAGCGCACCGGCGACGGTGACGTTCCAGAACCGCAAGCGGTTGACATTGATGCCGGCAGCGTCGGCGGCGGCCGGGTGTTCGCCGACGGCGCGCGTGCGCAGGCCCCATCGGGTCCGGAACAGCAGGTAGGAGACCGCGAAGACGCAGACCAGCGCCACGTAGACGAAGATGTTCTGGTCGAACAGCACCGGGCCCAGGATCGGTATGTCGGCCAGGAAACCGAGCGAATCCCCGACCTTCCGCACCGTGGCGGGCTGGTTGAGCGAGCCGTCGGCGCGCATCAGCCGCTCGTACAGGAAGCCGGTCAGGCCGAGTGCGAGCAGGTTGAGGATGATGCCGGTGACGACCTGATTGACCTGGAATCGGGTCGCCAGCCAGGCCAGCAGCAGGGTGGAGCAGACACCGCTGAGGGTGGCGGCCAGCATCCCGAGGTAAGCGTTGCCGGTGACCGAGGCCAGCAGTGCCGCGGTGAACGCGCCGGTGAGGAACTGGCCTTCGATACCGAGGTTGATCACGCCGGAGCGTTCGGCGACGACACCGGACAGCGCGCCGAAGATGAACGGCAGCGCCAGGAAAAGCGTTGTCGCCAGGACGAATTCGACCGGGAAGCCGACGCCCGGCGTGACGGTCCAGGACAGGGCGGCGATGACCAGCGCGGCGACCGCACCGCCGATCAGCACACTGTCGAAGCGCCGCGCCAGGGGTGGGGGCAGTGTCAGCAGCGCGATCCCGGCCAGCACCGCCAGCGCGCTGAGCGTCGCGACGACCACCAGCGTCCCGATCGTCCAGCTCGTGTCGACGGTTTGATCCAGCCGGTAGGTGGTGGTGCGTCCGGAATCGATCAGCGGTAGGCCCGCACCACCCAGGAGCAGGCCCGCGCCCGCCAAGCCGTAAGCCGCCGTGGTGCGCCGCCGGAAAACCTTGTCGGACAGCGCGACCTGCGGTTCGGTGCCGGTCGATGCGTTCACCAGCCCCTCGCTTCCAGAGTGTTGAGCCCGCCGCGCGGTGTCCGCAGCCGCAGCAGGGTTTTGACCAGGGCGGGCGCGGCGATGAACAGCACGATGACTGCTTGCAGCAGCGTGGACATCTCCACCGGGATGGCGGGCTGCATATGCAGTGTGCCGGACTTCAGCGCGCCGAAAAGCAAAGCGGCGGCGACGATTCCGCCAGGATGCGCCCGTCCGAGCAGGGCCACGGTGATGCCGTCGAAACCATATTCCACCGCGGTGCCGGGATTGACCGTGTACGGGCTCAACCCGAGCACCAGGGCCGCGCCGCCGAGCCCGGCCAGTCCGCCCGCCACGCCCATGGTGGTGGTGAAGGTGCGCCCGATATCCATGCCCGCCGTCTGCGCGGCATGGGCGTTCGCGCCGACCGCGCGGATACGAAAGCCGAAGGTGGACTTGCTGAGCAGCCACCAGGTGGCGGCGGCCAGGGCGAACCCGATCAGCAAGCCGACACTCACCCGCAGACCCGAACCGGCCCAGCCGAGCAACTGCGGCAGCCGGGCCGAGGCGGCGACCGGCTTGGAGACCAGCTCCTGGGACGTGACGGAGTGGATGAAGGTGGTGCCCAGCGCCCACATCAGGAAGTAGGCGGCGATATTGTTCAGCATGATCGACGAGATCACCTCGTGCGCACCGGTTCTCGCCTTGAGGTAGCCCGGAATCGCGCCCAGGACGCCACCCGCGAGCCCGCCCGCCAGCAACGCCAGCGGAAGATGCAGCAGCAGTGGGAGATCCACCGCGAAACCGACGATGAGCGCTCCGAGCATGCCGAAGACGAACTGGCCCTGAGCACCGATATTGAACAGACCCGCCCGGAACGCGAGGCCCACCGCCAGTCCGGTGAACATGAGCGGGGTGGCGTAGGTCAGGGTCTCCGACAGTGGCCGCAGGACCTGGGCCAGTGTGGCGTCCCCCGCGAAGAACTGCTGCAGGCGGCCGAAATCGAGGATCGATCCCTCGAACAGATCCTGGTAGGCCGTGCTGACGGCATACCAGGACGAACTGAACGCGTCGCCGGGTCGTGCGAACAGATAGCTGAAAGTGCCGCGCACACCGGGATCGGAAACGATGATGAGCACCGCGCCGATGGCGAAGGCCAGCAGCAACGAATAGATTGTCACCATGAGGTTGTTCGCTTCGGTCAGGTAGCGAACGAAGGTGGGGCCGAATCCTTTTCGGCCCGGCGCGGTGTCCGGTTCGGTGGTCGTGTTCACGCCTCGCCTCCCGGGGTCTCGGGGCGGTGACCGATCATGAGCTGTCCGATATCCGAACGCGGACTGTCCGGCGCCACCTCGCCCACGATCTGACCGTTGTAGATGACGGCCACCCGATCCGACAGGGCCAGAATCTCGTCGAGCTCCGCGGAGATGAGCAGTACGGCGGTGCCGGTGTCCCGTTCGGCGACCAGCCGGGCATGGATGAATTCGATCGCGCCGATATCCACGCCGCGGGTCGGCTGCGCCGCCACGAGCACCTTGCGCGGGCGGGAGAACTCGCGCGCGATGATGACTTTCTGCTGGTTGCCGCCGGACAACGCGGACACCGTCTCCTCGGGCCCCTGCGTGCGAATATCGAACTCGGCGATGGCTTTCGCGGCGACGGCGCGCACCGCCGTGTCATCGACCACACCGCGGTGGGACAGCGGCGCCTCCCGATACTGGTTGAGCACGATGTTCTCGGCGACGGTGAAATCACCGACCAGCCCGTCCCGGGCCCGATCCTCCGGGATGTAGCCCAGACCGGCCGCGATGCGCCGGTACGGGTGCCAGCGGGTGACCTCGGCGCCGGCCATCTCGATCGAACCGGTCGCCGGCGTGAGCGTGCCGAGGATGGCTCGGGCCAATTCGGTCTGCCCGTTGCCCTCCACACCGGCCAGGCCGACGATCTCACCGGCGCGCACAGTCAGATTCAAGCCGTCCAAGACCGGGACGCCGCGATCGTCGAGAACGGTGAGATCTCTGATCTCCAAGGCGTTTCCGGCCGGAGTGGCGGGGGACTTGTCGACGGTGAGGGACACCTCGCGGCCCACCATGGCGGCCGCCAGCTCCGCCTCACCGTCCTCGGGCGAGGCCTCGGCGACCACCTTGCCGCGCCGGATGACCGTGATCGTGTCGGCGACCGCCTTCACCTCCTTCAGTTTGTGGCTGATGAAGATGATCGACATGCCCGAGCGCGCCAGATTCCGCATGATGGCCAGCAGTTCGGCCACCTCGGGTGGTGTGAGCACCGCGGTGGGTTCGTCGAGGATCAGCAATTCGGTGTGCCCGGAAAGCGCTTTGACGATCTCCACGCGCTGCTGCACACCCACCGGGAGGTTTTCGCAGACGGCGTCCGGGTCCAGGGCCAGCCCATAGCGTTCCGACACCTCCCGCACCGCGCGCCGGGCCGCGGCGCGATCGAGGATTCCGGCCCTGGCGTGCTCGCGCCCCAGCTGCACATTGTCGGCGACACTGAACGGGCCCACCAGCTTGAAATGCTGGTGCACCATGCCGATTCCGGCGGCGATGGCGTCGCCGGGCGAACGGAATCG
Source organism: Nocardia goodfellowii (assembly GCF_017875645.1). Lineage (NCBI taxonomy): Bacteria > Bacillati > Actinomycetota > Actinomycetes > Mycobacteriales > Nocardiaceae > Nocardia > Nocardia goodfellowii. The sequence continues at coordinate 7,846,141 of NZ_JAGGMR010000001.1, read as the reverse complement.
CACCGGCGCGTCATCGATCAGGATCTGCCCCTCGGTGGGTTCCAGGATCCCGTACAGCATGTTCATCAACGTGGACTTGCCCGCACCGTTCTCCCCGAGGATGGCGTGGATCTGACCCGGCGCCACCACCAAGTCGATCGCGTCATCCGCGACGAAATCGCCGAACTTCTTGGTCAGCCCACGTAATTCGAGGCGCATGCGCGACCGCTACTTCGGGGCGGCCGGCGAGGTGACGACCACGGTGCCCGCGACGATGTCGGCCTGCAGCTGCTTGATCTCCTGCTTCAACGCATCGGGGACCTTGCTGTCGAACTCGTAGAACGGGGCCAGCGCGACGCCCTTGTTGTTCAGCGTGCCCACGTAGCGGCCGTCCTTGGGCCCCTCGTTGAAGGCGTTGTCGATCGCCACCCGGATGGCCGAGGAGATGTCCTTCATCGAGGACGACAGAATGATCTGCTTGTACTCCGGGACTGCCTGGTAGCCATCGGAATCCACCCAGATCATGGTGGCGTTGCCGGCGTCCTTGATGGCCGAGGCGCCGCCGAGACCGACCGGGCCGGCGACCGGATGGATGACATCGGCGCCCTGGGCCAGGAAGTTCTCCGTCAGCGACCGGCCCGCGCTGGTGTCGTCGAAATTGCCGGTGAACGAACCCTTCTGGGCTTGGGTGTCCCAGCCGAGGACCGCGGTGGTGGTGTTGTGCGCCTGGTTGTACTTGGCGACGCCGGCGGCGAACCCGTCCATGAAGATGGTGACGGCCGGGATCTGCATGCCGCCCCAGGTGGCGACCTTGCCGGATTTCGTGGTGCCGGCCGCCAGATACCCCGCGAGGTAGGAGGATTGGGCGGCGTTGAACTCCATCGAGTACACGTTGGGTAGGTCGACGTGCGAGTCGACGATGGCGAACCGCTTGTCCGGGTTCTCCTTGGCGACCGTGGTGATCGCGTCCGCCATCAGGCCGCCGACGCCGATCACCAGACCGCAGTCCGCGTCGTCGGCCGAAGCGCGCAGGTTGGGTTCGTAGTCGGCGGTGCTGTTGGACTGGCGGTAGCTGCCCGAGATCGCCTTGTTGGCGTCGACCGCCGCCTTGACGCCGTTCCAGCCCGATTCGTTGAACGACTTGTCGTCCACGCCGCCCGCGTCGGTCACCATGCAGGCCCGGAACTTGGCGTCCGCCGCGCCATAGGTGTTGCCGGACCCTTTGCCGTCCTTCTCGGCCGGCGGAGAACCGCAGGCAGACAGCAGCGCGAGCGCGACGGCGGCCCCGCCGGCGACGACGGTCTTCAAGGCAGTGGCTGATCTCATCTGCTCACATTTACCCCATATCCGGGTGCGGCGAATGAAATTGAAACATTGCTTTACACAATTTCGGTCTCCACGCCGCGCCCACATCGGCACCGTCCGGGACGTGGTCCTCCTCCGGGGCGCACCGTATCGGCCACGGTCAGGGGCGACCCGCTCTCGGCGCGGGGGCGGGGAAGGCCACCACTTGTCCGCTGGGCGCGCCGGATTCGCCGCCCCAGTTCTGGCCGACCACATAGAGACGCGGATTCTCGCCTCGACTGAGCGCGCACGCGAAGGCCCCGCGATCGAGTTCGAGAGTGGCCAGCACCTGGCCGCCCGCGGCGACCCGGACGCAATGGCGGTTGCCGACGTCGGCGTACCAGAGGTGCCCCTCGGCGTCGAAACAGATGCCGTCCGGATGGTCGCCGGGGGTTTTCGCCCACACCCTGGGGTTGCCGAGCGTGCCGTCGGAGTCGATATCGAACGCGGTGAGCTGATCGGCATAGGACTCGGCCACGACCAGGGTCCGGCCATCCGGGGTGATCGCCAGCCCGTTCGGGAATGCGAGGTCGTCCGCGACCTGCCGGACCGCACCATCCGCGGTGACGAGCGCGATCAGCCCCGGCGCGAATTCGCCGCCGGGAAAATCGAAGCCGATGTTGTCGAGGTAGACGTTGCCCCGCTCGTCGGCGACTATGTCGTTCCACGGCCGCACCGATATCGCGGCAAGGTCCGCGTGCTCGACGAGCTCGCCGGACGGATCTCGACGAAGCAACCGCCGCCGGGCCGAATCGACGATCAGCAGTTGCCCGCCGGGCAGGAAGTCGATGCACATCGGAAACGAGTCGACGCTCGCGACGATCTCGTGCCGGTGGTCGTCATCGAGCGCGATCACCTGGCCGGCACCCCAATCGGAGAACCAGAGCCGGCCCGCGTGCCAGCGCGGCGATTCCCCGAACACGATGCCGGTCAGCAGAACCTCGGGTGCGGTCACGTCCGGACTCCCTTTCGTCGTCGATACCCATACAGACGGGCTGCGGGCCCGGAACTCATCGAGCGGATCTCCGGCCCAAGCGCCGTGTCCGAATTCCGCCAGCCGCACGCCGTGGCGTGCCGCAGATTGGGAACAGGACATCGCGGAGAGGAGTCTGATCATGACGGTGTACGCGCACGTAGACAGCCCGCTGGGCACCCTGCGGCTGACCGGGTATGCCGGTGGCCTGGAGCGCAAGCAACAGCTGCCGGCGCTCGAGGGGGTGCTCCTCGGTGCTTGACCTCGCGGATTCGACTGTCACCGAACAAGATTGGCCGCGCATCGCCGCGGAGCTCACCGAACACGGTCACGCCCTGACCGGGCCGCTGCTCACGCGCGAAGCCTGCCGGGAGATCGCCGGATATTTCGCGCAGGAACAGCGCTTCCGGACGACCGTGGAGATGGCGCGGCATCGATTCGGGTCGGGCCGATACCGCTACTTCACCCATGAGCTTCCGCCCGTCGTGGCGGAGCTGCGCCGCGCCTTCTATCCGAATCTGCTACCGATCGCCCGGGATTGGGCGGACAAACTCGGGCAACCGGCACCCTGGCCGGACTCGCTGGACGAGTGGATTACGAAGTGCCACAGCGCCGGTCAGCGGAAGTCCGCCCAGATCCTGCTGCGCTACGAAGCGGGGGATTGGAACGCGCTGCATCGGGATGTCTTCGGCGACATGGTCTTTCCGCTCCAGGTCGTGATCGGCTTGGACGCGCCGGGTGTGGACTACACCGGCGGCGAGTTCCTGATGGTCGAGCAGCGCCCGCGAGCTCAGTCCCGGGGCTATGCCACCACCATCCCGCGCGGGCACGGGCTGATCTTCACTACCCGGGACCGCCCGGTGCCGAGTGCGCGTGGTTGGTCGAAGGCGCCGATGCGGCACGGTGTCAGCGTGCTCCGGTCGGGGACGCGGCACACCCTCGGACTGGTCTTCCACGACGCGACCTGACCGATTTGCCCGAACAGGTTGTGCGCCAGGTCACAGTGGAATATGTTGCATCAAACAACATTCGCTCGACTCGACCGCCCGGCGCACCCGGGGCGGTCCGATGAAAGGCCCACCATGCGTAAGGGCATTCTCACCATCACCGCTGTTTCGGCCGCGTTGCTCACCTCCCTCACCGCCTGTGGCGAGGACGAGAGCAGTAAGGGCTCCGGCGCGCAGATCGGGGTGATCCTGCCGGACAGCAAGACCTCCGCCCGCTGGGAAACCGCCGACCGGAAATATCTGCAGGAGGCGTTCGACAAGGCGGGGGTGAAAGCCGACATCCAGAACGCGCAGGGGGACAAGGGCGCGTTCCAGACCATCGCCGATCAGATGATCACCAATGGCGCGAGTGTGCTGCTGATCACCAACCTGGACAGCGGCACCGGCAAAGCGGTGATCGAGAAGGCCCGCTCGCAAGGCGTCACCGTCATCGATTACGACCGGCTGACCCTCGGCGGCGGCGCGGAGTACTACGTGTCGTTCGACAATGTGAAGGTCGGCAAGCTGATCGGTGAGGGCCTGGTCAAATGCCTGACCGAGAAGAACGCGCCGAAGCCCACGGTGGCGTACCTGAACGGCGGCCCGACCGACAACAACGCCGCCCTGTTCCGCAGCGGCTACGACGGCGTGCTGAAGCCGAAATTCGATTCCGGTGAATACGCGAAGGGCCCGGATCAGGCGGTGCCGGAATGGGACAACACCAAGGCGGGCACCATCTTCGAGCAGATGCTCACCGGTACGCCCAACCTCGGCGGGGTGGCCGCGGCCAACGACGGCCTGGCCAACGCCGCCATCGCGGTGCTGAAGAAGCAGAAGCTGAACGGCCAGGTCCCGGTCACCGGTCAGGACGCGACGGTGCAGGGCCTGCAGAACGTGCTCGCCGGCGACCAGTGCATGACCGTGTACAAGGCGATCAAACAGGAGGCCGCCGCGGCCGCGGAGCTGGCGATCGCACTGACCAAGGGGCAGAAGGGCACCACGAACGGCACCGTGGCGGATCCGGAATCGAAGAAGGATGTGCCCTCGGTGCTGCTCGAACCCAAGCCGATCTACAAGGCCAACGTCAAAGACGTGATCACCGACGGGTACGTCACCAAGAGTGAACTGTGCACCGGTGACGTCGCGAAACTCTGCGCGGACAACGGAATCTGACGTACACCACCGCACCAGCTCCTGCCGCGGTTTCGATGAGGGGACCGCGGCGGGGCAGGAGGAGTTTCACGGATGACTGACACCCCGATCATCGAATTACGGGGCATCGACAAGAGTTTCGGCGCGGTACAGGTGCTGCACGATGTCGCCTTCACCGCGCACGCCGGTGCGGTGACCGCGCTGGTCGGTGACAACGGCGCGGGCAAGTCCACGCTGGTGAAGTGCATCGGCGGCACACACCCCATCGACGCGGGCGAGTTCCTCTTCGAAGGCGCGCCGGTCCACGTGCACAGCCCGCGGGACGCGGCCGCCCTCGGCATCGAGATCGTCTACCAGGATCTCGCGCTCTGCGACAACCTCGACATCGTGCAGAACATGTTCCTCGGCCGGGAGCGGCGGCACGGTCTGGTCCTCGACGAGTACGGGATGGAGGAGCTGGCCGGAAAAACCTTGGCGGGCTTGTCGGTTCGCACGGTGAAGTCGGTGCGCCAGCAGGTGTCGAGCCTGTCCGGCGGCCAGCGCCAGACCGTCGCGATCGCCAAAGCCGTGCTCTGGAACAGCAAGGTCGTGATCCTGGACGAGCCGACCGCCGCGCTCGGCGTCGCCCAGACCCAGCAGGTGCTCGAACTGGTCCGCACCCTCGCCGACCGCGGCCTGGCGGTAGTCCTGATCTCGCACAACATGAATGACGTGTTCGCGGTGTCGGATCGGATCGCCGCGCTGTATCTCGGGCGGATGGCCGCCCAGGTGCGGACCTCCGATGTCACCCACGCCCAAGTCGTCGAATTGATAACCGCCGGACGCAGCGGGGATCTCGGCATCAGCACGAACGGAGCCGGCCGATGAGCGTGGCGCTCAGCAAAGAACCCACTGACTCGGCGCCGCTGAAGGATTTGGTCACCTCCTATGTCGACCGGGTCCGCAGCGGCGACATGGGCGCGCTGCCATCGGTGATCGCGTTGCTCGTGCTGTCGGTGATCTTCTCCGTCGCCCGCCCGGTGTTCTTGACCCAGGCCAACTTCGCGAATCTGTTCACCCAGGGCGCGGCCATCGCGGTCATCGCGATGGGGTTGATCTTCGTGCTGCTGCTGGGCGAGATCGACCTGTCGGCGGGTTTCACCAGCGGGGTGTGCGCGGCGGTGCTGGCGGTGCTGCTCACCGACAAAGGCTGGCCCTGGTATGCGGCCGTGGGCATCTCGCTGCTTACCGGTGTCGCGATCGGGCTGGTGATCGGCGCGGTCGTGGTGCGGATCGGCATTCCGTCGTTCGTGGTCACGCTCGCGGCTTTCCTTGCCCTGCAAGGCGTCGCGCTCAAGATCATGGACAACGGGCGCAATATCTCCATCGCCGATCCGACCATCGTCGCGATCGCCAACAAGAACGTGCCGCCGTTGCTCGGCTGGATCATGTACGCGATCCTGCTGATCGGTTTCGCCATCATCCAGTTCCGAAAGCTGCGCGCCCGCACCAAATTAGGGCTCACCGGGGAGACGCTGCCGGTGATCGCGCTGCGCATCGCGGCGGTCGCGATCGTGGTCGGTGTCGTCGTCGCGGTGCTCAACGACGAACGCAGCCGCAATCCCGCGATGAACTCGCTGCAGGGCATGCCGATCGTGGTGCCGCTCATCGCGGCACTGCTACTGCTGTGGACATTCGTCTTGCGCCGCACCGCGTTCGGCCGCCACATCTACGCGGTCGGCGGCAACGCGGAGGCCGCGCGCCGGGCGGGCATCGCCGTGGATCGCATCAAGATCACCGCGTTCGTGCTGTGTTCGACGATGGCGGCGGTGGGCGGACTGATCGCGGCCTCGCGCGCCAACTCGGTCGACCCGAATACCGGCGGCAGCGATGTGCTGCTCACCGCGGTGGGCGCCGCCGTCATCGGCGGCACCAGCCTGTTCGGTGGCCGGGGCCGCATGCTCGACGCGGTGCTGGGCGCCGCGGTGGTGGCCGTGATCAACAACGGCATGGGGCTGATGGGCTTCAGCGCGGGCACGAAATTCGTTGTGACAGGATTCGTGCTGCTGTTGGCAGCGGGAGTGGATGCGTTGTCGCGCAAACGAGCTCAGTCGCACAGCTAGGAAAGGCCACCGAAGCACCCGGGGAGAGGGGACGATCAGTATGCGAGCGGCCCCTTCGCCCGAGGAGATCCGGCGACGCAATCTCGCGGTCCTGCTGCGGCACATCCACCGCGGCGGACCGATGTCACGGGCGGTCCTCGCCGAGCGCATGGGATTGAACCGCAGCACCATCCTGGCGCTCACCGCGGACCTGGCCGCCGCGGGCCTGGTGAGCGAGGAACTCCCCGGTCAGACGGGTAAGGCGGGACGGCCATCGCTCGTCGTCCGTCCCTCCGAACAGGTTTACGTGGTCGCGCTCGACGTCGGCACCGACCGGCTCGCCGTGGGCCGGGTCGGCCTGGGCGGTGCGGTGCTGGCGCGTAGCGAAACTCCGCGCACCAGCGGGACTTTCGACCCGGACGAGGTCATCACCGCCCTGGCGGCGATGGCGCGCGGCATGATCGAGAGCGCGGGCCCGGGTACGCGCTGTGCCGGAGTGGGTGTCGCGTTCTGCGGCATGGTCCGCGAATCCGACGGCGTCGTGCGCTACGGTCCGAACCTCGGCTGGGTCGACGTCCCGATCGGCGCCCGTCTGTCCGAGGAGCTGGGCCTGAAGGTCGCGGTCGGCAACAACGCCAACCTCGGCGCGCTGGCCGAGCGTGAGCGCGGCGTCTGCGTCGATGTCGAAAACCTGATCTACCTGCACGGTGATGTCGGCGTCGGTGGCGGAATCATTCTGGGCGGCAACCTGATCGGCGGCGAAGGCGGCTACGGCGGCGAAGTCGGTCACATGATCGTGAACCCGGGCGGGCGACCTTGCGCCTGTGGCTCGCGTGGTTGTCTGGAGGCCGAGGCCGGTGAGCTGGCGCTGATCGCGGTCGCCGGTCGCACCGACCCGCCGGGCCGGGCGGTGGTCGGAGCGATCGTCGAGGCCGCCGCGCGCGGTGACGCCCGCTGCCGGGACGCCCTGCATCAAGTCGGCGATTGGCTCGGCTACGGCGTCGCCAACCTGGTCAATATCTTCAATCCCTCGGTGGTCGTCTTCGGCGGCGTGCTGCGCGAAATCTACTTGGCCGCCGCGGCGCAGGTCCGCAGCCGGCTCGCGGTCGACGGCCTGCTCGCCGTCCGGGAGCGGGTCCGCCTGCGTACCTCGGCGCTGGGCGCCGACGCCACGCTGCTCGGAGCCGCCGAACTGGCTTTCACCGATCTGCTGACCGATCCGCTGCGGGCACCGGACTGACGCGACCGCCGGAACGTAACCCGGGTTCACATGAATCAGGCTGTACCAGAACGTGTTTCACCACGGGAAACAACACCGAGATCAGCTGGGAGAGCGATACACTGCATTTGCAGGTCAGTTCTCCTATGAATTGCTGAATTGGCCCAGAGCGCAGGAACGTTAGACCGGGAGGCCTCGCCTCCCCCGGGCAGCAACCGGAGGTGCAAGATGATCGACAACACGTACTCGGACGCGGGAGACACCGCCGATCCTCAGCAGCACCCCACCGGCAATCGCATGTGGACCGTCTCGGCGGTCGTCGTGCGCGACGAGGATTCCCGGCCGTGGAGCGGTGTGGTCGCCGCCGCGCATCTCGGTGACGCGGCCGAGCAGCTGTGCGAATATCTGCCCGAACCCAAGGGCGAGGGCGATTATTACCTTGTGGCGCAACAGGTTCCGTTGATCGGCCGCGGCCAGCGGGCAGCCGCCATGCCCAGGCCCACCTGGGTCAGCCCGATCAGTCGCGACGACGACACCGGAGCCAAGACCTACGGCCGCTGGATCGTCGCCGACCAGCTACCCGGCTTCCGCAAACCCGGTCAGCGCAGCGCGAGCTGAGTCACGCCGAACGCGCGCGCCGGTGCTCCGCCACATGAACTCGGTTGGAGCACCGGGTGGTACAGAACCGGCGCCGCCCATTGCGTGAGCTGTCCACGAACACCAGTTCGCACCCCTCCCGCGCGCAGCGCCCGATCCGTTCCGGCGCCGCGCAGAACAGCTCCGCGAGACCCATCGCGGTGTAGGCCTTGACGCGTTCCACCGTCGGCAGGTCCATCCGCGAGAAGTGCAGATGCGGCGGCCGCCCGTCGTGCGTGGAGATGTAGGGCTCGCTGGTGGTCTCGGCCAGCAACTCGTTCAGCAACGCCACCGAGGGTGCGGTGAACACCGCGTCGAGCCGGTGAATCCACCGGTGCAATTCCCGGGCCTGTCTTTGGTCCAGCGAGCCCAGCGGCTTGTAGTCCGCATCGTCGAGCAGCTTCTGCAGGTCGGTTTCCGGTGTCGAATTCACCAGCTGGGCGGCCAGCTCGGCCGCCGCGCCACCGTAAGGGTTGAAATGCACTGACCCATTACATCAGGCTGAGCGCATGGACACCAGCTGCCCCACCTGCCAATGGCCCTCGCCCACCCTCGTCTCGGCGCACGGTTCGACCCGCTACCTGCGGTGCGTCTGCGGGCAATGGCTGATCAGCGAGCACACCGCGGTCGTCGCCACCGCGGGCACCAGCGACTTCCGGTTCGCGGAAGTGGATTAACGGTGCCGCGCCTGCGACCCGCCCCCCGCGGACTTGTCGCGGTACATGGCCGTGTCGACGGTGTGCATCAGCGCGTCGATATCGCGGGGCTTCTCCTCCGCGAACACCGTGCCGATGCTGGCGCCCACCGTCACGGGCTGTCCGGCCACCTCGATCGGGGCCGCCAGCGCCACCCGGATACGGCGGGAGATCGCCGAAAGCTGATGCTCGCCTTCGCATCTGTCCACCAGCACAATGAACTCGTCACCGCCGATCCGGGCCGCGAGCCCCCCGGCCGGCTCGACGGCCGCGCGGAGCCGGTGCGCCACATCGCGCAATACCCGGTCGCCCACGGTATGGCCCCAGTGATCGTTGATCTCCTTGAACCCATCCAGGTCCAGGTAGCAGACCCCCAGCGGCGCGGTCGCGTGCGCGAGCCGATCGAAGAACAGCACCCGGTTCGGCAAGCCGGTGAGGTTGTCGTGGTTGGCGTCGTGCCAGAGCTGATTCGCCAGCTGCTTACGCTCGGTGACATCGACGGCCACCCCGATGAGGAACCGGATCCGGCCGCTGGTGTCGCGCACCGCCGACATCGATAAGTCGATATAGGCGAAACCCCCGTCGGGGCGCACGTGTTCGGTTTCCAACCGGAACCTGTCGATCCGCCCGGCCAACATCAGCTGCATCTGCTCGAAGGCATAACCGATATTGTCCGGGCCGAGTAGTTCCGCCACCGAACGCCCCGGCATGAGTTCGGCTGGTAGGCCGAGCATTTCGGCGAAAGCCCGGTTCACGTCGAGCACTTGGCCCGTGGTGTCGAGCGTGCCGATGCCGACCGAGGCGCCCTCGAACACGGCCTGAAACCTCGCCTCCGAGAGCTGCCTGCGCGCCTCGGCCTCCTGCGCCGCGGCCAGCGCCGCCGCCAGCGTGGTCTCCTGTTCGCCGAGTGCGGCACTGCGGAGCGCGGCGGTGAAGCCCGCGGCGAATTCGGCCGCGACGGTGACGGCGCGATCGCGGACTCGCTCGTACTCGGGACCGCCGCGACTCGGGCAGACCTCCTCGACCATGTCGCGGCAGATCAAGCTGATGGACCGGCTGACCGCCGCCGGATCCCGGTAGTTGGCGGCCACCAGTACGGCGGCCGCGTCGTAGGCGACCTGTGCGGCGGCCTGCTCGCGCAGGACGGCGAGCAGCACCTCGGCCAGATCACCGAGCAGCGTCTCGATCTGCGTGCGGGTGAGGGTCGGGGCGACTACGCCGTCGAGCGCGTCGGCCCAGCGCACCGCCAGCTCACCCAACCCACTCACCGTCCCCCTGCTCCTAGAGCAGTTTTCAGATCTTCCGGCCGACGCCCGCCAGGCCCAGCGACCGGCCCGGCGCTTCGTGCTGATCGCGCTCGGATTCCGGCCGCCAGGCCGGCAGCTCGACAACTCCGGGTTCGACCAGGTCCCACCCGTCGAACATAGTCTCGATACCCGCCCGGTCGCGGAAGTGGATGCCGATTCGATTCTGATTCGCCGCGTTCGCGCCCAGTTGGGCGGCATCTTCGGGCCGAAGCTCGGAAGTCAGATGCGAAATCGCGACAAAGCTTCCCGCGGGGACGGCGGCACGTAACGCGGCGACCTTGTCGGCGGGCTGGTCGGCATCGGCCAGCAGATGCAGCACGGCCACCAGCAGCAGACCCACCGGCTGCTCGAAATCGATGAGGCCGCTCCGGCGGACCTCGTCGAGCAACGGCTCGGGTTTGCGCAGATCGGCTTCGGTGGCGGTAGCGCGGTCATTGCTCAGCAAGATGGCGTTGGCGTGCGCTACCGCGACCGGGTCGATGTCCACGTAGTGCACGCGGATCTCGGGGTCGATGCTCTGCGCGACTTCGTGCACGTTGCCCGCGGTCGGGATGCCGGACCCGATGTCGAGGAACTGTTTGATACCGGCGTCGGCCATGAACCGCACCGCCCGGCGCAGAAACGCGCGATTGCTCAGCGCGACGCGCGGCAGATCGGGCACGAGCTTCTTGCCCATCGCCGCGGCTTGGCGGTCGACCTCGAAGTTGTGCGAGCCGCCGAGCAGTGCGTCGTACATCCGTGCCGGGCTCGCCTGCTGCATATCCACGCCCTCGGGCGCCCACGCCGGCCTATCCATTGAAACCCCTTCGACCTCATTCGACAGCCCCGAAAGGCAATGCCCGAATAGTAGTCGGAGCAGTGAATCCCGGTGCACCGCAGAAGATCACGATTGCGCACTGGGCAACCTCTGGGATAGTGTCCCGGACATAACAGATGCAGACATGCGCATGCATGCACTTTGAGCTAGGCTGTCCGACGGATGCCAGACACAGGAAATGAGGGCGCTGGGTTATGGGTGGAGATCACTGCGGGTCGGATCAGCCGGAGGCGACAGTCGTCGCCGCGCCGGCGTCGCCTCCTCATAATCACAGCAAATCCGCAGATCACGGGCACAATCACGAGCACGGCGTGTCCGCCGACGCGGACCGGCGCTGGCTGGGCATCGCCCTCGCGCTGATCACCACCTTCATGGCCGCGGAGGTGATCGTCGGCCTTGTCGCGCAATCCCTGGCCCTGATCACCGATGCCGCGCACATGCTCACCGACGCGGCTTCGATCGTGCTCGCGCTCATCGCGATCCGGCTGGCCAAGCGCCCGGCGAGCGGCAAGTACACCTACGGCTACAAACGCGCCGAGATCCTGTCCGCGCAGGCCAACGGCATCACACTGCTGCTGCTCGCGGTCTGGTTCGTCTACGAGGGCATCCATCGATTGATCGATCCGCCCGATGTCGAAGGCCCGCTGGTGCTGATCACCGCGCTGTTCGGCATTGTGGTGAACATCATCGCCGCCTGGTGCATCAGCAAGGCCAATCGGACCAGTCTCAATGTCGAGGGCGCGTTCCAGCACATCCTCAACGATCTGTACGCGTTCATCGGCACCGCCATCGCGGGGGCGGTGGTCTGGCTTGCGGGCTGGCCTCGCGCCGACGCCATCGCCGCCCTCGTCGTGGCCGGTCTCATGCTGAAGGCGGGCTGGGGGCTGGTCCGCGAATCCGGCCGTATCTTCCTCGAGGCCGCCCCGGCTCACCTCGACCCCGACGCCATCGGCACTCGGCTGGTGGCCATCCCGCAGGTGGCGGAGGTGCACGATCTGCACGTCTGGGTGATCACCTCGGGTCAGCCGTCGCTGTCCGCGCACGTCCTGGTCGACGACGGCGCCGACTGCCACGCGCTGCGGTCGGTCATCGAATCCGTCCTGCACGACGAATTCGACTTGGAACACACCACATTGCAGGTCGACCATGCCGGCGAGGTCGCCTTACCGGCCGAGGACCTGCACTGCGCCGACGCGCACGGCCCGGTGCATCGCTCCTGATTCAGGGCAGCCGCGCGCCGACCGCGGACAGCCGGTCGATCATGTCGATCGCGTAGTCCGCCAGCAGGTTGATCAGGGTCGGCTGGTCGACGGGGAGGTGACCGTCGATCCAGGCCAGTACAAGTTCCGCGGCGCCGCCGGTGATCAGCTGGGCGACGGTGGCGACGGCCGTGTCCTGGCCCGCCGGCAGGTCGAGCACCAAGCGGGTCTGCTCGATGATGACCTCGGCGACCCGGTGCATGCCCGCGAACCGCGTGCGCATCAGCGCCTCGTTGCCGTAAGCGGCCGCGAAGACGAGTTTCGCCCGCCGCGGGTCGTCGGTCAGGTCGGTGATGAGCGCGGCCACGCCGGCTCGGATCCGGTCGGCGGCTGCGCCGGTGGTGTTCGCGACCGCGGTGCGAGCGCGGGCCAGGGCCGAATCCTGGATCTCGCGCAGCAGTTCCGCGGCGAGGGTGTCCAGATCCGGGAACGCCTCGTAGAAGAACCGCGGGCCGACGCGCGCCTGTTCGCAGAGGCCGCGGACGGTGAGCGCGGAAATGCCCTGCGTGCCGATGATGTCCAGGGCGGCGTCCAGTAGCCGTCGGCGCCGGTCCTCGCGGCGCTCTTCGGTGGAGGTGCCGCGGTAGGTGCCGGTGAAAGCTCTGCTCACCCTGCCCAGCTTGGCATGGAAGAAGTTGGGAAACAAACGTTTACGGAAACCTCTGATTCCGATATGGTCGAGTGACCCGCATCACTCGAAGGGTGCTGATCATGAATCTTCTCGCGCCGCCGGCGATCAACGACGTGTCCGGGGCAGTGCGCCGAGCCAGAGCGAGGGTCGCGGCGCAGGTGCAGCTGGCCGGCGCCCGGCTGAGCGAGCGCTATCCCGCCCCGGTGCGTCCGCTGGCCGAGCCCCCGCCCGGCAGCGGGCTGCGGCCGGTGCTGGGCAATTTCGGTCCGCCCGGCATCGGCTACACCCTCAGCACGCTGGCCGATCCGATCCCTTTCGCGCGCAAACGGTTCGAACAGTTCGGCCCGATCCAGTGGTTCGGGATCCTGGGCCGGCCCGCGGTCACGGTCGGCAGTCCGGCCGCGCTGGAAGCCGTCCTGCTGGATCGGGACAAGGTGTTCTCCGCGCAACGCGGCTGGGAGTACCTCATCGGGCCCTTCTTCCACGGCGGATTGCTGCTCCGCGATTTCGACGAGCACCTGTTCCATCGCCGGATCATGCAGCAGGCCTTCACCCGGCCCCGGTTGATCGGCTACCTGGATCTGACCACGCCGCGCATCGCGCAGGGTATCGGTGACTGGCAGCCCAGCCGGAACTTCCACGCCTACAGCGCGATCAAGCAACTCCTGCTCGAGCAGGCCACCGAGGTCTTCGCGGGCGCCCAGCTCGGCCCGGAGGGGACCCGGCTGGCGCGAGCCTTCGAGGACGCGGTCGCGGGCGGCAAAGCCATTGTGCGGGCGAACATTCCGGGCGGCGTGTGGGCCCGGGGCCTGCACGGCCGCCGGGTGCTCGCCGACTATTTCCGGCGCGAACTGCCCGCCAAGCGGGCAAGCGGCGGAGCCGACCTGTTCAGCGTGCTCAGCCACGCCACCAGCGAGGACGGTGACGCGTTCACCGATGACGAAGTCGTCGAACACATGATCTTCGTGATGATGGCCGCCCACGACACCAGCACCATCGCGGCGTCCATGCTGATGTACGAACTCGGCCGGCGCCCGGAGTGGCAGGACCGGTTGCGCGCGGAATCGATTGCCCTGGGCAAAGATTCGCTTGCCTACGCGGATCTGGATCGGCTTCCGGCGTTGGACCTGGCTTTTCGTGAGGTGTTGCGTCTCTACGCGCCGGTGGCGCAGCAAGCCCGCGAGACCATCGCCGACACCAATATCCTCGATTACTTCCTTCCCAAGGGCACACTGGTTATGTGCAGCCCCTACGCGATGATGCACACCGACGAATATTGGCCGGACGCACACGTTTTCGACCCGGAGCGCTTCGCCCCCGACCGCCGCGAGGACAAATCGCACCGCTTCACGTGGGCCCCGTTCGGCGGTGGCGCGCACAAGTGCATCGGCCTCTACTTCGGCGGGATGACCGTGAAAGCCGTTTTGCACCAGGTGCTGCTGCGGTACCGGTGGAGCGTGGACCCGGACTACCGGGTGCCGCTGGTGGCGGGCACCGGGCCGACACCGTCGGACGGGCTGCCGATTCGTTTGGAGCGCCGGTGAGGATCGTGGCCGACCGCGAACGCTGTGCGGGCCACGGCATGTGTGAAGCCGTGGCGCCCATGCTCTTCCGCGTCGACGACGACGGAATCACCGAGCCGCTCGTCGACACCGTCACCGAGGCGGATCGCCGGCTGACCGAACTCGCAGTAGACAGCTGCCCGGTCCAAGCGCTGCGCCTGGAGTAGCGGGTGGATTTAACTCGCGCACGAGGTTTCCGTGCGCAAATGAGGGGCATTCACACCCGCCTCGGCTAGCGTGAGCTGGTGCGACGCACCGGTGCACTCGAGCTGGTCACGGCATTTCTTTCCGCAGTGATCGGCGGCCTGGCGCTCACCACACCGATCTCGCTCGCCTGGGCCGAGGGCACCTCCACCTTGCAGATGGAACTGCTCGGCTACAGCATGCCCCGCGCCACCGCCATCGGCTGTCTGGCCGCGGTCATGGTCGCCGTCTTCGTGAGTACCGCGAACTCGGCCGTGGTGGCCTGGTCGGCGGCGGCGAGCGGCACGGCGATTCTGCTCGCCAACCACATCGTGGGCAGTATCTCCGCCACGATGGCGCCGCTGACCACCTTGAACTACGTCGACTCGCTGGCCGGCGGGATCCTGCTGGGCGGTGCGGTCGCCGCCGTATCGGCCCGGCTGCCGGTCGCCGCTGTCTTCACGCTCGGCGCGCTCACCAGCATCGCGCTGGCCGACGTGAGCGTATCGGCGACCGAGTACGGCGACCCGGCCCGGCATTCGCCGATCTTCGGTTTCGTCGTCGGCTCGCCGCCGATGTGGCTGATCTGGCCGACCGGCGTCCTGGCAGCGCTGTGCGCGCTGCGCGGCGAACGCCGCGGTCCGGCCGACATCTCGGTGGAACTGCCGTTGCGGCCGATCGTGGCGGCGCTGGTGACCACCTCGGTGCCGCTGCTCGGCTCGGAGTGGCTGGCCCGGCACGGCAGCACCCTGCTCGATATCGCCCTGGTCGCGGTGGCCACGGTGGTGGCGGGCACGGTCGCGGCCTTTCTGCTGCCGGGCCGGGACGGCCTCTTGCTGACCCAGTCCGTGGCGCTCGGCGCCGTGGGAGGCGTGATCGCGTTCACCGCGCAGACGACGTGGCTGGTTCCGGCGCTGTTCGCGGCCTGTGCGGGCGGTCTGTGGCTGGGTGCGCGATGGCCGCTGCCGACGATGGGTATGGCCGCCGTCGTCGCGCTGGCTGTGCTCGCCGCGTTGAGCGGGGTCTCGCACGGTACGGCCCTGGCGGTTGCCGCGGTCGGTCTCGCGGTGATCACCGGCTACTGCTTCACCGCGACGTTCCCCGCGCACAGCGGCAGCCTCATGCTCTGCATCGCGATGCTTTTCGTGCCCGGACTGGTGGTGGCGATGCGCGGGCGGGTGTTCCGGGAAGCCGGACGGCCCGACATGTACGCCGACCCCGGCCTGCTCAGCGATGTGGCTCCGGGGGTGGCAGCCCTGCTGGTGACCATCGGGTGCGCCGTCGGCTTCCTGCTGGTGCGAAAGTTCCGGCCGCCCGTCGCGGCGGAGTAGTTCAGCGGAAGGGGATGCGGGACCGGGTGGCGGGTGGGATCACCCGAAGCACGATCCTGGCGCCGTCGATCCCGAGGATATGCACGATATTGCCCAGCTCGAACCGCTGTGGGACCAGTTGCACCGCGCGTTCGCCCAGGTCGAGCAGCCGCGGTGGACCCAGAACCCAGCCGTGCGGATGGTAGGCGACGCGCCACGGTGTGCCCAGGTACGGCCGTAACGCCTCGAGCAGGAGCGGCAACTCGGCGCCCAGATGCCTGGTCCGCGGCCACCACACACCGTCTATCCCGCCGAACTGCGGCGGGGTAGGTGTGAATTTAACCTGCGCGGTATTCACCGAGGGCAGATGTTGGCGGCCGCAGAGCAGCCGGAGGTGGTTCGGCGCCATTCGACGGCTCCTTTTTTCCGACGAATCCACCCTACACGCGGCTCGGGATCGCACCGCCGGGTGCGGTGCGAAGCCGGTGAAATTACCTGCGGTAGCGTCGATTTCGCGCTGGGCGAACAATTGCCCCGGGGGAGCGTACGCTGGATTGTAGTAGCCAGTGCACACACTCCCCGGTCCAGTCCTCGCTGTGTGGAGCGCATCGGCTCGGCCACGTGTATTTCCCCTCGTGGTATTGAGCTTCCAGCCCGTGGAGGACTGAAATGGCTATCACCGATGTCGCTGCCTATGCCCATCTCGGCGACGCGGATATCGAGACACTCGGCCAAAAGCTCGATGCGATTCGCCGCGATATCGTCGAGCAGCGCGGTGCGGCCGACGCCGCCTATATTCGCCGCACCATCGCCCTGCAACGCGGGCTGGACGTCGCGGCCCGGCTGTTGATCGCGTGCGGCCGGGGAAGGACCGCCTGGATTCTCGGTACGACCGCGCTGGCGGCGGCGAAGAGTATCGAGAACATGGAAATCGGCCACAATGTCGCGCACGGCCAATGGGATTGGATGAACGACCCCGAAATCCATTCCACCACGTGGGAATGGGATATGGCGGGTTTGTCGAGCCAGTGGCGGTATTCGCACAATTACCGGCACCATGTGTTCACCAACGTCCTCGGCATGGACGACGACATCGGCTTCGGTGTCATGCGCGTCACCCGGGACCAGCCGTGGCGTCCCCGGCTGCTGCTGCAGCCGTTGCAGAACTGGCTCCTGGCAGCCACTTTCGAATGGGGCATCGCACTGCACGACCTGTATTCCGAGCAGGAGCGCGCCACGAACACGGCGGCGAAGAAGGCCCAGACGAAAGCCCTGCTGGCCAAGATCGCCCGGCAGGCCGGCAAAGACTATCTGCTGTTCCCCGCGCTGAGCGGACGACGCTGGAAACGGACCCTCGCCGCCGACGCCGCGGCCAATACGCTACGCAATCTCTGGGCTTATGTAGTCATCTTCTGCGGTCATTTCCCGGACGGCGCGGAAAAATTCACGCCGGAGGCGTTGCTCGACGAGTCGAAATCCGAGTGGTATCTGCGCCAGATGCTCGGCACCGCGAATTTCGAGGCCGGACCGGTGCTCGCGTTCATGAGCGGAAATCTGTGCCATCAGATCGAGCATCACCTGTTTCCGGATCTGCCCAGTAACCGTTACGCCGAAATCGCGGCCCGGGTGCGGGCGCTGTGCGTCGAATACGATCTGCCGTATACCACCGGATCATTGGCGCGGCAGTATCTGCTGACACTGCGCACGATCAACAAATTGGCGCTTCCGGATCGGCTGCTCACCGCCACGGCCGACGACGCACCGGAAACGGCGTCCGAACGACGCTTCGGCGGCATCGCCCCGGCCGCCGAACCGAGCGCCGCACGGCGCGGGCTGGGTACAGCGCTGCGCGAAAAACGGCTCGGCCCCAGGCATTTTCGTCCCGTGGAATCATCGCCGCGATTTCGTGCATTCGCCGGAATGCTTTCGCGAACACGTTTATTCTGAGCGTCGGCGGGTAATCGTAAGAAGCTGCCCCAGCCCCTGGTGGCCCATACAACGAGGGTTGGGTGCTGACTCCTGCACCCGGGAGAAGGCGAGACAGCCTATGTTCAGTTCGGCTTCGGAGTTTCACAGCGTGCCGTCCGCGCCCGAGCAGCGCGCCCGTTCGCCGCTGCGCGCGCTGCTGCGAATCTGGTTCGAAGGTAACGACATTCGGGAGCGCAGGATGCCGTTCGCCGGTTACGAACCGGTGCATCCGCGCGGCCGCGACAACTGACCGGCGACGCGCCGCCGATTCGATCTGCGCCCGGATCCACGCTCTCCCAGGAACAATCGAGGCGTGAATCTCAAGGAGCGGGCGGTGGATCTCGGGTACGCGGCGGGCTGGCGGGTGGTGCGCGCCCTGCCGGAGCGGTGGGCGGTGCGATTGTTCGACGCGGGCGCGGACTATGCGGCGCGGCGCGGTGGTGGCCCGGAACAACTGCGGCGCAACCTGTCCCGCGTCCTCGGCGTCACCCCCGAGCACGTTCCGGATGAACTGATCCGCGCGAATCTCCGCTCCTACGCCCGGTATTGGCGGGAGGCGTTCCGGCTGCCCGGTATGGATCCGGTGGCGCTCGCCGAGGAGATCGAGGAATCCGCCACCGGTATCGAGCACATCCTGGCCGCCAAAGCCCATGGGCGCGGCATCATTCTGGCGCTGCCACACAGCGGGAACTGGGATCTGGCCGGTATCTGGGTAGTACGGCGTATCGGCACACCCACCGTCGTCGCCGAACGCCTCCGGCCGGAATCGTTGTACCAGCGCTTCGTCAGATTCCGCGCAGGCCTCGGGTTCGAGATCATCCCACTCACCGGTAGCGAGGCCCCGCCGTTCGACCTGCTCGCCGACCGCCTGCGCGCGGGTCACCTGGTGGGTCTGCTGGGCGAACGCGATATCACGGGCACCGGTGTGCGGGTCAGCTTCTTCGGCGAGCCGATGCGCATGCCCGCCGGGCCCGCCCGGCTGGCCATCGCCACCGGCGCGGACCTGCTGCCGGTGCACTGCTGGTTCACCCGAGACGGCTGGGGCTTCTCGGTCGGCGCGCCGATCGACACGTCGGGCGGCGTAGACGAGGCCACTCAACTGCTGGCGGACCGATTCGCCGCGAATATCGCCGCCCACCCCGCCGACTGGCACATGCTGCAGCCGCTGTGGACCGCCGACTTCTCCGAGGCGCGCCAGGCCAAGATGCGGGCGCGCAGGCAAGCCGCTGGAATGGCCGACTAGAACACCGTCAGAACAGGGTCATCGGCTCGGTAGGTTCGGGTTCGGGCAGCGGCTCCAGCTCGGGTAGTCGAGCCCGGACCTCGGCGTGGAAGCGGCGGGCCAGCGGCAGTGAGCTCGCGTTGTCCGGCGTGTGGATGAACACGGTGGGCGAGCGGCCCTCGCGTAGCCAGCCGGTCACCGTGTCCAGCCACGGTTGCCAGCCCGCGATCGTGCGTTCCGGATCGTCGCGTCCGTGGTATCGCACCACGGGAAACTCGGTGAGCGCCAAGGTTCTTCGCGGCACCCGCGGCTTCTTCGCCCGCGCCTCCTGCTCGGCGGGGCTCTGTGGCAAACCCTCGAAAAGCGTTGTGGTGTCGAAGGTTACCCATTCCGCGTCCACCCGGCCCAGCACGTGTTCCAGCTGACGCGCCGCCCGCTCGTCGGTGAAGAACGCGGGGTGCCGGACCTCCACCGCCGACCGGGACGGCAACGCCCGGAGGAACCCGGCCAGCGCCCCGAGCTCGTTCGGTCCGAACGACGCGGGCAACTGCACCCACCAGGCATGCAGCCGCGGCCCGAGCGGCTCCATCGCGGTCAGGAACTCCCGCAACGGCGCCTCGACCTCGACGAGCCGGCGTTCGTGGGTGATCGGTTTCGGCAGCTTCATCAGAAACCGGAAATCGGGGCCGGTCTGCGCCGCCCAGGATTGCGCGGTGGCCCGGGACGGCGTCGCGTAGAACGTCGTATTCCCCTCTACCGCAGTGCAATTACTCGCATAGACGCGCAACGCCTCGCTCGCGGGCAACTGCCCTTCCTGCCACGCCGCGTGCCGCCACATCGCACATCCCACGTGAAGCCGCATACGAAAAACGCTAGCGCACCCGCCGGGCGCGGTGAGTGGCGCGTTTCGTACCCGCGGACCGCAGGTATCGCGAATATGCCCGCACCGATCCGCGCGCCGTGACACGATCCCGCCATGTCTTCACCGGGGACCCGCGCACCTGATTGCGGGTCAGCCACAATCGTGTGGCGCAGCGTCCCAATGCGGTATGTCGGCCCGCTACAGCGGATACTTGATCAGTGACCGAGATCGGGCAACTCGACCCAGACAGCGCCGGCGTCGTCGAACGTGTGATCGCCGGACGTCCGCAGAATATCGGGAGTTTCCGTTTCTGGTTCGCCGATCAGCGCTGGGAATGGTCCGAGGAAGTCGCGGCTCTGCACGGCTACGAGCCGGGCACCGTCGTCCCGACGACGGAGCTGTTGCTCTCGCACAAACATCCCGATGATCGGGCCGAGGTGGCGCACACCCTGGCCGCGGTGACCACCACCGGTGACGCGTTCTGCTCCCGGCACCGCATCATCGACACCCGCGGCGAGGTCCACGAGGTGATCGTCGTCGGCGACCATCTGCTCGACGAGCACGGCGCGGTGTCGGGTACCACCGGCTACTACATCGATGTCACCGAAACCTTGCAGGAGAACAGCCGCGCCACCCTGGACCAGACCTTGCCGGATCTGATCGAGGCCCGCGCGGTGATCGAGCAGGCCAAGGGCATCCTGATGCTGGTCTACGGCGTGCACCCGGAGCAGGCGTTCAAGGTATTGCAGTGGCGCTCCCAGGAGACCAACACCAAGCTGCGGCAGGTGGCCGAACAGCTGGTCGGCGCCATCGCCGGGCTCGGTGGCGCGCCGGTGGGGTTCCGATCCAGGTTCGATCATCTGCTGCTCACCATGCACGAACGTTCGAAGTAGTTTCCGCAGGTGTGTACCCGGATTGCCTGGGTAGTGCGTAGGTATGACTGGCGTGGATGGGGAGCTACTCGACCCGGAGGCCTCGCGAGCGGTCATCGAACAAGCCAAAGGTGCGCTGATGCTGGTGTACGGCTTGACCGCGGAGCAGGCCTTCGACGTATTACGAAAGCGGTCCCAGGAAACCAACACCAAATTGCGCGTGCTGGCGAGCAGACTGGTGGCGGAGCTGCCGGAGATGGCGCGCTCGCGGGCCGCGGTGGCCTTTCTGCGCGGGCGATTCGATCACCTGTTGAACCACGAGTTTCTCTGGATGACGTCGGAAGCGAGAGTGCGATGAACGAACGAGCCGGGCACCGGTCCATCGGCGTGGCCTGCGCGGCCACCGCCATCGCCTTCGCCGCCGCGGGAACCGCGCAGGCGGGCAGCGAGCCGCCCACGGTGGGTGGCGGCTCCGGCATCATCATCGACAGTCAGGCACAGTGCACGCTGACCACCGTCGGGCATGATCGCGACGGTCGGTTGCTGGGGCTGACCGCCGGGCACTGCGGCGACGCCGGAGCCAAGGTGGTGGCGGAGGCGAACCCGAATTACGGGGTGGTCGGCCGGTTCGTCTACTCGAACCCGGACCTGGACTACGCGCTCATCGAATTCACGCCGGGCCGGATCAATCCCGTTGCGCGCATGGGGGATACGACGATCACCGGGATCGGCGCGCCCGCGCAGTTCCCGGCCGTGGCGTGTAAGAAGGGGCGGACCACCGGCACCAGTTGCGGCGTGGTGTGGGGGAATGTCCGCGCGGCGCACCACGAGACGTGGACGCAGATGTGTGTGCTCGAAGGCGATTCCGGAGCTCCCGTGATGGTGGGATCGACCCTGGTGGGCATGGTGAACGCCTACCTGGGCGTCGGCTGCCTGGGTCCGGAGGTGGGGACGAATATGGCGGCGATCAGCGCCGATCTGGAGGCCCGCAACGAGGTCGGCGCCGGGTTCCATCCCGTCCCGTAGCCAAGCCTGAGGGCGGCGAAGAACTCTTCGCCGCCCTCAGGTGACCGGTCCTGCCTACTTGTTGCGGTCCACCGCGTTCTTCGCCTTGTCGGCCAGGCCGCCGAGGGTGGTCTTCACCTCGTCGAGGCCTTCCTTGGCGCCTTCGGCCACGTCGTGCAACTTGCCTTTCGCCTTGGCCTCGGTCTGATCCGCCTTGCCTTCTCGGCGCAGGCCCTTGTCGCCGGTGGCGTGGCCGGTCGCTTCTTTGGCTTTACCGGCTGCTTCGTCGAACTTGTCGCGAAGAGACATCGAAAACCTCCGATCGTTTCCGCGCCCGGGGTGGGCGCAGTTCCGATAGTGCCTCGCGATATGTCAGCGCGCACTCGGCAAATGACTATGAACACACCGAATTGGCCTTTAGGCGGCGTTTCAATGGCACTTTTGCGATCCGATAGTGCCTTTACCGTTATTAATCAGCTACTGGTTTTCCGGGTGGTTGAACTGGCCGCGCTTCCAGTCGCCGTACGGTTCGTCGCGCTCGCGCACCGCTGCACGAAAACCGGCGGTGGCCGCACGCAGCTGGAAGGCGTATCCCTCCCGGGTGTGCCGGGAGATGCCGTCGAAAACGGTGCTGATCATGCCGGAGTTCTGCACACCCTGAGCCAGTAGCGCGCTGTTCAGCGCCAGCTTCGCCATGATCAGCTGGTTGACCGGCATCCGGGCGATGCGCTCGAGCAGGGCTTCGGTGCGCTCGTCGAGCAGATCGGCGGGCGGCGCCTCGACCGCCAGTCCCCATTCCTCGGCCTGCTTACCGGACAGGCAGTCGCCGGTGAACAGCAGCCGTTTCGCGCGCTGATCGCCGAGGCGATGGGCCCACATGCCCGCCGCCGGGACGCCCCACACCCGGGTGGGCGGGTAGCCGATCTTGGTGTCGTCGGCGCAGATGATCTGATCGGCGTACAGCGCGATGTCGGTGCCGCCCGCGACGGCGAAGCCGTGCAGTTTCGCCACCGTCGGTTTGTTGGCGTGCAGCAGACTGGCGAAGCCGCGGTTGAACCGGCTCATCATGGCGTAGTCGACCATGGGATCCCAAGTGCCCCAGGGGTTGTGGTTGGCCGCCTGCATCGCGGGGTCCAGCACCGTACCGGTGGTTTCGTGCGTGCCGACGCCCAGATCGACGCTGTTCTCGGCGAAGATCGACAGGTCGTAACCGCCGCAGAAACCCTTACCGCGCCCCGAGACCACCATGCCGTGCACGCGTGGGTCCAGATCGGCGCGTTCGACGGCGTGCGCCAACTCGATCGGGGTGTCGGCGGTGATGGCGTTGCCGTGCTCGGGGCGATCGAAGGTGATGCGGGCGATCCGGCCGTCGACCTCGTAGCTGAGGGTGCGGTAGCTGATGTCCTGATCAGGTAGTGGTCGCCCGGCCCAGGGAGCGTCGGGGCCGTCGGTGAGCCCCTCGTACCAGGCGGCGGGGCGGGTACCGGGGTGCTTGTCTGGGTCCATCGGCCCATCTTATTACATACTTGTGTCGCGTGATCATGTATTGTAATACTGGATGCGGCGTTAGGAGCTCCCATGGGCACACATGCGGTGACGAATCAAGTTCCGCCCCTTGTCGATTACGATCTCGCCGAGCAGCCGGTGATCCTGGAGGCGTTGCGGCGTGCGGGCGCGGAGCACGCCCTCGACGAGTTGCACGAGGTCGGCCGGCTCGCCGGCAGTGCCGCGGCCCAGGAGTTGGGCGACCGGGCCGAAGCGCACCCGCCGGTGCTGAAGACGCACGACCGGTACGGGCATCGCGTCGACGAGGTGATCTACGACCCCGGTTATCACCAATTGATGACCCACGCCGTCGGTTTCGGACTGCACGGCGCCGTGTGGGCCGACACCCGGCCCCATCCGCATTTGACCAGGGCCGCGAAACTCAGCGTGTGGGGTCCGGTCGACGCCGGGCACGGCTGCCCGATCTCCATGACCTACGCGGTGGTGCCGGCCCTGCGCGCCGCCCCGGAGCTGGCCGCGCGATACGAGCCGCTGCTCTGCGCGCGCGAATACGATCCGGGCCTGCGTACGCCGCTGAGCAAGCGTGGCTTGCTCGCGGGGATGTCGATGACGGAGAAGCAGGGCGGCTCCGACGTGCGGGCCAACACCACGACCGCGGCTCCGCGGCCGGACGGCAGTTACCGGATCACCGGGCACAAGTGGTTCACCTCGGCGCCGATGTCGGACCTGTTCCTCACCCTCGCACAGGCGCCGGGCGGGCTGTCCTGCTTTCTGGTACCGCGGGTGCTGCCCGATGGATCACGCAATCCCTTTGCGCTGCAACGCCTGAAGGACAAACTCGGCAACCGCTCCAACGCCAGCGGTGAGGTCGAATACGACAACACCGTCGGCTGGCTGGTCGGTCCGGAGGGCCGGGGTGTGCCGACGATCATCGAAATGGTCAACCTGACCCGGCTCGACTGCACGATCGGGACCGCCACCGCCATGCGCACCGGCGTGGCGCAGGCCGCGCATCACGCGGCACACCGGCGGGTGTTCGGCGCCGCGCTCGCCGAGCAACCGCTGATGCGGAACGTGCTGGCGGACTTGGCGATCGAAGCTGAAGCCGCGAGCACCGTCGCACTGTGGCTGGCCGACCTCACCGACCAGGCCGTCGCCGGAGTCGAGGGCGCGGACGCGCTGCGCCGTATCTCGTTGGCGGTCAGCAAGTATCACGTGTGCAAGCGCGGGCCGATGCACGCCGCCGAAGCACTGGAATGCCTGGGCGGCAACGGGTATGTCGAAGAATCGCGCATGCCGCGGCTGTATCGCGAAGCGCCATTGCTGTCGATCTGGGAGGGGTCGGGCAATGTCGCGGCTCTGGATGCCTTGCGCGCCATGGCGAAACAACCCGAAACCTTGGCCGCCTATTTCGCGGAGGTGAAGCGAGCCGCCGGCGCCGACAAGCACCTCGACGCCGCGATCGCCCGGCTCGAAGGACAATTCGGCGATTTCGACACCATCCAGCACCGCGCCCGCCGCGTCGTCGGCGAGATGGCACAGGTCTTGCAGGCCTCGCTGCTGGTCCGATTCGGTCATCCCGCCGTCGCGGACGCGTTCACCGTGAGCCGGTTGGGCGGCGAGCACGGCGATGTCTTCGGCACGCTGCCCACCGGCCTGGACACCGCCGCGATCATCGACCGGGCGACACCGAAGATCGGTTGACCTAGGGGACGAAGTTCTGTTCGGCGAAGGCGATGAATTCGGTTCGGAATCCTTCGTATTCGGCGCGCAACCGCGGACCGGGCCAATTGGCGGGCAGCAGCGGCTCGGGCAGCAACGGGTCGTCGAGGATATGACGCACCGCGGCCGCCGCCACCTCGAAGCGGTCGGCCATCGTCTTCCCGGACTCGAACGCGCGCAGCAGCCGCTCGGCATCCCGCGCCCAATTCTTCGGACGGAACAGCGATTCCGCGAGTTTCATCGGTGCGCTCTGTGGCTCCGCGCGGAACTGCGCGATGCGCCGGGTGGCGTCCCGGCCGAGCGTGATGGCGATATTGTCGGGCCGCGTCCACACTCCCTCGCGCAACTCGGCGAGTTTATTGGCGCGCATGGTGTCCCGGAAGGCGATGCGCGCGCTGGCTTCGTCTCCGACCGCCGTCACCACCGCCATGTACCACTGCCCGTTCCAGTCCTTACGCACCGGACGCAACGCCGCGTCCTGGCGACGCTGGCGTTCGATCAATCGCTGCGAGAGCCGATAGACGCTGTTGCTGCGTTCCAAGTCGCCCGCCGCCACCATGCGGGTCAGCGCCACCCGCACCGCCGACTGCTGCAACCCCAGTTCCTCGGCCACCGTCACGATCCAGCTGACCGGCGCCTCCGCCGGATGCGCGCCCAGTAGCGCGCTCAGGATCGCCGACCGAGCGGTCAGCTTCCGCATGCGCACCGCTAGCGACTGCTTGTGGATCGGCCGAGAGGACCGGCACAGCGACAACGGGCGGGTCGCTCGAAAGGGTCAGTCACGTTCGTCCACCTCGTCCGGGAAGGGCCAGGGATCGGGCCAGCCGGAAAGTCTACAGAGCCTCGGGCTTGGCCGATGCGGGTGCGTTGCTGGTGGAAGACGCGCGCGATCGGTCGGCGGGGACCACCCCGGTGATCTCGGCCGGGCCGCGATATGGCACTGTGAGGCACGTCGTTTTCGTTGCTGCCCAGGGGCTTTCGATCAGACTTCGTTTCACTTCCGAATTATGGAAAGTGTCCACAATGCGCTGCCGTAATGGTCGTTCCGGATATCGCGGTGCACAGTGTGTCGCCGCGCGCCACGCCGAGTTTGGCGTGCCATTGGCAAATCAACGGTTTCGCGTGCGGCGGCCATCGACTATGAATGCTTGGGTGCCGAACCCAACCGCGACTACAAGTCTCCCCCCGAGCGTCCGCAGTGGGGGGCCCAGATGACCATCGAGCACCCCATCGAGGACGAGGTGACACAGCTGGCAAGGCGGGTCGAGAAGGCCCGGGGCCGGCTGGCCTGGCAATTCGATCCCGCGCTCACCGAAGCGCTGTCCGAGGACGAGCTACACGCCGAACGCGAGCTCGCCGAACGGATCCGGGAACAGGATCGAGGGCAGCGCTGGAAGGAAGTGCAGGCACTGGCGGCCGCCGCCGACCGCGCCAGGCAGACCACCGAAGCAATCGAGAAGGCCGATATGCGTGATCTTCTGGTCGCCCGCAAGGCAATCGCCGCGCAACGGCGGGAATCGAGCCCGCACGCCCGGCTGGCCTCGCTGTATCGGCATCGGGCCTGGTCGCTGCGCGCGCTGGCCGGTGTAGTCGGCGCGGGCATGCTGTGGTCGGCGGTGAACGTGCAGCACAACATCGCGCCGGGCGGCCCGTCGGATCCGCTGTTCTGGTTCAGCTATCTGCTGGAAGGCATGATCAGCGTCTGCTTGATCATCATCATGATCGGCACGAACAAGGTGTCGGAGTGGGGGGTCGTCGACAGTCGCGGCCAAGTCGCCCTCGCCGAACTGGCGCTACTGGGCCTGACCGTCTGCCTCAACACATATCCGTATCTCCGGGCCGCCGAGTGGTACGAGGTCGCGGTACACGCGATCGCGCCGGTGATGATCGGCGTAGCGCTACTCATCCACGATGCCGCGAGCGCACGCTACGGGCTGGCCATCGCCCGGGCCACCGAGCAGGTCAAGGAGATGCCGGATCCGGCCGAACGCATCCGGCAGCAGCTGCCCTCGCTCGCCGGGTACACCCGCAGTGCCACGGCCATGGCGGCAGCCCAGGAGGCCGAACCCGTCGACGAACCGCAGCCCCTCGAAGAGGATGTGGCGGAAGTCGAGGTGGAGGTCCTCGAGGCGCCCGCGCGCAACGGCCGGCGCAATGGCGCGCCGGTGCAGAACGGCGCAGCCGCCGTGAACGGTGGGCCGGTGTCCGCCGAGCCGCGTCCGGCCCCGGAAAAGCGCCGTGCGCCGGTCGGTTCCGGCAAGATCACCGCCGTCAAGTCCGATCAGACGGGGAAGGCGAACGGCCGGCCCGCCGCCGTGGCGAACGGTGAAAAGCGCGTCACCCCGGCCGTTGTCGAGTCCCGGCCCGCGGTGGCCGAGGCCCGTCCCGTCGTGGTGGAGGCCCGCTCGACGGTGGCCGAGACTCGTTCCCTGGTAGCGGAGTCGCGGCCGGCGGTGGCCGAATCCCGTCCCTCGGTAGCTGAATCGCGCCCGGCGGTGGCGGAGTCCCGGCCAGTTGTGGCCGAGTCGCGCCCCGTGGTGGCCGAAAAGCGTCCGGCGGTGGCCGAGACTCGTCCCGTGGTGGCGGAGTCCCGTCCGGCGGTGGCCGAGACCCGTCCCGTCGCGGCCGAGTCCCGCTCGACGTCGGCTGAGAACCGCCCGACGGTGGTGGAGACCCGGCCGGTACCGGCCGACCCGCGCCCGGCCACGCGCGTGAGCGCGCAGAAGCCGGTCGCCCCCGCGAAGAGTGGCGTGGCGGCGGCCATTCCGGCGAAGGCAGGCGTGGAGCCGGTTGCGCCGGTTCGCACGCGCAAGGTCGAGGCCCCGGCGCAGCCCGAGGTCACCGCGGCAGCCGAGCGCAAGGCGTCGAGCAAGCCCGCTCCGGCCGAAAAGGGCAGCGCCACCGAGCCGGATCCGCTGTACGACACCGGCCAGTTCCGGGTGGCCGACATCCTCGAGCAGGAGCTCGCCGAGTTGCAGGCCGAGCGCCGCAAGGCCCGCACGAGCAAGCAGCGGACGGCTACGCGCTGAGATATTCCGGCACCGTGACACCCCTGCCCCGCACCTGGACGAGGTGACGGGGGCGGGGTGTTATCGCGCATTCTGTGCGCGGACTCTATAGTTGCTCGCAGATCGCTTGTGGCGCATGCCCGCCCGCGCCGCCGTATCCGGCGGCCACCCGCGATGGTTCGAGATGTACCGCACGACTTTGATTTATCCCACGGAGACGTCAGCTGGCGGAGCCGTCGGGTGGGTAGACCTAGCCCCCTTTCGGATGGTCGATCAGAGCTGAGGCCCCTACATGACGAACTCGACCCCCACCTCGCTGTCGCACCGGCAGATCCTCACCATCCTGTCCGGTTTGTTACTGGGCATTTTCCTGGCCGCGCTGGATCAGAACATCGTCAGCGTGGCCATCGTGCCGATCGCCAACGATCTGCACGGCTTCGATGAGCAGGCCTGGGCTACCACGGCGTATCTGATCACCGCGACGGTCAGCACACCGCTCTACGGCAAGCTGGCCGACATCTACGGCCGAAAACCCTGCTACCTCATCGCGATCGGGTTGTTCGTCCTCGGTTCGATCGCCTGCACTTTCGCCACGTCGATGTACGAGCTCGCCGCCTTCCGCGCTTTCCAGGGTCTGGGTGCGGGCGGTCTCATGTCGCTGGCCTTCACCATCCTCAGCGATATCGTCCCGGCCCGCGAAAGGGTCCGCTACCAGGGCTATTTCATGGCGGTCTTCGGTTCGTCCACGGTATTGGGCCCGGTGCTCGGCGGCTTCTTCTCCGGCTACGACCAGCTCGCGCGGCTGGATGGCTGGCGCTGGGTGTTTCTGGTGAATGTCCCGATCGGCGTGCTCGCCTTCGTGGTCGTCGCCAAATTCCTGAACGTGCCGCACCAGCGCCGGAAACAGCGGATCGACTGGTTCGGTGCGTTGATGCTGACCGTCGGTGTGGTGCCGCTGCTGATCATCGCCGAGCAGGGCCGCGAGTGGGGCTGGGAGTCCGAGCGCGCGCTCATCTGTTACGGCGTCGCGGCCTCGGGTGTGCTGCTGTTCGTCATCGTGGAATTGCTGATGAAGGACGCGGCGCTGATTCCGATGCGGCTGTTCGACAATTCCACCTTCAGCGTGTCCGTTCTCGGTGGCTTCATCGTCGGTGTCGCCATGTTCGGCGCCATTGTGCTGGTGCCGTTGTATTTCCAAGTGGTGCGCGGATATTCGCCGACGAAGTCGGGTCTGCTGATGCTGCCGCTGGTGGTGGGCATCATGATCGGCGGGCAGATCTCCGGGATGGTCACCCAGCGCACCGGGCGATACAAGGTGTTGCCCGTGGCCGGTTGCTTCCTGATCGCGATCGGCGCGGTGCTGCACGCCCAGGTGGAATTCGACAGCCCGCTGTGGCAGCCGCTGGTCTGCGGTGGTGTGATCGGCGCCGGGCTCGGCTTCTGCATGCAGACGCTGATCATCGCCGCGCAGAATGCCGGTCCGCGCCAGGACATGGGAGTGTCCACGGCGACGGCGACCTTCTTCCGGCAGATGGGCGGCACCCTCGGCGTCGCGATCTTCCTGACGATCCTGTTCAACCTGTTGCCGCACAAGATCATCGACGCGTTCGGCGGGCAACTGCCCGAAGGCTTCGACGCCGCCCGGCTCGGCGGGATCATCAGCGACACCAGCGGTATCGGCACTATGCCCGAGGACCTGCGAACCCCCGTCCTCATCGGCTTCACCGACGCGATGAACGGTGTGTTCTACACCGCCGCGGGCATCGCCCTGGTCGCCGGTCTGGTGCTGCTGTTCATGCGGGAGCTTCCGTTGCAGGATGATCCGATCGACGTGCTGATCGCCGCCGAGGCCGGGCGCGAGCCGCTCCCGGTCGAGGAACACGACTGGGACGGGGCAGCCCAGGCGCTCATGTCCGAACCCGAACCGGCACTGGAGGTGACCGCACCCGTGGATATCGTCGGCGACGAGGACGAAGCGACACCGGCCGAATTCGAACAAGGCCAGCCCTCGCTCACCGGCCGCATCCACCACGAAGACGGAAGACCTGTTCCCGACGCCGCGCTCACCCTGATCGACAAACGCGGCCACCAGGTCACTCGCGCCACCGGCGACAGTTACGGCGACTACGCCATCTACGCGCCCGAGCCCGGCACCTACGTCCTGATCGTCTCCGCCGCCGGGCACCAGCCCACCGCCATCAGCGTGGTCGCCGGCCCCTGGCCGCAGCAGCTGAACCTCACCCTCATGGGTTCGAGCGAGGTATCGGGTGTGATCCGCTCGGTCGTCAGCGGCAACCCCATCGACGGCGCGACCGTCACCCTGACCGATCGGCGCGGTGAAGTCGTCGGCGCGGCCATTTCCACCGAGGACGGCCACTTCGTCTGCCACGACGTGGTTTCCGGCAGCTACACCCTGGTGGTCATCGCGGATCACATGCGCCCGTACGCGGCCGCGCTCACCGTGCCGCCCACCGGCCTGCTGCGCCACGACATCGAGATGGATCCGATGGCGGTGCTCGCCGGCATCGCCGTGGCGGACGGCAGACCCGTCCCCGACGTGCAGATCATGGTGCTGGACGTGGCCGGCGATCTCACCGCGACGGTGCGCACCGACGACGAGGGGCAATACGTCGTCCCCGATCTGCCCGAAGGCGAATACACCGTGGTGGCACGGGGTTATCCGCCCGTCACCAGTCGCGTCACCGTGTCCGGCGGGGAAGTCGAACACGATGTGCGGCTGGGCTACGGCCGCGAAATCGACACTGAGTTGCTCGATCGCGCCGAGGCCAACGGCTGAGCTGTAAAACGGACATTCGACGCTATAGTGCGGTAGCTGTGTGTTAACTCAGGCTGACCACGTCGCAAGCGAGGATGCCCATGTACACCTTGCTCTTCCTGATGACCTTGCTCTGTGTGCTGACCGTGCTGCTGATCGACCGGTTCGGTCGCAGATCGCACGCGTTGTGGGCCGTGACCCTGGTCGCCGCGGTCGCCGCGTTCGCTTCGCATGTCCTCGAGCACACGTTCCGGCTGGAGTTCTGATGAGTGCGCCAGAGCGGAAACCCATGACCGGCGACCCCGTCGTCAACGGCAAGCGGGTGATGACCATGCGCCCCGACGACAGAGTGCTCAGCCCCTGGCCCGCCCTCGACCGGATCGCCGATCACGACGTGCCCGAGCAACACACGCGACGCAGATTCGGTCTCGCCTTCGCGCACCTTTATATCCTCGGCGTCTGTGCGATCCTGGCCGGAGCGTTCTACTACCAATTCGTGCGGTGGGAATATCCCTGCCCGCTGTGCCTGCTGCAACGAATGTTGTTCCTGCTCAGTGCGATCGGGCCGGGCTACGTCATCGCCCGGTCCCGCGCCGGTGCGCTCTCGACTCGTGACTGGGCGACCGGCTGGGGCTGGACGGTCGTCGCCGCGATCTGCGGCGCCGTGGTCGCCGCGGCGCAGGTGCTGATGCATATCGTGCCGCCGGATCCGGGCTACGCGGGCACGTTGTTCGGCGTGCATCTCTACACCTGGGCGCTGATCGGGTTCGTCTGCGCGGTACTGGCCGCGGGCCTCATGCTCTTCCTGACCCCGTCGCTCGGCACGGCCACCTATCCGATGCGGCGGCGCGATACCGCGGTGTTCACCCTCGGACTGCTGGCGCTGTTCGCGCTCGCCAACCTGATCGCGTGTTTCTTTCTGCAAGGGTTGCACTGGCAGCTGCCCGATACGCCGGACGGCTATGTGTACTTCTCCGATCAACACTGAGCGCTCGCGTTTTCGACGGCCGAATCGGAATGCGGCACAGCGATTTCGGCATTATCCGCGGTGTGTTCGTGCCATAGTTGGTCGATGTCGTGGCTACGCGGTATCGGTGCCATCGCGATCGTTCTGACCGCCGTTGCGGCGGTGTCCTG
The DNA here is from genome assembly GCF_017875645.1 of Nocardia goodfellowii. Lineage (NCBI taxonomy): Bacteria > Bacillati > Actinomycetota > Actinomycetes > Mycobacteriales > Nocardiaceae > Nocardia > Nocardia goodfellowii. The sequence goes on along the minus strand of NZ_JAGGMR010000001.1, from coordinate 7,813,929 downwards.
TGGTGATTCCGGCGGCGAACAAAAACCTTCGACTTCGACGGCCGCGCCGCCCGCTGATAAACCGGCGCCCGGTGATCACACCGTCACCCTCGAATTCGCCGGTAAGGCAAGGACTTACACGGTGCACGCGCCGCCGGGCTACGACGGCAGCACCGCATTGCCGCTGGTGGTCGTAATGCACTATCGCCCCGGCACTTCCGCGGAGATCGCCCAGACCACCGGGATGAACGCCAAGGCCGATCAGGAGAACTTCCTGGTCGTCTACCCGCAGGGGTTGAACGACGCCTACAACGCGCTGGTCTGCTGTGGCTCCGAAGACGATGTCGGCTTCATCGGGCAGGTCGTCACCCGAATGACCGGCCTGTGGAAAGCCGACCCGAAACGCGTCTACGCCACGGGCATTTCGAACGGCGCTGATATGTCGTACAAACTCGCCGTCGAATTACCCGCCACGTTCAAAGCCATCGCACCGGTGAGTGGCGGATTCATCGGAGACCGCGCGTTGCGGGACGCGGCCTACAAACCGGCCGCGCCGGTCTCGGTGATCACCTTCCTGGGCGGCAAGGACCGAGCGGCCGCCCAGCTCGGCCTCGGCGTCGACACCTGGCGGCAGCGGCAAGGCTGCGCGGCCGACCCGGTGCCGCAGGAGTTCCCGCGCGGAATCACGCTGACAGCCGGGAAATGCGCCGACGGCAGCGATATGCACGTCTACAAGTTGCCGGAGATGGGGCACTCATGGCCTGGTGCGCAACGCGGCGGATTGGTCGACCCGGGGGCGGGTCTCAACGCTACCGATCTGATCTGGGAGTTTTTCCGGACTCGCACCAGCTGAACTGGCACTCCGGCGGAGCACACGGCAAACTCGATGGGGTGTTTCGCAAACTCCAAGGAGTGGTGGAAAACCGCGGAGCGAACCGGTGACCGCGCTGGCTCGCGGTGAGAATCGGCCCGCGCCCGGCGATCGGCTGACAGTCACCGTCAGCTGCACCGATCCCGTCGATGTCTCCGCGCTGCTGCTCGGTGCGAACGGCAAGGTGCGCTCCGATGCCGACTTCGTGTTCTTCAATCAGCCCGTCGGGCCCGGTGTCACCTACCGGCACGGCGCGGGCGGGCCGGACGTGGTGGAGGTGCAGACCGCCGCGGTGCCCGCCGACGTGGACAAGGTGGTCGTCACCGCGAGCCTGGATCGGCCCGGCACCTTCGCCGGTGCGGGATCGCTGCTGGCGACCATCGGATCGCCTTCCGGCACATTGACTTTCCCGATGACCGGGCTCAGCACCGAGACGGCCGTGGTGTGCGTGGAGATCTACCGGCGCGGCGGGGCCTGGAAGGTGCGCGCCGTCGGGCAGGGATACGACAACGGATTGGCCGGTATCGCCACGGCTTTCGGGGTCGATATCGATGACGAACCCGCCCCGCCCCCGATGCCCGCCCACCAGCCCTCGGCCTATCAGCCACCGCCCCCGGCCTATCAGCCGCCCGCCTCGCCGACGTACCAGCCGCCGCCGCAACCCGCCTACTCCGCCCCGCCGCGATTCCAGCAAGGAGCACTGCCGATGCAGAGCGATCTGTTCAACTCGAGTTTCGCCGAAGCCAGCGGTCCCGGCATCCAGAAGCAGGGCGGCAAGATGATCAAGGTCGCTGTCGCCGGTGAGGTGATGGCGCGTTCCGGCTCGATGGTGGCCTACCAGGGCGATTTGCAGTTCAAGGCGCTGGGCTCGGGCGGTATCGGCCGCGCCATCCAGCAGCGGCTCACCGGTGAGGGGGTGCCGTTGATGAAAGTCACCGGCCGCGGTGATCTGTTCCTGGCCAGCGCCGCCGCCGACGTGCACACCGTCGATCTCGACGGCACCGACGGTCTCACCATCAACGGATCCAACGTCCTGGCCTTCGACTCGAGCCTGCGCTACGACGTGAAAATGGTTTCCGGTGCGGCCGGAGTCGCCAGCAACGCGGGCCTTTTCAACTGCGTCTTCACCGGACGCGGTCGCATCGCCATCACCACCCACGGCACCCCGGTGGTGCTCCAGGTCGACCAACCCACCTACGCCGACCCGCAGGCGGCGGTCGCCTGGTCCTCCAGCCTGAGCACCGGCATCAAACGCAACGACTCCTTCGGACTGAGCCGCCTCATCGGCCGCAGCACGGGGGAGGGTTTGACGTTGTCGTTCTCCGGCCGTGGTTTCGTCATCGTGCAGCCGTCGGAGCTGCCACCCGGCGGCCTGCTCGGCGGCACCGGCGGCGGCCAGCAGGCCGGTCAGTCCGGTGGTGCGCTCGGCGGGTTGTTCAGCTGAACCTGGCCGGCGGCCCGCAGGCTGGTCGGTCCGGGAGTGCGCTCGGTGGGTTGTTCAGCTGACCCGCCGGCGAAATACGCTGGCCCGTCTGCCATTCCGGCTGGCATGCTGACGAGATGAGTGCGGCGGGGATCACCATCGAGTTCGCTCCGGCGCTGCACGTGTTCGTCGGGGCCGCTTTGCGGGCGGGCTCCACTCCGGTCCGCACCGACGGAACTTCCACGCTCGGCCACGTCGTCGAATCCCTCGGCGTCCCGCTGACGGAGGTGGGCGAACTCCTGGTCGACGGCCGTCCCACTCCGACCGCCCACGTCCCCGCCGCGGGCGAAGCCATCGAGGTCCGCGCGGTCGCCCGGCCGCAACCCCACGCCGAACCGCTCCGCTTCCTCCTCGACATCCACCTGGGCACCCTCGCCCGCCGCCTCCGCCTCCTCGGCCTGGACGCCGCCTACGAAAACCCCGACATCGGCGACGCCGCCCTCGCCACCCGTTCCGCCACCGAACACCGCATCCTGCTCTCCCGCGACCGCGGCCTGCTCCGCCGCCGCGAAATCTTCGCCGGCGCCTACATCTACAGCCACCGCCCACCCGACCAACTCGACGACGTCCTCACCCGCTTCGCCCCACCCCTCACCCCCTGGACCCGCTGCACCACCTGCAACGGCCTCCTCCGCCCAGCCCGAACCCCGGACACCCCAACCCCACTCACCCAATGCACCACCTGCGGCCAGACCTACTGGAAGGGCGCCCACCACCCCCGCCTCGACGCCATCGTCACCCACGCCCTCGCGAAGGTCCGGGCGCTCACGCGCGAAGCAGGGTGACCTTTCGTCCCGCCGGTGTCCGAGCTTCCGCGAAACCGGTGCGTTCGGCGATGGGCGCGGCGCTGGACCGTCGATCGAAGATCACCAGCGTCCCGGTATCGAGGCTGAGCCGGTCCAGGTAGCTGTCGAGCTGAACCAAGCCCTCGGCGAGTGGGTCGGCCTGGTGCCCCGCCCAAACCTTCAGCTCCAGAGCTTCGCGTTGCTCGGCTTTCCGGCCCCCGGGCTCGGAATAGGGCTGTCGCACAAGCAGATCGATGCGTCCGCGGCCTACACCGACCTCACGGTCTATATACCCGGCACCGTTGACGATGCGATGGAGGTAGGCCATCAACACCAATTGGGCGGCCGCCTCGTGGTAGTTGTCCCGGGCCGCCAGCACGTCACCGTGTTGCATCCAAAACGTCGCGAACTCCCGGAGAAGACGTGGGAAATCGATGCGGCCGTCCGGGAACCGGAAACTCGAAGGCTCCGCTGTCACCGCCGACTCGGCGCTGGCCCCTAAGAGCCGCACGATCACTTCCTGATAGATCGGATTGGCGATGCGCAAGGTCTTGCCCTGGGCGATCAAACCCAGATCGCGGGCATAGGAGGTGTCGTCATCGAAGTCGATCTGTGGTGGGCGGACCGTGCCGATGATGATCGGCTCGAGCACGCGCTGCACCCGCGGCTCTGTCAGCTTGTCTATCAGTGAGTCCAGGTGTGTTGCCCGCGCCAGGATCAGTCGCTCTTTGGCCTCCTCGACATGATCGATGCCGATGGTCCCGCGAACCCTCATCCGGCCGATGATTTCCCACGCCAAGGCATTCACCAGCCACGGCTGTCCCTGGGTGTACCAGAAGGCCAGATCGATGCCCTTGTCGTCGAACTCCTGGCCGGTGGCGGCAGTGTGCTGGCGGTAGAGCTGAGCCATCTCCGCCTTGGTGAAGTCGCCCAGGCGGATCGATTCGATCGAGATATTGAACGGACTGGCACCACCGAGTCGCCCTGGATCGCCGCCCGAGGCCGCCTTGTAGTCACGCAGGTCCCGCAGTCCGCACAACACCACCGAGTGCACGAACTGTTTCCGATGCTGGGTGAACCCCGATCGCAGTTGGCGCAACACACTGATCAGACCGGCGCCGCGCAGCGTATCGATTTCGTCGAAGAACAACACCAGGGGTCGCGGACACTTGGCCACCCATGCGGCTAGACCGGCCATGAGCCGAGTGCCGGGCGCGGCGTCGGGCCAGTCCTCGGGTGGCAGCAATTCGGTGTCCCACCCTTGGAATTCGGACGCCTGGCGGATCACGCTCAGTAACGCCTCTTCCACCCCACCGAAGTCGTCGCCGAATGCCGCCGCGGTCTCACACGACACGCAGAGTGCCAGAAAGTGCCCGGCGGCAGTCAACTCCTGGGCCATCCCGAGCAGCGCGGTGGTCTTGCCGCTCTGCCGCGGCGCGTGAACAACGAAGTAGAAACCGAACTCGAAGTACATCTGCGCGTCGGGCAGGCGATCCTCGGCGGGGAGCATGTAGTGCAGGTCCGGATAACACGGACCGACCGTGTTGAAGTACCTCACCGCGCACACCCTACTCAGGCAGAACACCGACACGCCCGGGTGATCTTCGGTGGTGGAAAAGGTGTAACGGTTCGTTGGTGGGGGACGAGTAGAGGGCAACTCATGCGGAAAGTGCATGAATGCCCGCGGTGTTGGTGCTCGGCTGCGGGGCCGGGCTCGAGGATGGGGTCGTTGGTGTGAGCGAAGTTCGTAGGAATGTGCGGCCGGCACCGAATTATGAACCGCCACTGCGGCATTGTGGGTGTGGGCCGCGGCGGGCGGCGGGGATGGCGGATCGATGGGTTGATCCGCCGGTGGTGCGGGACAAGCCGTGTGCGGTTGATGCGCGGGCTATTTCGCCGCGGATGCGGAAGTTGGGGGTGCGGGAGGCGCCGCCGGTTGTCGGTGCCGCGCAGTCCGCGGCACGGAAATTCGCTGATCGGGTGTTGCGGGCCGCGTTGGAGGTATTGGATCATCGTCGGCCGGTGGCGCAACTCGGGGGAATGGTGAGTCCGCAGGTGCTGGCGGCGGTGCGCACGATGGTGGCCGGTGATTCGGCGCCGAGCCGGGAACTGGGGGTCGCGACGCTGGCCAAGGTCGACGTGTTCATGGTCGACGCGGAGAACGCGGAGATCTGCGCGCGATATCTGCGCGGGCATCGCAGGCTGGCCATCGCGGCGCGGGCCAGGTATGTGCGCGGTGGCGGATGGCAGCTGACGGTTTTCCGGGTGCTGGGAGTGTAGGTATGCGGCGCAACGCGATTCAGTGCCCGGAGCCGGGGTACGGGCCTACCCTCGGTGCAGTGCGTCGGTTGTTTCTGCTGCTGGTATTGCCGCTCGTGGCCTGCGGGGCCGAGGAGTCCGAGCCGGTGCCGGTTCCCACCAGTACCCCGTTCGCGCGCACGCAAGAGGATTGCTCCGAATTGGCGGTGCACGCGCTGGAGGTGCAGCCCGGCGTGGCCAATCTTTTCGGCACCCACGCCGAGTTGCTGCCGAAGGGGCAATTCGTGCGGGTCCGGGTCGCGATCACCAACACCGGCGACCGGGTGCACGACACCCGGCCGGAGGATTATCACCTTGTCGACACCGGGTCCGGCGGCCACCGGATCGGCGTCGACGCCATGCGCGTCGAACGGCAGTTGTTCGAGTTGCAGATCGGCGCCGGCAACCGGCTGGAGATGGATCTGTGGTACGACCTGCCGGTCGGGGCAGTTCCACACGAGTTGCGGGATACGGTGTGCGCCAGCACAATTCCGCTGCCGGGCCGGTGAGCCGGATGCCGAAACGCTATTCGCCGCAGGTGCGGGAGGAGGCCGTCCGCCGGGCGCTGGCATACGTCGAGGAGCACGGATCGGCGTATGCCGCGGCCAAGGCCGTCGGGCCGGCGGTCGGGGTGCATTACGAGACGCTGTGGATGTGGACCAAACAGGCCCTGTCCGAACGGGCTTGGCGGGCGCGCGTCCAGCAGTCCGGCGTGGCAACTCCGCCAGAGAGTTAACTAGTGATTTGCTCGATTCCGCATGCTGCATGCGGAAGGAGCAAATCCTATGGCTCGGACAGTTTCACTGGGCGTTGCTGCCTTCTGTGCGGTGGTGCTGGGTGCTGCTCCCTCGGCCGCGGACCCCGGCAAGGGCGGCCCCACGGCTGCGGACTACGCCGCCGCCGAGATACCCAACTGCGAGACGCCGGAGTGCGCGGCCGTGGTCCGGCAGGCGGGCATGACGATGGTGCTGGTTCGCGCGACGAACAAGCTGATCGCGTTGTCCATCGTGCCCGTCCACCAGTTCCACGCCTTCGACATGGTCATCACTCGCGAGAGCGGCTGGAACCATCTCGCGCGGAATCCCAGCAGCGGCGCCTACGGTCTCGGTCAAGCGCTGCCGCCGGAGAAGATGGTCACCCACGGCCTGGATTGGATGGTCAACCCGGTCACCCAGATCCGCTGGACCTACGACTACATGAACAAGCGCTACGGCGGTCCCGAGGGCGCATGGGCCTTCTGGCAGGCCAACCACTGGTACTGACGCGGATCAGAGGTCGACCGGTCGGCGGATGTCGTCGATCGGCGGCACCCCTGGCGGGCGACTCGATCACAAGATTGGCCTCTGAGCCCCACATGTCGGTGCCTGCTCGTAGCCTCGGGATATGTGCCGAAACATCACCGCGTTGCGCGGGCTCGAGCCTGCGGCAACTCCAGAGGAAATTCAGGCTGCGGCCCTGCAATATGTGCGCAAGGTGGGTGGCCTCTCCAGCATTTCCGCAGCAACTAAGCCGGCGGTAACGGAGGCGGTCGCGGACATTGCCGCGGCAACGGCTCGGTTACTGGCGCAGCTGCCGGATCGCAAGGTGCCGCCGAAGACGGTACCGCCGCTGCGTCGCCCGGAGGTGCAGGCGCGTCTGCACGCGCACGACTGAGCCGTCAGGCCATCTCTTCGAGATCGGCCAGCTGAGTGTGGACATAGGCCGCTATTCGATGTCTGGCGGCCGGTGGAAGGCGGGCGATGTCAGCGGCCGTCAGCACCGGCTCGCCGGGTACCTGCACCTGATACTCGTCGGGTTCGGGTGTTGTTGTGACCACCGATAGGTGGTCCGGCCGGGGCGCCGCCACGGGACGTTGGGGTTCGTCCGGGTCGGCTCCGGCTAATGCCGTGCGCACCATGTGAATCAGAATATTGCTAATCCCCTGGTATTGCGGCAAGTTCGCCATCGATGCAGGAAAGTGGGGTTTCCAGCAAACCCGAGGTTTGCAAAAGGAGAATTCGTTACGAAGTGCTATGGGTGGGCGCGAACCAGGTGCGATAGAAGGTGATCGCCAGCACGGCGAACAACCCGAGGATCGTGACCCCGGCCGGGAACGGATGGTTCGCCATGGTCAGGGGCAGGTAGCGGACGGCGAGCAGCACGGCCGCGAAGGTGGCGACACCCAATGCGACCACCTGTACGCGCCCGCGATCCCAGCCGCGCTCGGGGTCGCGCAGCACGGACTCGATGGTCAGGCACAGCGCCGCACCCACCACCAGATCGACGCCGTAGTGCGCGCCCAGCCCCAGCGTCGCGAGCAGCGTGCCGATCAGCCAGAAGACTCCGCCCCAGCGCAGCCAGGCCGGCCCGCGCCGGGTGTGGATGAACAGCGACAGCGCCCACGCCGTGTGCAGTGACGGCATGCAGTTGCGGGGCGTGATTCCGTCGAACGGCATCGCCGCCGGTGCGGCGGGCAGCGGCGGAACGACGTCGGGCCAGACATTCGCCAGTTCCATGCCGTGGCCCCAGGATCCGAAGGCCAGGATCGGCCCGACGACGGGGAACAACACGTAGAACAGCGGTCCGATGAGACCGATGGTCAGGAACGTGCGCACCAGGTGGTGCCGCGGCCACCGGCCCGCGGTGACCCCGCGCAACTGCCAGACGGCGACTACGATCGCCGCGACCGGCAGCTCGAAATACACCCAGCGCACCAGGCTCTCGAACCAGGGCGCGGCCTCCAGCATCTGCCCGACCAGCCACGACGGATTGCCCAGCGCCCGATCCGCGACCTGGACATAGGGATCGAGCACCATGGGGCGGGCCCACGCGGTGACATCCAGCCAGATCTCGCCCACCTTGGTGGCGAGGATCAGCAGAGCGCCCAGCGCGATGGTGCGCAGGGCGGTTTCGCGCTGGACTCCGCTCCAGCGCACGGCGGCGAGGATCGCCAGCACCGTCAGCACGATGGTCGGGCCGTTGCCGACGGTGAACTTCGCGCCCTCGATCGCCCGGATCGCCACGAAGACGAGATCGAGTGCCACCGCCGAGGCCAGCGCGGTCATCCGCACCCGGTTGGTGACGCCGACCAGCGCCAGCAGGAACCCGGCCCACGAAGTGCTCGCGGATTTCGGTATACCGACGTAGTCGCGCGCCAGACTGGTCAGCGGGCCGAGCGCGTTGATGTGCATCGCCATGGCCTGACCGGCGACGAGCACGAGCACCGCGGCGGCGATGCCACCCCAGATGGTGATCGGCCGAAAGTGCCCTTCTCGCCGCCCGATCCCGGTCGCCGGGGTTGAATGTTCGTGCGGGTCGAGAATGAGCATTCGGACATCGTAAACACGATGCGAACACCGCAATACCACGCGGTTAACAACCCGGACCGAACCGGCGACCGCGAAACGCCCTGCGCGCCAGTCGAACAGTGACCACGCAGGCGTACGCCGGCTCGTGCGAATGTGCTGCGGACAACATACCGACCCCGCTGAGCTCGCCGTCTGTGTTCCGGCGAGCTCAGCCTTTCCGCGAAGTCAGCGATCCGGTGACCTGCGCGTTGTCGCGAGGTCAGCGTTCCGGCGACCCTGAGCGTTGTAGCGGGGGCAGCGTTCCGGCGAGCTCAGTGCCGTGGAGTTCAGGAGGCGACCGACCACCGATTGTCGCCCCCGCGGGACTTCGCCGCCACCTCGAGGCGGACCGGCAGCGCGGTGAGCCCGTGGATCAGCAGGCTCTTGCGCCAGGCCAGCGCGCCGAACTCACCATCGAGGGACAGTGCCGAGGTCCGCGCCAGCAGCCGGGTGAGCGCGACCGTCGCCTCCATCCGGGCCAGCGCCGCCCCGACGCAGAAGTGCATGCCGTGCCCGAAGGCCACGTGCTTGTTGTCGGCGCGTCCGGCGTCGAAGCGGTCCGGGTCCGGGAAGCGCTTCGCATCGCGGTTGGCGGCGCCGATCGAGATCATGACGAACTCGCCCGCGTCGATGTGCTGGCCGCCCAGCGTGACCGGTGCGGTGGTGTAGCGGGCCGTGGCCAGATGCACCGGGCCCTGCGTGCGCAGAATCTCCTCCACGAATGCCGGGATGCCCGCCGGGTCGGCTCGCAGCCGATCCGCGAGTTGTGGATCGCGCAGCAGCTCGTGGACCGCGTTGCCGATCAGGTTGACGGTGGTCTCGTGCCCGGCGGCCAGCAACAGCAGCAGCATGGAGATGAGTTCCTGCTGATCGAGTTGATCGCCGTCGTCCTTGGCGACGATCAGCGCGGAAAGCAGGTCGTCGCCCGGGTTTTCGGTGCGGGCGGGGATGAGGCCGGTGAGATAGGTGAAGAAGCTGATGCCCGCGTTGGTACGCACCTCGATCGACGCCGATTCGTCGACCACACCGGCGGTCCAGGCCCGGAAGTCGTCCTTGTCGTCGTCGGGGACGCCGAGCAGTTCGCAGATCACCGCGATGGGCAGCGGGAAGGCGTAGCTGTCGAGCAGGTCGACGGTGTCCGCGCCGTGCATGTCATCGAGCAGTTGGTCGGCGATATCGGTGATGCGCGGGCCGAGGTCGCGAATCGCGCGCCCGGCGAACGCCTTCTGCACGAGTTTGCGCAGCCGGGTGTGCTGCGGTGGGTCGGCGAAAAGCATGTTGTCGGTGATGGCCGCGTTGAATTTGTCCGCGGCGCCGTGCTTCGCCAGCACTGCCTGGCCCTCGGGTGACCCGATCTTCTTACTGATGGACGGTTCGGTGAAGGCCTGCTTGGCCACGTCGTGGTCGACGATCAGCCAGCCCGCGACGCCGTCGACCCGGACCCGGTGGATCGGTCCGCGTTCGTAGAGCGTCCGGTAGACCGCGTGTGGATCCTGGTAGAAGTCGTCGGTCAGTTCGACGATCTGGTGGGCGGTCGTCATATGCGGCTACCTGCCGTCGGAGCGGCGGAGTCCAGGAAGTTCACGTGCCCAAGTCCTTTCGACGTGCGAACGGTTTCGAGGTTGCGCGCGCCGCAGGCCGGACCGAGGCGTCGACGCACGGCGGCTCGGGGTGGAACTCGGGGGAAATCGACCGGATCTGCGGCTGTTAGCGGTTGAGCAGTGGAGCACGGTCTGTGTAACCAGCGATGCGGCGGCGGTGCGGGACGGTCGCCGACGACAGAACCTACTATCTCCGGCGATTCCGCAAAACCAGTACCCGGTCGTAAGGCACAGCGAAAAGGTTTGCCGAAAGTCAGCTGGATGCAGCGGAATTGGTCGATCGATGGACCGGACGAACCGCGGGCGCGCAGCGGAATTGCCACTAGGTAAGGCTTACCTTAGTATCGCGGCAAGGGATTCGATCGAAAGGTGGGAACTGACGTGCCGCTGGCCGATGCCTATCAGAGGCTGGGTCAACTGCTCCCCGTGGTGCGCGTCGGTGTGGGCAGTGCCGCCGGTGGCCGCTGGGTCCAAGGGCGCTCGCTGGCAACGGATTTGGCGGTCATCGACGAGTTGATCGAAGCCGAGGAGCGGCGCGCCGTCGAGGACTACGGCACGACTCCGCGCCGGGATGTCGCCGCCACCTGGGTGCTGCGCCGGTACGCGTTCACCGCGTGCCTGGCGATGAGCGCGCCGTGGTTTCTGCGGCGGCGCGTGCCCAGGGTGGCACTCGATCGTGTCGCCTACGCCTGGCGGGATCGCGAACTCCTGCTCGAGGCCGACGAAATAGTCTGTCTGCCAGGCGATTCCGTAGAAGGTCGGCACGGCGTGCGGATCGTCGCGGACGAGGCGGCACTGCGCGCCGAACTGCGCGACGCTGTCGCCGCGCATCTGGCTCCGCTGCTCGAGGCGTTCGGGCCGGTGCTCCGGCGACGGCCCCGGGCCATGTGGGGCTTCGCCACGGATCAACTGGCCAACGGGATCTCGCATCTCGGCAACGCCCTCGGTGAGCCGGCGGCGGCCGCGGCGGCGGCGAACGCGCTGTTGCCCGGAGCCACTCCGCCATACCTGGGTGGCGCGGGCTTCCGGCTCGGGCCGGACGCGGCGCGCACGCAAACCACCTGCTGTCTCTTCTATACGGTCCGGCCGGCGGAGCTCTGCGCTACCTGTCCCCGCGTTGCGCAGATAAGGCATGCCTAACCTATACTCTCCGTCCATGGCATCGGTAGACACGGCCCGCGGGGCCTCGATGCGGTACCGGATACCGGTACTGCTCATGGCGTTTGCTGCGTTGCTGCTGGTCTGCCTGCTGAGCCTGGCCTTCGGTGCGCGCTCGGTACCGCTGGGCACGGTGGTCGAGGCATTGCTGGGCGACGCGCAGGGGCGAGACGCGATGGCGGTCACGGGAATGCGGCTGCCGCGCACCGTCGTCGGCCTCGTTGTCGGGGCGGCGCTCGGGCTCGCCGGGGCGGTGCTGCAGGGTGTGACGCGTAATCCGCTGGCCGCACCGACCACCATGGGTATCAACGCGGGCGCGGGTTTCGCGGTGGTGGTGGCCATTTTCGCGCTGCGTCTCACCCAGCCGGTCCAATTCGTGTGGTTCGCCTTCGCGGGGGCCGCCGGGGCCGCGATGTTCACCCTGACGCTGGGCCGCCGCGCCGGAGACCTGGATCCGACCCGGCTGGTCCTGGGCGGCACGGTGCTGCATCTGGTGTTGATCTCCTGGACCTCGGCGGTGCTGCTGTTCAGTGAGCGCACCCTGGATGAAGCGCGTTTCTGGCTGGCCGGATCGATCGCCGGCCGCGACCTCGCCGTGCTGACGCCGATGCTGCCCACCTTCGCGATCGGCGCGGTGGCCGGGCTGGTGATCGCCCCCGCGCTCAATACTCTCGCCCTCGGTGACGAGGCGGCCGTCGCGCTCGGCCTGCCGGTCGCCCGAATTCGCCTGGCGGGCATGGTATCGGTGGTGCTGCTGGCCGGATCGGCGGTCGCGGTCGCCGGGCCCATCGCGTTCATCGGACTGGCCGCGCCGCACCTGGTGCGGCTGGTCTTCGGTAATGACCAGCGCCGGATCCTGCCGGGCTGCCTGATCGCGGGACCGCTGCTGTTGCTCACCGCCGACATCGCGGGCCGGCTCATCGCCCGGCCTTCGGAGCTCGAGGTCGGCATCATCAGCGCGTTCCTCGGCGCGCCGCTGCTGGCGCTGCTCGCGCGCCGCCGGGAGCTGCGATGAAGAACATTCATGTGAGCCGCACCCTGCTGGTCGGGGTCCTGTGTGCCGGCGCTCTGGTCGTGCTGGCGACCATTGCGCTGTCCGTCGGCGAAGTCCAGATGTCGGCGGCGACAGCGCTGCGGGCCGCGTTCGGCGCCGGCGATCCCGGCGAGGTCTACATCGTGCAGGAGTTCCGGGCCCCGCGCCTGATCGCCGGAGTGCTCGCCGGGGCCGGTCTGGCCGCCGGCGGCGCTGTGCTGCAACGTCTTTTCCGTAATCCGCTGGCCTCGCCGGATGTGATGGGCGTGACCGGCGGCGCCTCGCTGGGTGCGGTGGCGGTGCTCGCGGCCGGAGCGAGTCAGGCGCTGATACCGGTCGGGGCGCTCGGCGGCGGATTGCTGGCGGCGGTGCTGCTCGCGGCCATCGGCTGGCGGGCCGGGTTCCCGGTGACCCGCCTGGTGCTGGTCGGCTTGGCCGTGCAGGCGGGGCTGGCGGCGGCGGTGAATCTGATCGTGGTGCGGTTCCCGCGCGAGCTTGCGGGGGCGGCGGAACAGTGGACCGCGGGTTCGCTCTACGGGCGTACCTGGCCCGAGGTGCAGGGCGCCGCCGTCGCGTCGATCCTGGTGCTGGGCTTGCTGTTCCTGCAGTACCGGAAGCTGGCGGTGCTGGATCTGGGTGACGAGTCGGCCGGCACGCTCGGCGTCTCGGTGTCCTCGGCGCGGCTGCAACTGCTGCTGACGACGGTCGCGCTGGCCTCCTTGGCCGCGGCCCTGACGGGGCCGATCGCGTTCGTGGCCTTGGCGGTGCCGCAGCTGGTGCGGCTGCTGGTCGGACCGCCCACCGCGGCCACTCTCGCGGTCACCGGCCTGGCCGGGGCGGTGCTGCTGGTGGGCTGCGATCAGGTGGTGCTGCACCTGCTCCCGGTCGAGGGGCTGCCGGTGGGCATTCTTACCGCCACCATCGGCGCACCGTGGTTGTTGTATTTGATGCTGCGGGAGAGCAGCCCGGTCAATCGGAGAACCGCTTGAGCACCAACGAATTGGCCGCGCGGGGCCTCGGCCTGCACTACGGCGATCGTGCCGTGATCGACGGACTGGATCTGGCGTTGCCCGGCGGCGCGGTGACCGCGATCGTCGGCCCGAACGCCTGCGGGAAGTCCACGCTGCTGCGTGGGCTGACCCGGTTGCTGCGCCCGTCCGGTGGCACGGTCACCTTGGACGGCGCCGATATCCATCGGATGCCGGCGCGGACGCTGGCCTTGCGGCTGGGTCTGCTGCCGCAGCAGCCGATCACCCCGGAGGCGATCACCGTCGAAGCGCTGGTGCGGCTCGGCCGGTATCCGCACCAGCGACTGTTGCGGCCGTGGTCGCCCGCGGATCAGGCCGCGGTGGAGGACGCGTTGCGCCGCACCGGGACCGCCGAGCTGCGGGATCAGCAGGTCGATCAGCTCTCCGGCGGGCAGCGGCAAAGAGCTTGGATCGCACTGGCGCTCGCGCAGGACACCGAGGTGCTGCTGCTCGACGAGCCGACCACCTTCCTGGACCTGCGCCACCAGCTCGACGTGCTCGACCTGGTCGCCGATCTGCACGCCGACGCCGGTCGCACCGTGGTGATGGTGCTGCACGACCTCGGCCAGGCGGCGCGCTACGCCGACCACCTGGTGGTCTTGCACGAAGGACGGCTGGCCGCGGCCGGGCCGCCCGCGCAGGTGCTCGACGCGGAGCTGGTGCGCACCGTCTTCGGGGTCGACGCCGTCGTGATTCCCGACCCGGAAACCGGGACGCCGCTGGTCGTTCCGCGCGGCCGCGCGGCCCGGCACACCGCCGTTCGCCTCTGAACGGCGAGTCAGAACCCCAACAGAAATGAGGACGAGTCATGTCCACCCGATTATTTCGCCGGTCCGGAGCGGGCCGCCTGGCCGTCGCGCTGGTCGCGGCCGCCCTCGGCGTCTCCGGCCTGGCCGCTTGCGGAAGTGATTCCAGCACAACCGATTCCGGAACCTCGGCGGTCGCGCAGGGCGCTTTCCCGCGCACCCTGGACACGGTGAAGGGTCAGGTGACGATCCCGAAGGCGCCGAAGCGGGTGGTGGTGCTCGACACCGCCGAGCTCGACTCGGTGACATTGCTCGGCGTCAAGCCGGTCGGCGCGGTGGTGCCGCACACCAAGACGCGCGGCGGATTCCCGGCGTACCTCGGCGACAAGGCCGACGGCGTGACCGATGTCGGGCCGCTGTTGGAGCCGAACTTGGAGCGGGTCGCCGCGCTGAAGCCGGACCTGATCCTGTCCTCTAAGGTTCGCCACGACAAGATCTACGACAAGCTCAGCGGCATCGCACCGACCGTGTTCACCGAAACGACCGGTGGCCCTTGGAAAGCGAACCTGCTGGTGCACGGCAAGGCGCTGGGCCTGGACGAGCAGGCCGCGACCGCGCTGAAGAACTACGAGGAACGCGCCCGCGCGCTCGGCACCGCGATCAAGGCCAAGAACAACGGCGCCCTGCCGACCGTTTCGGTGATCCGCTTCCTGGCCGGACCCACCCGCCTGTACATGAGTAACTCCTACAGCGGTGTGGTGCTCGAGGACATCGGGCTGGCGCGACCGCGGTCCCAGATCGCCGAGGGACCCGACGCGAAGATCATGAAGGAGATCAGTCCGGAACAGATCGATCTCGCCGATGCCGAGCTGATCTTCATCGCCACCATCGATGATCCGGACAAGACCGAGAAGAAGTCGGTCACCGCCGGTCCGATCTGGCGCGACCTGCCCGCCGTGCGCAACGGCAAGGCGATCGAGGTCGACGACGAGATCTGGATGTCGGGCATCGGCGTGCAAGCCGCCGAAGGCATGTTCGCCGATATCGCCGCGGCGACCGGCGTCGAACTGCCCGCGAAGTAGCCGGGCGCGGAGCCTGGACCGTGTGGTCCAGGTCTCCGTTTATGGCAGCGGGTCTCGCGGTATGGCACGATCAGCCGGTTCGTAGCTCGGTGCAGGAGGCTCTGGTTTGGATGCGCGTATAGGACCCAACAGGTTTCGATGGGTCCGGCGCGCGGCCTCGGCGCTGGTGCTCGCGGTCGGCGTGCTCGGCCTGCCGGTTCCGGCGGTCGCCGAGGACGCTGTCGACTCCTACGTGGATCCGCTCGCCTCGGCCGCCTACACCCCGGTGCTGCACTGGTCGGACTGCCAGGACGGGTTCCAATGCGCTTCCGCGCCGGTGCCATTGGACTACAACCAGCCCAACGGCGCGCAGCTCGAGTTGGCGGTGATCAAGTTGCCGGCCACCGATCCCGATCGGCGCATCGGCACGCTGTTCGTCAACTTCGGCGGGCCCGGACCGTCGGGGGTGGACCGGCTGCGGGAGCGGGCGCGGTGGCCGTGGCTGTTCTCCGAGGAGCTGCGGGCGCGCTTCGACCTGGTCTCCTGGGATCCGCGAGCGGTGGCGCGAAGTTCGGCCGCACGGTGCTTCTCGACGGTGGCGGAGCAGCTGGCCTTCCTCGGGTCGGTTCCCGAAATGCCCACCGCCCCAGGCGAAGAAGCCGCCTACTACGCCTGGGCCCGCGAGTTCGGCGAGCGCTGCGAGCAGCAGGCCGGGCCGATCCTGGAGCACGCCTCCACCGCCAATACCGCCCGTGACCTCGAACTACTGCGCCGCGCGGTGGGCGACGCGAAGCTGACCTATCACGGCATCTCCTACGGCACCCAGGTCGGCGCGGTCTACGCGAATATGTTCCCGAGCCGGGTGCGGGCCATGGCCTTCGACGGCTCGATGGATTTCGAGGGCAACGTCAACGGGCACGCCGGGCAGGGCACCGTCGTCCCCCTCGACGTCAGACAGGATGTGGCCCAGGGCATCTCGGAGACCTTCGCGGCGTTCCTGGGCCAGTGTTCGGCGGCGGGACCACGCTGTGCATTCGCCGCGGGTGAGCCCAGACTCAAGTGGATCGCGCTGGCCGAGCGTGCCCGACTATCCCCGATCCGGTTGGACGGGCAGGCATGGACCTATGCGGCCATCGTCAACGCGGCCGCGGAACTATCGCAGTCGGCCACCTATCCGGAGCTCGCGAACCTGCTGCAAAAATTGTTCGACGCGGGCACCACGCTGCCCGGCCTGTTGCCGATCGCCAAGGGCGCGTCCTATACCGGTAACCGCACCGAGGCTTTCCACGCGATCCAGTGCGCCGACAGCACCGTCCCCACCGATCCGGAGATCTACACGCGCGCGGCGATCTCCGAAGACCTCCGAGTGCCCTACTTCGGCCGCATTCCGGTATTCGCCAGTGCCACCTGCGCTTTCTGGCAGGCGCGCGACGCCGACCGCTTCACCGGACCTTGGGACCGCCGCACGGCGGCGCCGATCCTGGTGCTCAACAGCCGCTTCGATCCGGCCACGCCGCTGCCCGGCGCCTACGCCGGTGCCGACCAGCTGGCCGACGCACGGGTGGTCGTGATCGAAGGCGCGGGCCACAGCAGCATGTACGTGCCGAGCAGCTGTGCCGAGCGCATCAAACGGGAGTATCTGTTCAGCGGCGTGCTGCCGCCGGAGGGCACCCGCTGCGGCATCGACCGGTCACCCTTCGACTGAACCCGGCCCGGCTCCCGGCAGACTTGACGCCGATGAACCTGCCCGAACTTCCCGATCTCCCGGTCCGAGCGCACCTCGGCCGGATCACCGCCACGCTGGCCGCCGCGCAGACCGCCGTGCTGGTCGCGCCGCCCGGCACCGGGAAGACCACCCTGGTGCCGTTGGCCTTGGCGGCCGCGCACGCCGGGCGGATCATGGTCGCCGAGCCCCGGCGGTTGGCCGCCCGCGCGGCGGCGGCCCGGATGGCGGCGTTGCTGGGCGAGCAGGTGGGCGCGACCGTGGGTTACTCGGTGCGCGGTGATCGCCGCGTCGGGCCGCGGACGCGGATCGAAGTCGTCACCTCCGGGTTGCTGGTCCGCCGATTGCAGAGCGATCCGGAACTGTCCGGCGTGGACGTGGTGGTGCTCGACGAGTGCCACGAACGTCATCTCGACGCCGATCTGCTGCTGGCGTTGCTGCTCGACGCGCGTGCGGGTCTGCGTCCGGACCTGCGCGTGCTGGCCACCTCGGCCACGGTGGCCGCGGACCGCCTGGCTGCGCTGCTGGGCGATCCGGCCCCGGTGCTGGAGGTGCACGGCCGGGCCTTTCCGGTCGATATCGCCTACGTTCCGGCCCTGCCGCGGGAGCGGATCGAAGCCCAGGTCGCCCGCGTCACCCGGATGGCGCTGGCCGACGTCGACGGGGACGTTCTCGTTTTCCTGCCCGGGGCGGCCGAGATCCGGCGCACCGCCGATCTGCTGTCCGGCCTGTCCGGGGTGGATGTGGTGCCACTGCACGGCCGGTTGACGGCCGCGCATCAGGACAGTGCCCTGCGTCCGGGGACGCGCCGTCGGGTCGTCCTGTCCACCGCGGTCGCCGAATCCAGCCTGACCGTGCCCGGGGTGCGCGCGGTGGTGGATTCCGGCGTGGCGCGTGTCCCGCGCATCGATCACCGTCGCGGCCTGTCCGGGCTGGCGACCGTTCGGGTGTCGGCCGCGGTGGCCGAGCAGCGAGCGGGCCGGGCCGGACGGGAGGCGCCGGGGCGGGCCTGGCGGTGCTGGCCGGAGCACGAACACGCGACCTTGCCCGCCTATCCCGAACCGGAGATCCGCACCGCCGATCTGACCCGCCTGGCCTTGGAGCTGGCCTGCTGGGGCACCGCCGACGGGCAGGGGCTGGCCTGGTGGGACGCACCACCGGCCGGTGGCCTGAACGCGGGACGGGCGGTGCTGCGGGCGCTGGGTGCGGTGGAATCCAATGGGGGAGTGACGGATCGAGGGCGCCGGATGGCCGTGCTCGGACTGCATCCGCGGCTGGCGCGGGCACTGCTCGACGGCGCGCCCGTCGTGGGCGCGCGGGCGGCCGCCGAGGTGGTGGTGTTGCTCGATGACGACAGCCTCTCTCCCGCAACGGATCTGGTGGCCGCGGTGCGCGCGCTGCGCCGCGAACAACCGGCGCGCTGGAAGCGAGAGGTGCAGCGGATCGCCCGGCTGGTCGACGGTCCGACCGCGGGTGCGGACGATCCGGCTTATGTTGCCGCGCTTGCCTATCCGGAACGACTCGCTCGTCGCCGCGCA
Source organism: Nocardia goodfellowii (assembly GCF_017875645.1). Classification (NCBI taxonomy): domain Bacteria; kingdom Bacillati; phylum Actinomycetota; class Actinomycetes; order Mycobacteriales; family Nocardiaceae; genus Nocardia; species Nocardia goodfellowii. Next base: position 7,795,299 of record NZ_JAGGMR010000001.1, on the reverse strand, counting down.
CCCGGCTCGACAAGCTATCTGATGGCGGGCGGCACCGCGGCGACACTGCCGCCCGGTTCCGGTCTGGCCGACGCGGAGTGGCTCGCGATCGCCGGCGCCGCCCGGGATCCCGGCCGCGCCGAAGGCCGAATTCGCCTGGCCGCCAGCGCCGATGCGGAACTGGCTCGCCGCGCCGCGCCGAATCTGCTCGGCACCGCGGACGAGGTGGACTGGATCGACGGCGATGTCGTCGCCCGCCGGGTGTCGCGTCTGGGCGCGATCGTGTTGTCCGAGCGCCCTTTACGTGATCCCGATCCAGCGTTGGTCGCCACCGCCGTCCGTCGCGGGTTCGCGCTCGACCTGCTGCGCTGGGAGGCCGACGCGCTCGCGCTGCGGCAGCGGCTGGACTTCCTGCACCGCACCCTCGGTGCGCCCTGGCCCGCTGTCGACGACGCCGCCCTGCTCGCGAATCTCGACAGCTGGCTCGGCCCGGAACTGGCCACCGCCCGCCGCCGGGCCGACCTGACCCGCATCGATACGCAGCAGGCGCTGCGCCGCCTGCTGCCCTGGCCCGAGGCCGCCCGTTTCGACGAACTCGCGCCGGAACGGCTGGAAGTGCCCTCCGGCAGCCGGATTCGCCTCGACTACGCCGCCGACCCGCCTGTTCTCGCGGTCAAAGTCCAGGAGATCTTCGGCTGGGCGGACACCCCGCGCCTTGCCGGTGGCCGAGTGCCGGTCGTGCTGCATCTGCTCTCCCCGGCCCAGCGTCCAGCGGCCGTGACCGCCGACCTCGCCTCTTTCTGGCGCACCGGCTGGCCGCAGGTTCGCGCCGATCTTCGTGGCCGCTACCCCAAGCACGCCTGGCCCGAGGACCCCGCCGCCGTCACCGCTCATCGCGGCACCGCCCGCAATGCCCGCCCGAACTGACGGCGGTAAATCCGGGATCTGCTCGGCGCGGCCCCCATGCGCCGCGCCGAGCCCGACCACAACCGTCGCCGCTGTCTCGACCGCGGGCAGCGCGCCTCGGGGGATCGCGCCGCGACCAGCGGCTCGCGGAGAGCGCTGGGTCCGATCAGGTGTCGAGGATGCTACCGCACAGTAACCAGTTCCGCAGAATAGTAGGCAGCTGACCGGTTCGCTCCCTGCGCCGGTCAGCGGTGAGTTTTCGGCAAAAGATGCCGTCCAGACTTGAATGAGTCATACTTCGGATTGTGTCCACCAATTCGGAGTTCGAGCGAATGCTGCGTGCGGCCGGACTGCGTGTCACGGCCCCGCGGCTGGCCGTGCTGAATGTGGTGCACAACCGTCCGCACGCCGACACCGATTCGATTCTGGGGCTCGTGCGCGAGTCCCTCGGGGCGGTGTCCCACCAGGCGGTCTACGACGTGCTGCGCGCGCTGACCGCCGCGAAACTGCTGCGGCGCATCCAGCCCATGGGCTCCGTGGCTCGCTACGAGACGCGGGTGGGGGACAACCACCACCACGTCGTCTGTCGCTCCTGCGGGGTGATCGCCGATGTCGACTGCGCGGTCGGCGACGCACCGTGCCTGACCGCTTCACACAACAACGGCTTCGTCCTGGACGAGGCCGAGGTCATCTACTGGGGCATCTGCCCCGACTGCGCGGCCGCTCAGTCCCGCGTCCACGCCTGAACACAGCCCGACCCATCGAAAGGAAAGTTGCTGTGGCACAAGAACACCCGCCGATCGCCGAAGCCAACACCGAACCCGCGGAAAGTGGCTGCCCGGTCGGCGCCGGTCGGCTCAAGTATCCGACCGAGGGCGGCAGCAACCGTGACTGGTGGCCGGATCAGCTGAACCTGAAGATCCTGCAGAAGAACCCCGCCGTGGCGAACCCGCTGGGCGAGGACTTCGACTACTCCGCCGCTTTCGCCACCCTGGACCTGGCCGCGGTCAAGCAGGACATCGTCGAGGTCATGACGACCTCGCAGGACTGGTGGCCGGCCGACTTCGGCCACTACGGCCCGTTCTTCGTCCGCATGGCCTGGCACGCGGCCGGCACCTACCGGGTCAGCGACGGCCGCGGTGGCGCGGGCGCGGGCATGCAGCGTTTCGCGCCGCTGAACAGCTGGCCCGACAATGCCAGCCTGGACAAGGCGCGCCGCCTGCTGTGGCCGGTGAAGAAGAAGTACGGCAAGAAGCTGTCCTGGGCCGACCTCATCGTCTACGCGGGCAATGTCGCGATCGAGGACATGGGCCTGCCCACCTTCGGCTTCGGCGGCGGCCGCGTCGATCAGTGGGAGCCCGAGGAGGACGTGTACTGGGGTCCCGAGCGCGAATGGCTGGGTGGCGATGAGCGCTACACCGGCAAGCGCGACCTCGAAAAGCCGCTCGGCGCGGTGCAGATGGGCCTCATCTACGTGAATCCGGAAGGCCCCAACGCGAATCCGGATCCGCTGCTCGCGGCCGCCGACATCCGCGAGACCTTCGCGCGGATGGCGATGAACGACGAGGAGACCGCGGCGCTGATCGTCGGCGGCCACACCTTCGGCAAGACGCACGGCGCGGGCCCGGCCGATCATGTCGGCCCCGAGCCGGAAGGCGCTCCGCTGGAGGAGCAGGGTCTGGGCTGGAAGAGTTCGTTCGGCACCGGCGTCGGCAAGGACGCCATCACCAGCGGACTCGAGGTCACCTGGACGCCGACCCCGACCAAGTGGGACAACACCTTCCTCGAGGTCCTCTACGGCAACGAGTGGGAGCTCACCAAGAGCCCCGCCGGCGCCCACCAGTGGACTCCGAAGGGCAGCGACGTCCCGGTGCCGGACGCGCACATCGCCGGTCGGACCCGCCAGGCGGGCATGCTCACCACCGACCTGTCGATGCGGGTGGACCCGATCTACGAGCAGATCACCCGCCGCTGGCTGGAGCACCCGGAAGAGCTCTCCGAGGCATTCGCCAAGGCCTGGTACAAGCTGACGCACCGCGATATGGGCCCGAAGGTCCGCTACCTCGGTCCGCTGGTGCCCGAGCAGACCCTGCTGTGGCAGGACCCGATCCCGGCGCGCGAGTACGCCCTCATCGACGCCGCCGACGCGGCGGAGCTGAAGCGGCGCATCCTGGACTCGGGATTGACTGTGGCGCAGCTGGTTTCGGTCGCATGGTCGGCGGCGGCCTCGTTCCGCGGCAGCGACAAGCGCGGTGGCGCCAACGGTGGCCGGCTGCGGTTGCAGCCGCAGCGCGGCTGGGAGGTCAACGAGCCCGATCAGCTGAGTCTGGTCATTCCGGCGCTGGAGTCGGTCCAGGAGGCGTTCAACGCCGAGCAGACCGGCGACAAGCGGGTCTCCTTCGCCGACGTGGTGGTGCTGGCAGGTAACGCGGCGGTCGAAAAGGCCGCCGAGGCCGCCGGTTACGCCGTCGAGGTGCCCTTCACCCCGGGCCGCACCGACGCCACCCAGGAGCAGACCGACGTGGAGTCCTTCGCGGCGATGGAGCCCAGCGCCGACGGTTTCCGCAACTACTACGGCAAGGGCAACCGCCTCTCCGCCGAGTACCTGCTCATCGACAAGGCGAACCTGCTGACCCTGTCCGCTCCGGAGCTGACCGTCCTCGTCGGCGGCCTGCGCGTCCTCGGTGCGAACCACAAGCAGTCCGAGCACGGCGTCTTCACCTCCGCCCCCGGCACGTTGACGAATGACTTCTTCGTCAACCTGCTCGACATGGCTACCGAGTGGAAGCCGTCACCGGCCGAGGACGGCACCTACCTCGGTACCGACCGCGGCACCGGCAAGGAGCGCTGGAGCGGCACCCGTGTCGATCTGGTCTTCGGCTCGAACTCGCAGCTGCGTGCCCTCGCGGAGGTCTACGCGGAGGACGACTCGAAGCAGAAGTTCGTCGACGACTTCGTCGCGGCCTGGTCCAAGGTGATGGATCTGGATCGCTTCGACGTCTGAGTCGGCTACGACCACACGGCACCCCGCGAACCGTCTCGGTTCGCGGGGTGCCGTGCGTTCAGGCCGCGGCGCCGAGGCCGAGGGCAACCGCGACGGGAATCAGGTACAGCAGTGGGAAGGCCACGGTCTTGTACGAGCGCGCCCGTAGCACGGTGAGCACGGCCCCCGCGAAGTACGCAAGCAGTCCGATGGCCGCGGCGACGCCGATCGCGGGGATGAACAGGCCAGCGATCAGGCCGATCGCGCCTGCGGCTTTCGCCGAACCCAGTGCCGTCCACCAGGATTCGGGGACGCCGTAGTCCACCAGCGGTTCCACCACGAACGCGGCCCGGCGCAGCAGTGAGACCGCCGAGAACCCGACCCACAGGGCGGCGGCGACGGTGACGACAAGGTAGGCGGTGTGCATCGGATTCTCCTAGCGGAAGAGGGTGTTTCGCTGGGTAGACGACGGAGCCGATCTGGGTGTGACATCCACATTAGTGGAATGAATCATTCCGTTCTGATACGCTGGGCTGAGACGGACCGCGCGAATGTGGTTCGCGGCGAGAGGCGAAACCGATGACCGAGAACACCGCGACCGAGTGGGCAATTCTGGACAGCGCGCACGAAGCGCTGCGGACCGTGGTGCGGGGGCTGACCGCGGCGGATCTGGGAAAGCCCACCCCATGTGCGGAATGGACTGTGGCGCAGGTGATTCAGCACGCCGCCGGTGATCAGGTCGGGTACGCGGCATGTCTCACCGGCGGCCCGGGCCCGGCGGAGAATCCCTTCGCGCCGTCGGGCACCCTCGATGCGCCCGCCGTCGTGATCATCGATCAGGCGGTGGCCGCGGCCGCGGCGGCGTGGGCCACGGTTCCGGTTGACGCGGAGGAGGTTTCGGTGCCGATACCGCCGAACACGCTGAGCGCGGAGCTGGGCGCCGGAGCCTGCGCGCTCGACGCGGCGGTGCACGCGTGGGATCTCGCGGTGGCGTCCGGTCAGCCGTCGCCGCTCACCGCGGCATCGGCCCGCCGGCTGCTGCCGGTCGCGCGAGCGCTGGTCGAGCCGCTGCGGGGGTTCGCGTTCGCGGATGCCTTGCGCGACAACGGCTCCGACGATGTCGCCGCCCTGCTGCGCTATCTCGGCCGCGATCCGGAGTGGACCGCCTGACCGACGCTGCGGCCAGTCGACCACGCACGACCGAATGTTTGCTACATAATTGCTGACATGACGCTTCCGATCAGTAGACGCGGACTGTTCGGTCACGCCGGGGCCTTTCTCGGGCTCGGACTCCTAGCCGGGTCCGGGCGCGCGCTCGCGCAGCCCGGTTTGCTGGCGCTCCCGCCGGAAGCCGGGCAGACGGTCACGATGAGCCTCGACGGCTTCGGCGGCACGCTGGTTGTGAATCTGCCGCCGCCGCTGCCGAAGCTCGACTTCATCGGCTCGCGGGTGGTGAAAATACTGTCCGGCGGTACCGATTTCGTGAGTTTGCAGGTCTCCGGCTTCGTCGCCGAGGCCGCGCATCCGAAGTTCGGGAAGGTCACGCTGAGGCAGCCCGATGCCGACCCCGGCCCGAACGGCATCCTCGCGCTGGCTCCGGACGGCGCCGGCCTGATCGAAGTGTGGCGACAGGGGATGGACATCACCTTCGAACGATGCGGCGACTGCCCCGGCCCCTTCCGCTTCAGCACGCTCGAGCCGGCCGAATGGACCGCCCATTTACCGGAATTCCCACCCCCGCGGCAAGGTACTACCCAGGTGGGCGCGCCGACCGGCGGCGCCCGCTACCGGATGACCCGTCCCCTCCGCTTCGGCGCCCAACCCGGCGCCCAATCCGTCGCCGAGCCCGCTGCCTGCCGCTGCGCCCTGCAAGCCCCGCTGCGCAGCAGTAACCCGGCCACCGGCCTCGAATACGCCCGCATCGAAAGCCTCGATTTCCGCCAGGGCCGCCGTACCGGATAGCGAGCCGCCCCTTGTGTCCTCTTCGCTCGGGTGTGATCCTGGCGACCACGTCCTTTCCGGGACGGATCGAGGATGAGGAGCTTTCGTGAAGGTGCAGCACTGCTTACCCGTATTGGCGATCGCCGCGATGATGACGGCCTCGGCGGCACCGGCCCAGGCGGCCGGAGAAGCGTATGTGGCGCTGGGCGATTCGTACGCGGCCGGCGTCGGGATTCCCACCGTCATCGACCCGGCCTGCGACCGGTCCGACAAGAACTACGCGCACCTGGTGGCGGCCCGGCAGGGCTACCTGCTCACCGATGTCACCTGTGGCGGGGCGACCACCTCCGATGTCGCGGCCGTCCAGATGTCGGCGGTCGGCGCGAACACCGAGATCGTCACACTCGGCATCTCCGGCAACGACATCGGTTTCGGCGACATCGTGCGTAGTTGCGTGATCCTCACCGGCGGAGCCGGGTGTCGCGACAAGTATCCGGATATGCCCGAGCGAATCGCCAAGGCGGGCACTGCCGTCGGCAATCTGCTCGACACCGTGCGCGAGCGCGCGCCCAAGGCGCGGATCCTGCTCGTCGGCTATCCGAAGATCGTCCCCGACAACGAAGCCAGTTGCACGGGAGTGCAGCCGTTCGCGGCGGAGGATCTGGCGTGGGCGCGAGATACCGTGATCGAGGGGCTGAACGCCATGCTGGCTGGGCATGCGGGGGATCGGGTCACCTACGTCGACACCGAGGCCGCCACCACCGGGCACGACATGTGCCAGCCCGCCGCGCAGCGCTGGATCAACGGCGCGCAGGTGGTGGCCGGAAGCGACGGCCGCACGATTCATCCGAACAGCCTGGGGCATCAGGCGATGGCGGGCCAGGTGCTGGCCCGACTGGGCAGCGGGCCCGGCTTGCCGACTGGCAGTTTCGGCGGCTGAGCGTCAGTCCACGACGCTCGCGGCGAGCGTTCGCAGCGCGCGCAGGAAAGCCTTCCGATCGGCGGGTGTGAGTTGAGCCAGCAGAGTTTCCTCCCCCTGCTGGATCTCGCGCTGGGCCCGGTCGCGGACGGTGCGTCCCGCCGGGGTCAGCGCGACCAGGTTCACCCGTCGATCGGCCGGGTCCGGGCGGCGCTCGATCAACCCGCGGTGCTGTAGTTCGTCCAGCACGCCGATGATGCGGGTCTTGTCGGCGCCGATGGCTTTGGCGAGCGCGGCCTGGGTGTACACGGGTTCGGTGTCGAGCCCGAGCAGTACGGCGTAACCCCACATCGACAGCCCGTGCCGCTCGAGTATCGGCATTTCCGCGGCCATCAGCGCACGGCCGAGCGGTCCGATCATCGCGGCCAGGTCGGGACGGCGGATTTCCTCCATGGCTAGAAAATACTGCCTGAACAAATGATAAGCGCTTGCGTATCGTATGCGATAGCGTACGATCATGGATGACGGCGATCCGCGCCGAAACGAAAGGGATACCGTGACAACGGATTCGAAGCTTCAGGCCGATCTGCTCACCCTGCACGCCCGGGTCATCCAGACCAGCATCGACGTGGTCGACGAGGTCACCGGAGCGGACCTGTCCAAGCCCACCCCGTGCGCGGACTGGACCCTGCACGGCCTGCTCACCCACATGATCGCCCAGCACTACGGATTCGCGGCGGCCGCGCGAGGCCAGGCCGACCTCGAGCTGTGGAAGTCACGCCGCCTCGGCGCCGACCCCGCCGAAAGCTACCGCGCCGCCGCCGAACATGTCCGCGCGGCGTTCGCCGAACCCGGGGTGCTGGACCGGAAGTTCCCGCTACCGGAGTTCGGCGCCGACGTCCAGGTCGCCGGAGCGCAGGCGATCGGCTTCCACCTCGTCGACTATGTGGTCCATTCCTGGGACGTGGCGAAGACACTGGGCTTCCCGGTGCACTTCGACGACGAGGTCCTGGCCACCGCCCGGCAGATCGCCGCCGCGGTGCCCGGCGGTGCGATCCGGGTGGCTCCGGGTGCTGCCTTCGGACCCGAAGTGCCCTGGCCGGATGCTCCTGCCCTCGACTCGATCGTCGCCATGCTCGGCCGTTCACCCGTCTGGCCGGACACGCAGGCCTGAATGCTCAGGCCTGCGTAATGATCACGGTGTCGCGGTGCGGGCATTCGGGTCGAAGCCGCCCGGGATCTCGAAGATCGCGCCGGTGAAGGTCGCGCCGAAGAGCCGGCCCGCCGCGAAACCGGTGCTGCCGCGCCCGTAGCTGACCACGCTGGTCATCGTGCCGGAGGTGCCCAGCAGGCAGGACTGGCCGGGGCCGTCGACCCGGATGATCTGACCGGAGGTATTGAGCGGCACCACCGGCCGGTCCATCGAATCCAAGGTCAGGCCATCCGGTGCTGCGCCGCCCAGGTCGAGCAGGGACTGCGGTGCGTCCGGGCGGCCGACGGGTATCCGGCTCACCCCCGGGTTGACGAAGGTCCGGGAGACGTAGAGGAATTGATCGTCGGAACTCAGCACCGCACCGTTCGCGCTCGGCAGGTTCGCCCAATCCGCCTGCACCGCCCCGCCCGGGTACACCCGGCCGACCAGACTGCCGAAGTCGTTGGTGGCGTAGACGATTCCGTCCGCCGCGACATCCATGCCGTTGGCGGCACTGAGCCCGGCCGCGAACGGGGACATCGCGCCCGTGTCGGGATCGAGCCGCACGATCCCGGCATGGCGCAGACTGTCCCCGGCGATGACCCGCGGGTCGGCGCCGTAGCCGACCAGCAGCGCACCGTCCGGGCTCCACGCGAGGGCGCCGCCACCGCCGCTGGGCACCGTCGCGATGGGCACCGCGGGCGCTCCGGGCGCGTCGATGCGATACACCCGTCCACTGCCCAGATCGGTCGTATAGGCCCGTCCGAGCGCGTCGACGGTCAGCCCTTCCAATGCGGCGCCGGGTATCGCGGCGACCTGCACCGCGGGCTGGCCGCCGCCGGGGCACACCGGCGCGGCGCTCGCGCTCGGCGCGGTGGCGGTGGTGAGGACGGCGAAGGCCGCGACGGCCAGTGCGGTTCCGACTTTGTCGATGCTGTTCATTGCCTACCTCGCTGTCAGGCGGTCCACCGAGCCCCCTCCGACCGCGCCGCCAAGATAACCGACCGATCGTCCCTGGCCGGTGAAACTCGCTGAAGCGGGCGAGTACGGTCAGCTGTCCGTCAGCAGACCGCGCCGCTTCAGCAAGGGCCGGATATCGGGGCCGCGGCCGCGGAAGGAGGCGAAGGCGGCCATCGGATCCACCGAACCACCGCGCGACAGCAGTGCGCGCCGGAAGATTTCGCCCTTCTCCCGAATCGTCGCCTCGCCGTCCTCGAACCAATCGACGGTGTCGGCGTCGAGCACCTCGCTCCAGATATAGGAGTAGTACCCGGCCGAATAGCCGCCGGAGAAGATGTGGGCGAAGTACCCGGTGCGGTACCGGGGTGGGATCGCGTCGAGGGCAACGCCCGCTGTGCGCAGCGCTTCGGCCTCGAAGACCTCGGCTGTGGTCCGCACCGGGGCCGAGATGCGGTGCCACGCCCAATCCAGCAGCGCCGCGCCGAGATATTCGACGGTGCGGAAGCCTTCGCCGAACTGTTCGGCCGCTGTCATCCGCTCGATCAGTTCGGCCGGAATCGGCTCGCCGGTCTCCACGTGCTTGGCGTAGTGCGGCAGGATCTCCGGGCGCGCCATCCACATCTCGTTCACCTGAGACGGGAACTCGACGAAATCGCGGGGCACCTCGGTGCCGGAGAAGCTCGGATACCGCACGTTCGAGAACAGCCCGTGCAGGGCGTGGCCGAACTCGTGGAACAGAGTGCGGACGTTGTCCCAGGTCAACAGGGCGGGCTGACCGGGGGAGGGTTTGGTGATATTGAGATTGTTGACCACCACGGCCTTGGTGCCGAAAAGGCCGGACTGACTGACCAGCTCGTTCATCCAGGCGCCGCCGCGTTTTGCCGGACGCTTGAAGAAGTCGCCGAGGAACAGGCCGAGTTCGCTGCCGTCGGCGTCGAAGACCTCGAAGATCCGGACCTCCGGGTGGTAGCCGACGAGGTCGGTCCGCTCCCGCACGGTGATGCCGTAGACCTGCTGCGCGGCATAGAACACGCCGTCGTGCAGCACCCGGTCCAATTCGAGGTAGGGCCGCAGGGCCTCGGCGTCGAAGGAGAACTGTTGCGCGCGAACCTTTTCCGACCAGTACAGCCAATCCCAGGCCCGCAGGTCGCCGGCGTCGGGGTCGGCGGCGCGCATCGCCGCCGCCAGCTGAGCCTGCTCGCGTTCGGCGTTGGCGACGGCCGGCGGAACCAATTGGGCGAGCATGTCCTCGACCGCCGCGGTGGTTTTCGCCGTCTGATCCTCCACCTGGTAGGCGGCGTGATCGGCATAGCCGAGGAGTGCGGCGCGCTCGGCCCGCAGCCCGGTAATGCGTACGGCGAGCGCGGCATTGGGCTGTTCGCCGAACCCGCGGCCGAGGGAGACGGTCAGCATCCGGCGGCGCACGTCCCGGTCGGCCAGCTCGGCCAGGATCGGCTGGTTCGACACGTTCTGCAGGCTGAGCGCCCATTTGCCCGGATGGCCCAGGGATTCCGCGTTGGCCGCGGCCGCCGCGATGTCCGCCGGTGCGAGCCCGGCCAGCTCTTCGGCTCGATCCAGCAGCAGGGTCGCCGCGTTCATCGCGGCCAGATTGTTCTGCCCGAATTCGGTTGCCGCGGCGGCCAGTTCGGCGTTCAACTCACGAAGCCTGGCTTGACCGGCGGCGTCGAGCCGGGCCCCGGCCCGCACGAACCTGGTGTACTGCTCCTGCACCAGGCGCAGCTCCTCCGGGTTCAATCCGAGGTCGTGCCGCTGCTCGTAGAGCGTTTCGATCCGGGCGAACAAGTCCGGGTTCAGCAGGATGGCGTCCCGGTGCGCGGCCAGTTTCGGGGAGATCTCCGCCTCGATCGCGTCGGTGCCCGGGGTGGAATTCGCGCCGGCGATATTGAAGAAGACATTGCTCACCCGGGTCAGCATCGTGCCCGAACGTTCCAGCGCCGCCAGGGTATTCGCGACGGTGGGCGCGTCCGTACCGGCGGTGAGGGCTTCGATCTCGGCCAGCTGCTCGCTCATACCGCGCTGGAAAGCGGGCAGGTAGTGCTCCTCGCGGATGTCCGCGAACGGCGGCAGCTGGTAGGGGAGCGTGCTGGGCTCGAAGAACGGATTGCTGGTCACCTTTGAACTCTATGCCGGTCCCGCCCGGATCGGGGTGCGACCGGTTTCGGGTCTCCATTGGATAAAGGTGGCCAGCGCATAACTGATGACGGCATCTCGGATGGTTGCATGGGCGCATGACTCCGCGCGGGGACCTTCCTGGCATTGTCGACGCTCTGCGGCCGGACCTGACACACCTCCTGAAACAACTGGTCGCGATACCGTCGATCGCCTTCCCCGGCTATCCGCCCGAGAACGTGCGGCGAGCGCACGATTTCGTAGCCGCTGAGTTGCGGAAGTCCGGTGTCGAGGACATCCGAACGCTGGAACTGCCGGACACCGCCCCGGTCGTCTACGGCCGGATCCCGGCCCCGCCCGGCGCGCCGACGGTGCTGTTGTACGGGCACTATGATGTGCAGCCCGCCGGAGACGAATCGCGCTGGGATACACCGCCTTTCACGCCCACCGAGCGGGACGGCGCGATCTACGGCCGCGGCGCCGCGGACTGCAAGTCCAACGTGATCGCGCACATCGGCGCGCTGCGAGCGCACGGCGGTCGGCCGCCGGTCGGCATCACCGTCGTCATCGAAGGCCAGGAGGAATACGGTTCGGTGCTCGACGGTTACCCGGCCGAGCATCCCGAACTCTTCCAGGCCGACGCCCTGCTGATCTGCGACACGGGCAATATCCGGGTGGGCACGCCGACCTTGACCACCGCACTGCGTGGCGTCACCGACGTCTTCGTCGAGGTGCGCACACTCGCGGCCCCCGTGCACTCCGGCCAATTCGGCGGCGCGGCACCGGACGCGCTGCTGGCACTGATGGCCGCGCTGACCACGCTGCACGACGCGGACGGCAACGTGGCGGTCCCCGGTCTGCGGCGCGACACGTGGACGGGCGTCAACTTCACCGAAGCGGAATTCGCGACGATCGCGGGCGTGGAACCGGGTATGCCGTTGCTCGGCACCGGGCCCATCGGTGAACGCATCTGGTACGGCCCGGCCATCACCGTCATCGGACTGGACGCACCGCCGACCGCCACCGCCGCCTCGGCTGTCGTGCCCTACGCCAAAGCCGCGCTGAACGTGCGTGTACACCCCGAACAGGATCCCGCCGAAGGCAGGCAGGCCGTCATCGAGCATCTGCGGAAAGTGCGGCCGTACGGCATCGAATTGCAGGTCACCGGGGGCGAAGTCGGCGCGGGCTTCGCGGCCGGCACCAGCGGACCCGCCTACGCCGCCATGCGCGCAGCCATGCGCCGCGCCTGGGGCACGGAGGTCGTCGACTCGGCCACGGGCGGTTCCATCCCGCTGACCAACGCGCTGGCCGCGGCGAACCCGGGCGCCGAAATCCTGTTGCTCGGCACCGAGGACGCCGGCTGCAACATGCACGGCTTCGACGAACGTGTGCTGCTGAGCGAATTGCGCAATGTCGCACTGGCCGAGGCCGAGTTCTTCCACCTGTTCGCCGAGCGGATGCGCGCGTGACCGAACCGTCGACCGCCGCACCCGAGCACGAGAAGAAGCGGTCCTTCCCTTCCACATTCACGATCCTCGCGGGCGTGCTGCTGGCGGTGTGGCTGCTGGCCTTCCTCATTCCGCCGGGCGCCTACCGCACCGATGCGCAAGGCCGGCCGATCGCGGGCAGCTACCACCGGCTCGCGGAGACGAAGAGTTTCGGTGCGCGGCTGCGCGAGCTGTTCCTCGCGCCGGTCAACGGGCTCTACGGCATTCAGGACAGCGAGTCCGGGCAGGTCGGTCCGGACCTGACCGGCGAACTCTACGGCGCGGCGGCGGTATTCCTGTTCGTGCTCGCCACCGGCGCGTTCATCACCGTCGCCTTTGCCACCGGTGCGCTGGACCGCGGCATCGGCGCCTTGGCCTACCGCCTGCGCAGCCGCACCCTGCTGTTGATCATCGGCATCATGGTGGTGTTCGCGCTCGCGGGCACCGTCGAAGGGTTCGCCGAGGAAACCCTCGGCTTCTACGCGCTGCTCATACCGCTCATGTTGGCGCTGGGCTACGACCGGATGACCGCCGTCGGCGTGATCATCTGCGGGGCCGGGGTGGGCGTGCTGTGCTCGACGGTGAATCCCTTCGCGACCGGCACCGCGTCCGCGGCGGCGGAAATTCCGCTGGGTCAGGGCATCGTGCTGCGCCTGGCCATGCTCGTGGTGCTCACCACCGCCACCATCGCCTATGTGCTCTGGTACGCGCGCCGCGTCCAGGCGGATCCGGACAAGTCCTGGTCCGGCTGGCTGCCCGGCGACCGGGACGTGAAAGCCGATGAGCACCAACCGGATCCGATGACCGGCCGGCAGCGCGTCGTGCTGTGGCTGGTCGCGCTCACCTTCGCGTTCATGATCTTCTCGATCATTCCCTGGGCCGAGGTCATCCACGGACCGGAAGCGGAATCCTTCGCCTGGCAACTGGATTGGTTCTTTCCCGAACTCACCGCGCTGTTCCTGGTCGGCGCGGTGCTGGCCGGACTCGTCGGCGGCCTGGGGGAGGCCCGGATGACCGAGGCCATCGGCAAGGGCTTCAGCGATTTCGTCGGGGCCGGCCTCGTGATCGTCCTGGCTCGCGGCGTCACCGTCATCATGAACAACACCCAGATCACCAGCACCGTCCTGCACGCCCTGGAGGGCGTGGTCACCGGCACCTCCTCGGCCCTGTTCGCCATCGCCGTCTACCTGGTGAACATTCCACTGGCCCTGCTGATCCCGTCCACTTCCGGCCACGCCACCCTCGCCATGCCGGTCATGGCCCCGCTCGCGGACTTCGCGAATGTGCCGCGCTCCCTGGTGGTCACCGCCTGGCAGTCCGCCTCCGGCTGGGCCAACCTGGTCACCCCGACCACCGCCGTGGTCACCGGCGGTCTCGCCCTGGCGAAGGTTCGCTACGACCGCTACGTGCGATTCGTCGCCCCGCTACTGGGCATCCTGTTCGCGCTCACGTGCCTGTTCCTCGCGGTCGGCGCCTGGATCGGATAGCACGCGTACCGGGACATCGTCCTGCCACGGTTGCCGGGTGACCATGTCGGCGACGCGGACCTCACCGCGCTCGAATTCGCCGGTGGCGGCGTCCACCAGCCGATACTGTTGCGTCCCTCGATGGATCGGCTGCGCGTCGAGCAGGACGACGCGCACCTCGCCCGGTTCGAAATGGCACCGGCGCTGCATGGCGGCGATGAGTTGCTCGTTGTGCATGTGGCCGTCGCCGAAGTTCCAGCCGACGGCGGTGCTGCACAGACGTTCGCCGTCGGTGAGGACATAGTCGGACTCGTCGCCGTCGGCCATGGCGCGGTGCACGAGGGTGAACAGGGCGCGGCCGTGGGTGTTCATGGCGCGGAAGGCATATCCCATGAACAGCGGGATCTCCATGCGGTCCTTGCCGTAGAAGCGTGCCAGCTGGGCCTGCGGCATGCTGGCCACCGCGACCAGGTTCTGCTCGATCTTCGCGGCGGCCGAGGGCTTGACGCACCACAGGGTGGTATCCCAGTTACCGGCGTAGTAGCGCATGCCGGGCAGGAAGGAGATCTTGCGCGGGAACATGTTGCCCGCGAGCACGATGCCCGCGATCAGCACGATCAACAGCGCCACCGGCAGCGGATACTGGAGATCGCCCAGCCCAAGATCGGCATGCGCGACGAACAAACTCAGCACGCCGAAGATCATGAAGACGTTCCACTCCAGCGGCACGCCCATCGGGATGGCCGTCAGGATCATCAGATGGAACAGCACCAGTACGGCGGCCGCGATCGCCGTGGGCAGGCCGCCGGGGCTGAACAACAGCACCAGGGGAGCGAGCATCTCGACCGCCGTGCCGCTGTGCGCGACCACCCGGGACCAGCGGCCGGGGCGCAGATCATCCGGGAAACTCTCGAAAAACTTGCGCTTCAACGGCTTCCACCGCAGCACCGGACTGTTCGACATCAACGTCGAGACCACGAACGGGAAGTGCTTGTTCAGTTTCGAGGTCGCCGCGCCCATCCAGATCACCACGAAAACCAGCTTCGCGGCGACGATGAGATCCGCACCGAACAGGAACGCGACCGTCAGCGTGGCGTACACCTCGCCGCGCGCGGCCAGGAAGATCACCTTGTCCCGCAGCCCGAGGACCGCGAGCAGGGCCAGGATCACCACGACCGGAGCCACCGGCAGCAGCCCCACCGTCGTGTCCAGTTCCGGGCGCGCACCGGTGCCGTCGGCGAACAGCGTCACCGCGGTCACCGCCAGCAGCGCCGCGTACAGCACGGCGTCCACCGGTGTTCGGGTGTCGCCCTTGGTCAGCGGCACCCGACCGGGCCAGGATGGCAGCCGAATCGTGCCGGGCCGCAACCAATACAGGATCGATCCCAGCGGCGGAAAGAACCGGTTGTTCAACGGACCGAACCCGCATCCGAGGCCGACCACCTCGAACAGCAGCGTGTACAACACGACTTTCTGGAAGACGATCGGCTCCGACCACCAGTCCCCGACCTGGGTGAACCCGTCGATGCCCTTGGTGGACAACGCGATCAGCCAGGCGCCGAGCACATACAGCAGCACCTTGCCCACGTAGAACAGATGCAAAGCGATCGGCGTTCCGAATCCGACCTCGGCCCAGTGCCGAGCCATCGGCCGAATCCGCTCCCCCCGGGTGCCCTTCCGCCACTCCACCAGGTCGACCACCGGAAGGTCGGGCTGCAAAAATCCCATCGAGCACGCTCCGATCCGAAAACCCCTCGGGCCCAGGGTCACCCGAGTTTCCGACAAGGTGGCAGCCGAACCGTCGCCGGTCAAGCACCAGTCCCGCTCGGTAGGACCGCCTCTTGCGGCACCGATAGCGGGCTCGGCGGCACTGGCCTACGCTGGCGCGATCGCGATCGGAGAATGTCGGTGAGCAACGTACTGCGCAAAGGGCAGAACGCCCCCTTGGCAACGTCCCGGGTGGTGGTGTCGGTCCGGACGGACGCGGCCACGGACCTGTCGGCGCTCTTGGTGATCGCGTCGGGCAAGGCGCGCTCCGACGCGGATTTCGTGTTCTTCAATCAACCGGCCGCGCCGGGCGTCGAGCTGCGCGCGGGACCGTCCGCGGCGCTGGACGTTTCGCTGGACGAGGTGCCCGCCGACATCGCGCAGGTGCGCGCGGTGCTCACCTCGGCGGATGCCGGCGCCACCTTCGGGCAGTTCGGCGCACCGGCCGTCACCGTCGAGGATGCGGCCGGAAACGTGCTGTACGACTACCGGATCGAAGGGCTGGGCGCGGAATCGGTGGTCATCGCACTCGAGTTCTACCGCCGTGATCCCGGCTGGAAGGTGCGGGCCGTCGGCCAGGGGTACGCGGGCGGTTTCGCCGACTTCGTCACCGATCACGGCATCAGCGTCGATGACGAGGGACCCGAAACAGTCGAAATCCGTACCGTGCCAGGCGAAGCCGAACTGTCTCCGGAGCGGCGCGGTCGACTCGATCTGCGCAAACGCGCGGTGGTGGAGGTGTTGCACAGTCGCAACGTCCGTGACGTCCGCGCCCGGGTCGTCCTGGTGATCGACAAGACCGGCAGTATCGCCAAGCAGTACCACACCGAGGTCGTGCACCGGGTGGTCGATCGGATGATTCCGATCGCGATACAACTCGACGACGACGGAACCCTGGAGGCCTACCTCTACGCGCTGCATTTCGCGAAGCTCCCGGATGTCACCGTCGCCGGCAGCGAGCAGTGGTCGCGGACCTATCTGCACCTGACCGGCACGCACGGGGGCATCGAGTACGACCCGCTCGGTCTGCGCAACGACGAACTGCCGATCATGCGCACCGTGATCGACACGCTCCGGCCCGGCGATGAGCCGACCCTGGTGCTGTTCTTCACCGACGGTGGTTTCAAGCAGAAGAGGGAGATCACCGAGTTGATGCGGGAGGCGGCGCGGTTGCCCGCGTTCTGGCAGTTCGTCGGCTTGGGCAAGGCCAATTACGGCGTTCTGGGCAATCTCGACGAGATGGCGGGCCGCGTGGTCGACAACGTGGGCTTCTTCACCGCCGATGACATCGACCGGATGGACGACGCCGAGCTGTACGAGCGGCTCCTCGGCGAGTTCGCCGACTGGTTGCACGCGGCTCGGGCGGCGGGCATCGTCGCGCGCTGACGTTTGGATCGACGGTTCCGGTAAATGCCTGGTAGCGGGGCTGAGGTTCGTTCCGGACGGTCTGTTCGTAACACCGGGACTTGTAAGTTAGGTTAACCGAACTTATCATTCAGGCGTATGAAGGTTTGGTGGAATCGTTTCCGGCGTGTCCAGTTGCGCGCGCTCGCCGCGACCATCGTCGTCTGCTTCGCGCTCACGGCCTGCGGTAGCGACTCCGCCCGGGACGGGAAGCCGATGGTGCTGACGACCTTCACCGTGCTGGCCGATATCGCCCGCAATGTCGCCGGAGAGCACCTGACGGTGGAGTCGATCACCAAGGTGGGCGCGGAAATCCACGGGTACGAGCCGACCCCCGGCGATATTCGCACCGCCGCCCGAGCCGACCTCATCCTGGACAACGGGCTGAATCTGGAGGCCTGGTTCGCCCAGTTCGTGGGCGATGTGGATGTCGAGCACGCGGTGGTCACCGACGGTGTCACCCCGATCGCCATCGGTGCGGACGCCTACCAGGGCAAACCGAATCCGCACGCCTGGATGTCCCCGCTGAACGTCCAGATCTACGTGGACAATATGGTGCGCGCGTTCGAGAAACTCGATCCGGCGCAAGCCGCCGACTTCCGCGCCAACGGCGACGCCTACAAGGCGAAACTGCGGCAGGTGCACACCGATCTCACCACCACCCTCGCGGTGCTACCGCCCAACGAGCGGGCCCTGGTCACCTGTGAGGGCGCGTTCTCCTACCTGGCGCGCGACGCCGGCCTCACCGAGAAGTACCTGTGGGCTGTCAACGCCGAACAGCAGGCGACGCCGCAGCAGATCGCCTCGGTCATCGAATTCGTCCGCGGCAACAAGGTGCCCGCGGTGTTCTGCGAATCCACTGTCTCCGATGCCCCGATGCAACGGGTCGTCGAAGCCACCGGGACCCGGTTCGGCGGCACCCTGTACGTCGACTCGCTCTCCGAGGCGGGCGGACCGGTGCCCACCTATCTGGATCTGATCCGGCACGACGCCGAGACCATCACCACCGCGCTGACAGGCAGGCAACCATGACCATCGCGATCGAAGTCGACGCCGTCACCGTGCACTACGGCGAAGTGCTTGCGCTGGAGGATGTTTCGATCACCGTGCGGCACGGCCGGATCTGCGGTCTGGTCGGCATGAACGGCTCCGGCAAGTCCACGCTGTTCAAAACCATTATGGGCCTGGCCGACCCGGATCGCGGGACCGTCCGCATCGACGGCGGCTCACACACGGCGGCCCGCCGGGCGGGCAAGCTCGGCTACGTCCCGCAGAGCGAGGACGTCGACTGGAGCTTCCCGCTCTCGGTGCACGACGTCGTCATGACCGGCCGCTACGGGCACATGGGATTCACCCGGCGCCCGCGTCGCGCCGACCGCGAAGCGGTGGCCCACGCTCTGGCACGCGTGGAACTGACCGATCTGGCGCACCGGCAGATCGGGCAGCTCTCGGGCGGTCAGCGTAAACGCGCGTTCGTCGCCCGCGGTCTGGCCCAGGGGGCCACCATCCTGTTGCTCGACGAACCGTTCGCCGGTGTGGACAAACGCTCGGAGGCCACCATCACGGGAGTGCTGCGAGAACTGGCGGCTGACGGCGCGGCGGTCCTGATCTCCACCCACGATCTGCACTCGCTGCCGAACCTCGCCGACGACGCGGTCCTGCTGATGCGCGGCGTGCTGGCCCACGGCGATCCGCACGAGGTGCTGCGACCGGAAAACCTGGCGCGCGCCTTCGGCATCGACGTCCTGGACCGCGATGCGGACAACCTCCCGAAGGCCGGTTGACCATGACTCCTGCCGAATTCCTGATCGAGCCGCTCGGTTACGACTTCATGGTCCGCGCCCTGATCACCTGCGTGATCACGGCCGTGGTGTGCGCGGTGCTGTCCTGCTGGCTGGTGTTGATCGGCTGGTCGCTGATGGGTGACGCGGTGTCGCACGCGGTGCTGCCGGGTGTCGTACTGGCCTACATCGTCGGCGCGCCGTTCGCGGTCGGCGCGGTCCTCTTCGGTTTCCTCGCCGTGGCGCTGATCGGGGTCGTGCGCAGCACCAGCCGGGTGAAAGAGGACGCCGCCATCGGGATCGTCTTCACCACGCTGTTCGCCTTCGGGCTGGTACTGGTCTCGGTGACGCCGAGTCAGACCGATCTCAACCACATCATCTTCGGCAACCTGCTCGGGGTCAGCCGTTCCGAACTGCTGCAAGTCGCCATTCTCGCCGCAATCGTCTTGGTGGCCTTGGTTCTCCGGCGACGCGATTTCACCCTCTACGCGTTCGACCCCGTCCACGCGCACGCCCTGGGTCTGCGACCGCGCATTCTGGGTGCGGCGCTGCTGGGGCTGCTGGCGCTGACCGCGGTGCTGGCGTTGCAGGCCGTCGGCGTCATCCTGGTGGTGGCCATGCTGATCATCCCGGGCGCCACGGCCTACCTGCTGACCGACCGCTTCGGCCGCATGCTCCTGATCGCGCCCATGGTGTCGGCCACCTGCTCGGTCACCGGCCTCTATCTCAGCTACCACCTCGACACTGCCCCCGGCGCGATGGTCGTCCTCGTTCAGGGCGCCGTCTTCACGCTCGTCTACCTCTTCGCGCCGCACCAGGGCGTGATCGGCAAGCGCGTCAACGCCTTTCGCCGCCGCGCCGCGCTTTCCGACATCCCCACCCGCGCCGGCTGACGCGTTGCCGCCACCCGCCGAGTCCGTTTCGAGGACACTGGTGAGGTGGCGAACGAGCGGACGCAGTTGATCGTGGTGGACGGGGCGAATGTGGTGGGCGCCAAACCCGATGGGTGGTGGCGGGATCGGGCTGGGGCGGCTCGGCGTTTGCTGTCGAAGATCGCGACGTTGACCGAGCATCCCGGCGATGTGGTGGTCGTGCTCGAGGGGGCGGCGAAGGCGGCGATCGCCAGTGACGCACCGGAATCCGATGTGCTCCGGGTGGTGGCGGCCGATGGGTCCGGGGACGACGCGATCGTCCGGGTGGTGGCACAAGCGGTCGAAGCCGACAGCAGGCGATCCATCATCGTGGTGACCGCGGATCGCGAACTGCGGGATCGGGTCGAGGCGCTGGGGGCCGTTACCGTCGGTCCGCGCTGGCTACTGGACCGCGTCGAGTCCTGAGGGCGCTGCCGCGCGGCCGTCCGGAGGCAGCTGCCGCGCGGCCGTCACGAACTCGCGCATCAGGTTGTGGTCCTTCACGCCCCGGCTGGACTCCACGCCGCTGGACACGTCCACGCCCCACGGCCGCGCGGCGGCGATCGCCGCGCGCACATTCGCGGGCGTCAGTCCGCCCGCGAGCAGCCAATTCCCGCTCGGGCGCGCGTCATCGAGCGCTCCTAGATCCCAGCGTTCGCCGGACCCGGCGACGGGGGAGTCGAGCAACAGCCACTCCTCGCCGTAGGCGCCGGTGCGCACGTCCGTGTCGGCGGTCAGCGCGGTCGCCCGCAGCAGCCGCAGGCCCGCCAGTTCGTCGAAGGCCGCCCGTGGATAGGAACCGTGCAGCTGTAACGCGTCCACGCCTGACGCCCGTGCCAGCGCACCGGCCTCGGCCGCTGGAATGCCGTGCACCACGCCCACGGACAGCACGTGTGACGGCACATCCGCCACCAGTCGCCGCGCCCGCTCGGCCGAAATCCGGCGCGGGCTGGCGGTGAGCACGAAACCCACCGCGTCCGCCCCGGCCGCCACCGCGGTGACCACATCCTCCTCGGTGCGCAGGCCGCACAGCTTCACGAACATGCGGAAAACCCTAGGCGATCCGGCGACGGTGGCGACGGGATGGTGTCGTGGCGGGGCCGTCTGTGCCGCGCGCATGTCTGCTGAGGTTGCTGTACATGTGCTGTTAGCGTGGCGCCGTGCCTTCGTCGAGCGATGATCCGAATGCGAGCACGTCTGCCGGCCGGAAACATTCGGCTTGGGCGATTCCACTGGTTGTTGCGATGGGATTGCTGAGCCTGCTCGCAGTGTCCTATCTCGGCAGTGTCCTCAATTCGGAACAGCACCTGCGCGACTTTCCGCTGGTACTGGTCGATGCCGATCAGGGCGTTTACGGCAGGCAGGTCGCCGCAGAAGTCACCGACGCCCTCGCGGGCCGGGTCGCGCTGCGGGTCACCGACACCGCGGCGGCCGAGCGACTGCTGTCGCTCGGAAATATGTACGGCGCGGTCATGATTCCCGCCGAATTCACCGCACAGTTGACCGCCCTGGAGCGGCCCGCCGCCGAGCGCGGCACACCACCCGTCATCGAGATTCGGACCAACCCGCGAGCGGGCGCGGTCGGGGCGTCACTGGCCACCGAACTGCTCGAGCCGACCCTGGCCGACATCAACCGGCGGCTCGGCGTCGACGCCACCGAACGCGCCCGCGCCAACGGCGTCGAGCTGTCCGACGCCGCGCTGGTCACCCTCACCGACCCGGTGCGAATTTCGACCACTCAGTACCGCCCGCTGCCCGCGGGCACCGGCAACGGCATCTCGGTGTTCTACTACACGCTGCTGCTGGTGCTCACCGGATTCACCGGCAGCGTGCTGGTCAGTGCCGGCGTCGATGCCGCGGTCGCGGGCAAGCCCGATGTCTCCGCGTGGCGCGTGCTGGGATACAAGTGGGGCCTGGCCGCGGTCGTCGCACTGGTGATGGCGGGCAGTTATCAACTGATCGCCGCGCGCCTCGGCATGCCGATCGACCATCACCTCACCCTCTACTGCTTCGGCGTTTTCGCGGCGCTCGCCGTCGGCGTCACCGCCTTGGGCATCTCGGCGGCGACCGCCGCGCTGGCCTCGGCCTTCCAAATGCCGATCCTCGGCATCCTCTCGATGCCGATCAACCTGCTGCTGTTCATCGCGCTGGGTATTCCCTCCTCGGGCGGCATCCGGCCGATCGAAGCGGCTCCGGGCGTCTATCAGGTGCTGGCGGCGTTCGAGCCGATGCGCCAGGTGTATCTCGGTGTCCGATCGATCCTCTACTTCGACGCGCGCGCGGACGCCGGCCTGACCCAAGCGGTCGTCATGTGCGCGCTGGGCCTGGCGCTCGGCGTGCTCGTCGGTGTGCTGGCCACCGCCGGAAACGAACGATTCCGGACCCGGGCGGCGTAACGTCGCTCGAATGTCGTACCAGGTACACGTTCAGCTGGATGCCGCCCCGGGCGAAGCCGCCCGCCGCGCAACGGATCTCGCCGCATGCGGCATCGACGGACTCTTCACTTTCGAAGGTCAGCACGACGTGTTCTTCCCGCTGCTCATGGCCGCGCAGGCGGTGGACCTCGCGCTGTTCACCAATGTGGCCATCGCGTTGCCCAGAAGCCCGCTGCACCTGGCGCACTCGGCCTACGACCTGCAAACGGTCAGCGGTGGCCGATTCCGCCTCGGTCTGGGCTCCCAGGTCCGCGCCCACATCGAGCGCCGCTACGGCGCCACCTGGTCCCGGCCCGCTGCCCGGATGCGCGACACCGTCCGCGCCGTCAAAGCAATTTTCGAGGCGTGGGAAGGCAATTCGCGGCTCGACTACCGCGGCGAGTTCACCTCGCACACCCTGATGTCCCCCTACTTCGACCCCGGCCCGAACCCGTACGGGCCGCCCCCGATCCAACTCGGCGCGCTGGGCCCGGTGATGACCACCGCGGCCGCGGCCGTCGCCGACGGCTTGCTCGTCATGCCGTTCAACAGCAAACGCCACTTCGAGGAACGCACCCTGCCCGCCGTCGAACGCGGCCTCGCGGAGTCCGGCCGTACGCCCGGCGACTTCGAGATAATCCCGCAGGTGATCGTCGCCACCGGCCGTGACGATGCCGAATTGGCGGCCGCGACAACAGGAGTCCGCAGGCTCGTGGCCTTCTACGCTTCGACCCCGAACTATGTCCCGGTCCTGGAGGTGGAGGGCTGGCAGGACAAGCAACCGACCCTCGCCGCCATGGCGCGCCGCGGCGCCTTCCCCGACATGTCCGCCCTGATCGACGATCGCATGCTGCACACCCTCGCCGTCGTCGGCACTCCGGCCGAATGCGCCGCCCGGATCCGCGACCGCTTCGGTTCGCACGCCACCCAAATCTGCTGCTATTTCCCGGGTTACGACATCTCACCCGCGAACCTCACCGAACTGGTCGCGGCACTGCACGCCTGACCGGGGACCGCGGCCACTCTCGGGGGTGATTTCCGCACCCCCGGGCGGGACGGCGACCGCCCCAGGGTGCCTTCTGCGGCGGGTGCGTTTGCTCGAACATTGTTCGTACAGGCACATCGCACCCTCGCCCAGAGAGATCCGCACTTGACACACTTCATCAGCCGCGCCGCCGCAGGACTGTTCATCGGCGCCCTCACCGCCGCCGGCCTCGTCGCTGTCCCCGCCACCGCGCACGCCGAACAGGCGGACGACGTCGTCACCATCCAGCAGGTCTCCAGCGGGCGGTATCTCGACGCCTGGGCCGACGGCACGCACGACTACAACGTGGTCACCCGGCCGAAGCAGGGAGACGCCAGCCAGCAGTGGCGGATCAACTGGGACGACAGCGGGACCGGGACCGGCACCGTGCAGCAGGTCAGCAGCCACCGCTATCTGGACGCGCACGAGATCGAATCCCTGGACTATCGTCTGGTCACCCGGCCCGCGCAGAACAATCCGACCCAGCTCTGGCATATCCGGTCCATCGGCGGCGGCAAGTACACGATCCAGCAGGCGTCCAACAATCGCTATGTGGATGCTCACGAGATCGCCGAGAAGGATTACAGCGTCGTCAGCCGACCGGCGCAGAACGATCCGACCCAGCAGTACATTTTGGTCGTAGTCGGCCACTGATCCCGCGCTCGTTTCGGTTCCGTCGCATCTCACGGGTGCGGCGGAACCGCCGTGTCCGCCCCTCGGCGATCGTCCGGCGTGGCCCGTAAATCCCGGCATTCTTCTGTGCTTGACTCGACTGGCGAGTCCTGTTGCTACCCAATTGCTGTTGCTTGATACCGGCTTCCACAGCGGCGGCACCCGCTGGCGCGCCGAGGGAAAGGGATGATGGGCATGGGTCAGACATGGTGAGCCCCCCGGCCGCCGGTCCAGGCGAAACCGGTGAACTGCTGCTGCGCTCGGCGCGCTGGTTCCGTCCCGGCGCACCCGCGGCCGACCTGCACAGCGAACAGATCGAGGGCGGGCGCGAAGGCGATGTGTTCTACCGCGATCGGTGGAGCCACGACAAGATCGTCTACTCCACCCACGGGGTGAACTGCACCGGTTCGTGCCGCTGGAAGGTCTACGTCAAAGACGGCATCATCACCTGGGAGACCCAGGCCACCGACTATCCGTCGGTCGGACCGGACCGTCCCGAGTACGAGCCGCGTGGCTGTCCGCGCGGTGCGTCGTTCTCCTGGTACACCTATTCGCCGACCCGCGTCCGCTACCCGTACGTCCGCGGTGTGCTGCTGGAGATGTACCGCGAGGCCCGCCGGCGCCTCGGCGACCCGGTTCGCGCCTGGGCCGACATTCAGGCCGACCCGGAGCGCAGGCGACGCTACCAGCGGGCCCGGGGCAAGGGCGGTCTGGTGCGCGCCACCTGGGACGAGGCGATCGAAATCGCCGCCGCCGCACACGTACACACGATCAAGAACTACGGCCCGGACCGGATCGCCGGGTTCTCGCCGATTCCCGCCATGTCGATGGTTTCGCATGCCGCCGGAGCCCGGTTCATGGGGTTGATCGGCGCGCCGATGCTGTCGTTCTACGACTGGTACGCCGATCTGCCGGTCGCCTCACCGCAGGTGTTCGGCGATCAGACCGATGTCCCCGAGTCCGGCGACTGGTGGGACGCGGCCTACCTCATGATGTGGGGTTCCAACGTCCCGGTGACCCGGACGCCGGACGCGCACTGGATGGCCGAAGCTCGGTACCGCGGGCAGAAAGTCGTGGTCGTCGCCCCCGACTACGCCGACAACGCCAAATTCGCCGACGAATGGCTACACCCCCATCCGGGCACCGACGGCGCGTTGGCTCTGGCGATGGGGCACGTGGTGCTCCGGGAATGCTTCGTGGGCCGGCAGGTGCCGTTCTTCGACGACTATGTCCGGCAGTTCACCGATCTGCCGTTCCTGGTGACCCTGGTGGAACGCGACGGCGGGTATGTCCCGGACAAGTTCGTGCGCGCGGCCGACTTGGGGGACACGGGGGAGGGCGCGCGGTGGAAGACGGTGCTGCTGGACGAGACCAGCGGCGAACCGGTGGTGCCGAACGGTTCGCTCGGTTTCCGGTGGACCGAATCCGGCACGGGCCGTTGGAATCTGGATCTCGATCAGGTTCGCCCGCTGTTGTCCCTGCACGGCCGCGGCAGCGGGGTCGAGGTGATGCTGCCGCGCTTCGACACCGAGGGCGGCGCGCACGGGCAGGGCCGCGGCGCGACGATGCGGCGCGGTGTGCCGGCGCGGCGTCTGCGCGCGGACGGGCCGCTGGTGACCACCGTCTTCGATCTGCTGCTGGCCCAATACGGTGTCGCCCGAACGGATTTGCCCGGTGACTGGCCGAGTTCGTACGCCGATGCCGACGCAGCCTGCACACCCGCCTGGGCGGAGCGGATCACGTCCGTCCCGGCGGCGCGCACAATCAAGATCGCGCGCGAGTTCGCCGCTGTCGCCGCGGAATCCCGGGGCCGGTGCATGATCCTCATGGGCGCGGGCACCAACCACTGGTTCCACTCCGAGACGATCTACCGCGCGTTCCTGTCCCTGCTGCTGCTCACCGGCTGCCAAGGGCGCAACGGCGGCGGCTGGGCGCACTATGTCGGCCAGGAGAAGTGCCGGCCGGTGACGGGTTGGGCCACACTGGCCTCGGCCAACGACTGGTCTCGGCCGCCGCGTCAGATGATCGGCACCGCATGGTTTTTCACCAATACCGATCAGTGGCGCTACGACGGATTCACCGCCGATGTCCTGGCCTCGCCGCTGGGTACGGGCCGCTTCACCGGGATGACGGGAGCCGACGTGCTGGCCCAGTCGGCGCGGATGGGCTGGATGCCGTCGTATCCGACTTTCGATCGCAACCCGCTCGACCTGGCCGACGCGGCGGCCGCCGCCGGTACCGCCGTCTCCGACTATGTGGTGGACGAATTACGCACCGGCCGACTGGGTTTCGCGTGCGAGGACCCGGACGCACCGCGGAACTGGCCGCGGGTGCTCACGCTGTGGCGGTCCAACCTGCTGGGCTCCTCGGCCAAAGGCGCGGAGTACTTCACCAAGCACCTCCTGGGGACGCACTCCTCGCTGCGCGCCGAACAAGCGCCGCCGGGTGCCCGCCCCCGGGATGTGGTGTGGCATGACGAAGCACCGGAGGGGAAGCTCGATCTGCTGCTCACACTCGACTTCCGCATGACCTCCTCGACCATGCTCTCGGATGTCGTGCTGCCCGCCGCGACCTGGTACGAGAAGCACGACCTGTCGTCCACGGACATGCACCCCTACGTGCATTCCTTCGCACCGGCGGTGAATCCGCCCTGGCAGGCGCGCACCGATTTCGACGCCTTCTACGATCTGGCCGCGCGACTGAGCGAGCTGGCGGCCGGGCACCTCGGCACTCGTCACGATGTGGTGGCCACGGCGCTGCAGCACGACACCGCCGGGGAGACCGCCCAGCCCGGCGGCGTCGCGCTGGATTGGCGTGCGGGCGACTGTGCTCCGATCCCCGGCACAACCATGCCCGCGCTGGCGGTGGTGGAACGTGACTACACCGCCATCGCGACGAAATTCGCTTCGCTGGGCCCACTGGCCGAGAAGCTGGGCCTACCGGCCAAGGGCATCATGCTGCGTCCCGATGCCGAGATCGACTATCTGCGCGCCCGCAACGGTGTGGTGGCCGAGGGTATCGCCGCCGGACGCCCCGCGCTGGACACCGATCTGAAAGCCGCCAACGCGATTCTCGCCCTGTCCGGAACGACCAACGGGCGCTTGGCGGTTCAGGGCTTCGAGACCCTGGAGCGGCGCACCGGACAGCCCATGGCACACCTGGCGGCGGAGAAGGAGGGTGTGCGCATCACCTACGCCGACACCCAGGCCGCGCCGGTGCCGGTCATCACCTCACCGGAGTGGTCGGGCAGCGAATCGGGCGGGCGGCGGTACGCGCCGTTCACGCTCAATACCGAGCACCTCAAGCCCTGGCACACCCTCACCGGCCGCCAGCATTTCTTCCTCGATCACGACTGGATGCACGAGCTGGGCGAGGCGCTGCCGGTGTACCGGCCGCCGCTGGATATGCGGCGGCTGTTCGGCGAACCCGCGCGCGGCCCCGACGGCCAGCACGAGGTGACGGTCCGCTATCTGACACCGCACAACAAGTGGTCCATTCACTCGGAGTATCAGGACAACCTGTTCATGCTGTCGCTTTCCCGTGGCGGACAAGCGATCTGGATGTCGGTGGAAGACGCGGAGGCCATCGGCGTCGCGGACAACGACTGGATCGAGGCGGTGAACCGGAACGGCGTGGTGGTGGCGCGGGCCATCGTCTCGCCGCGGATGCCGCGCGGGACGGTGTACATGCACCACGCGCAGGAACGCACGATCAACGTCCCGAAGTCCGACACCGACGGCCGCCGCGGCGGCATCCACAATTCGCTGACCCGGGTGCTGCTCAAGCCGACGCATCTGATCGGTGGCTACGCCCAATTGTCTTGGGCTTTCAATTATTTCGGACCGACCGGCAACCAGCGTGACGAGATCACCGTGATCCGCCGCCGCACCCAGGAGGTTTCGTTCTGATGCGTGTGATGGCACAGATCGCGATGGTGATGAATCTCGACAAGTGCATCGGCTGCCATACCTGCTCGGTGACCTGCAAGCAGACCTGGACCAACCGCTCCGGCATGGAGTACGCGTGGTTCAACAATGTGGAAACCCGTCCGGGCCAAGGATATCCGCGCCGGTACGAGGATCAGGAGCGGTGGAAGGGCGGCTGGACGCTGACCCGGCGCGGCAAACTGAAGCTGAAGCAGGGCTCGCGGGCCTGGAAGCTGGCCAGTCTCTTCGCCAATCCGGTGCTGCCCACCATCCGCGACTACTACGAGCCGTGGACCTACGACTATCGCAACCTCACCGACGCGCCCCTGGGTGACGACTATCCGGTCGCGCCGCCGCGCTCGCTGGTCACCGGTAAGCCGATGTCCGTGCAATGGTCGGCCAACTGGGACGACAACCTGGGCGGCGCGGCCGAGTACGGGCAAGACGACCCGAATGTGGTGCGGATGCGCGAGGAGGTGGGCGAGCGGATTCGCTTCACCTTCGAAGAGAGCTTCATGTTCTACCTGCCGCGGATCTGCGAGCACTGCCTCAACCCGTCCTGTGTGGCGGCCTGCCCGTCCGGGGCCATCTACAAGCGCGCCGAAGACGGCATCGTGCTGGTCGATCAGGATCAGTGCCGGGGCTGGCGGCAGTGCGTCACCGGCTGCCCGTACAAGAAGATCTATTTCAACCACAAGACCGGTAAGGCCGAGAAGTGCACCTTCTGCTATCCGCGGGTGGAGGTCGGCCTGCCCACCGTGTGCTCGGAGACCTGCGTGGGCCGGCTGCGCTACCTCGGCGTCATGCTCTACGACGCCGATCAGGTCACCGCGGCCGCCGCCACCGCGGATGAAAAGCAGCTCTACCACGCGCAATTGGCCTGCTTCCTCGATCCGGAGGATCCGGAGGTCCGTCGCGCCGCGGCACGCGACGGCATCTCCCGCGAGTGGCTCGAGGCCGCCCGGCGTTCACCGGTATACGCCCTGATCAGCGAGTACCGGGTCGCATTGCCGCTGCATCCGGAATACCGCACCATGCCGATGGTCTGGTACATCCCACCGCTGTCCCCGGTGGTGGACGCGGTGGCGGACAGCGGTTTCGACGGCGAGGACGCCGGCAACCTGTTCGGCGCGATCGACGCGCTGCGCATCCCGATCCAATACCTGGCCGAACTGTTCACCGCCGGCGATATCGCCCCGGTGCGCCTCAGCTTGGACCGCCTGGCGGCCATGCGGTCGCACATGGCGGACCTCAATCTCGGTCGCACCGTCACCGAGGACAAGGCCGCGGCCGTGGGCATGACGGCCGCGGCGATAGAGCGGATGTTCCACCTGCTCGCTGTCGCGAAATACGAAGACCGGTATGTGATTCCGACGGCGGCCATGTCCGAGGCGCACCAGTTGGAGGAGGCCGCGGTGGGCAGCGGTTGCAGCCTCGAGACCGAGGGCGGGCCGGGCATGTCCGAGGACGGATCCTTCGGCACCGGGTCGGGGCGCAAGTCGTTGCCGCTGGTGACCATCGAGAGTTTCCACGCCATGCGCAAACAACAGACCGCGGACACTCCGGAGGAGCCGAGGCCATGAACCGCATCGGTGACGACCTCGCGATCGTGTACCGGGTGGCGGCCGCGTGCCTGGCCTACCCCGATGCCGAATTCACCGCGGACCTGGCGGGATTCGCTCGGGCCCTGCAACCGCTCCGGCATCCCGCGGCGGCCCGGCTGCGCGAGTTCCTCAGCGCTACAGCGGAACTCGATGAAGCGCAGCGCACCGCGAGCTACGTGGACACCTTCGATTTCAGCACTCGGCACAGCCTGTACCTGACCTGGTGGAGCGACGGCGACACCCGGAACCGCGGCCGGGCGCTGGTGCGATTCAAGAACCGCTATCGCGCATACGGTTTCGATTTCGACGGTGCCGAACTGCCCGACTACCTGCCCGCCGTCCTCGAGTTCAGCGCCCTGGCCCGCACGGACGCCCTGCTGGTCGAGCATCGACCGGCGCTGGAACTGCTGCGCATCGGCTTGAGCGAACACGACAACGACTACGCCGCCGTGCTGACCGGCGTCTGCGCCACGTTGCCCGGCGCGTCACCCACTGACCGCGCGCAGGCCCGCGCCATGGCCCGCACCGGCCCACCCCGCGAGACCGTGGGTTTGGAGCCCTACGGCCACCTCGGAATGCTTCCCCTGCTGACAGGAGACCATCGATGAGCATCTTCCTGTGGGGTGCGCTGCCCTACCTGGTCATCGGCCTGCTGGCCACCGGCCTGGCCTGGCGCTACCGCTACGACAAATTCGGCTGGACCACGCGCTCCTCCGAACTGTACGAATCCAGGCTGCTCAACATCGCCTCGCCGATGTTCCACTACGGCATCCTGTTCGTCTTCGTCGGCCACGTCATGGGCCTGTTCATCCCGGCCGGCTGGACCGACGCGCTGCACTTCGGCGAGCACGCCTACAACCTGCTGTCACTGTTCGCGGGCACCGCGGCCGGCGTTCTGGCGATCGTGGGCATCGGCATGCTGGTCTATCGCCGCCGCACCCAGACCGCCGTCTTCCACGTCACCACCCGCAACGACAAGCTCATGTACGTGGTACTGGTGGCTTCGATCGCCAGTGGCCTGTTCGCCAAGCTGACCCATTCCAGCCTCGACGAGGGCTACGACTACCGGACCACGATCGCACCCTGGGCGCGCAGTATCTTCCTGCTGCGCCCCGAGGTCGATCTGATGGCGCAGGCGCCCCTGGCCTTTCACATCCACGCGGTGATCGGGATGGCCCTGCTGGCCCTGCTGCCGTTCACCCGGCTGGTCCACATGTTCAGCGTGCCGATGCAATATCTGTTCCGGCCCTACATCATCTATCGCACCCGCGATCCGCGGCAGCTCGCCGAGCGTGCGCCGCAGCGCGGCTGGGAACGAATCGACTCGGGCCGATGAGCGACCTGCCCCGCGTCCGGCGGCCGCATCCGGACGCCAACGCCGAACCCGGAGCCATCGGGCCGAACGTCGTGTTCGTCGCCGCCGCGGCGGCCATGGGCGGCTTCCTCTTCGGCTACGACTCCTCGGTCATCAACGGCGCGGTCACCGGCATCCAATCCGACTTCGGCGTCTCCTCCGCCACCATGGGCTTCATCGTCGCCGCCGCGCTACCGGGTGCGGCGGCCGGGGCGCTGACCGCGGGCTGGCTGGCCGATCGCTACGGACGCACACGCGTCATGCAGCTCAGCGCGCTGTTGTTCGCGATCAGCGGTCTGGGCAGCATGTTCGCCTTCGGGGACGCCGATCTGACGGTGTGGCGTTTCGTCGGCGGAATCGCCATCGGCGCGGCCTCGGTGGTGGCCCCGGCCTACATCGCCGAAGTCGCGCCACCGGCCTACCGCGGGCGGCTGGCCTCGTTCCAGCAGCTGGCGATCGTTCTGGGTATCGCCCTCTCGGCGGTGGTCAACTATCTGATCAACATGGCCGCGGGCGGCTCCAATGACGCCGATCTGCACGGGCTTTCCGCCTGGCGCTGGATGCTGGGCGCCGAGGTGGTGCCCGCCCTGGTCTACGGGGCCATGGCGTTCCTGATTCCGGAATCACCGCGCTACCTGATCGCGAACGGGCAGGAGGACCAGGCCCGCAAGGTGCTCGCGGACGTGGAGAACGACGATCCGGCGCACCTCGATCAGCGCGTGCACGAGATCCGCTCGGCGATGGCCGGCGAAGTCCGCTCCGGACCGAAGGATCTGCTCAGCCACAGCCGCGGTGTGCTGCTGCCCATCGTGTGGATCGGCATCGGTGTGTCCGCGCTGCAGCAGCTGGTGGGTATCAACGTGATCTTCTACTACTCGTCGCTGCTGTGGCAGCAGGTCGGGATCGATACCTCCAATTCGCTGCTGGTGTCGATGATTTCCTCGGTCATCAATATCGTCGGCACGGTGATCGCCATGTCGCTGGTCGACCGCGTCGGCCGCAAGCCGCTGCTGCTGATCGGGTCGACGGGCATGGCGGTGACGCTGGGCGTCTGCGCCTGGATGTTCGCCTATGTCGGTGGGACACAGGACCATCCGTCGATGCCCGAGGTACCCGGCACGGTGGCGCTGGTCTCGGCCAATCTCTATGTGCTGTTCTACGCACTGTCCTGGGGCGTGGTGGTGTGGGTGCTGCTGGGGGAGATGTTCCCCAATCGCATTCGCGCCATCGCGCTGTCGGTGGCGGCCAGTGCGCAGTGGCTGGCCAACTGGCTGATCACCGTGTCGTTTCCGTCGCTGTCGGCCTGGAGCCTGACCGGCGCGTACGGGCTGTACGCGCTCGCGGCGGTCGTCTCCATTCCGTTCGTGCGTCATCTGGTGCGCGAAACCAAGGGCCGCACATTGGAATCCATGGGTTGACCCACGAAAGCCTGTGGTACGCCGCCGCGCTCACAATTCGACTACGACCTTGATGTCGTCGTGGCCGGGAGTGAAAGCCTCGGTCGCCCGCGCCAGCGGAATCGTGCGGGTGATCAGCCCGGCCAGCCACTCCTGGTCAGCGGCCGCCAGCGCCGCGGCGGCCTGGTGGTAGTGCCGCTTGTTGGCGTTCACCGACCCGAAGATCAGATCGTTCTCCAGCACGATATTGCGGTTCGCGGCGCCGGCATCGAAGGTGACCGGCCGCCCCACCGGGGAAACACCGGTGAGACAGACGATTCCGGCCGGCGCGTTGTGCGTCATGGCGTCCACCGCGACCTGCGCCGAGCCGGTGGCCTCCACGATGATGTGCGGGTCGATCTCGGCGGCCACCTCGGGCAGCGAAGCACTGTGATAGGTCGCCCCGAGGGCCCGGGCCATGGCCGGCTGTATCCCCTCGTCGCCCAGCGCCAGCACGTGCACGTCGAGCCCGCGCTGGGTGCCGAGCAACGCGGCCAGCAGCCCGATCGGCCCGGCGCCGGTGACCAGGACGCGCTCGGGCTCGTACCAGGCGCGCGCACCGACCCGCTCGATCTGCTCCCACGCCTTGGCGACCACCGTGGCCGGCTCCATCAGCACGCCGAGCCGGCCGAGCGCCGCGTCCAGCGCGACCGCGTAGTCGGCTTCGACGGTCCACAGTTCCGAGGCGAAGCCGTCGATCTGCTTGATACCGCGCTCGGTGTACTGCCCGTTGCGGCACATATCGAATTCACCGTGCGCGCATGCCCCGCACGGCACCGGATCGGGACGCCGCACGATGCCGGCCACCAGGTCACCGGCCGCGAAGCCGCTGCCCTCCGGCGCGGTGAGCACCTCGCCGAGCGACTCGTGCCCGATGATCAGACGTTCGTGCCCGGCCGGGGCCCAGCCGTACTCGCCCTCGGCGATCTCGCGATCGGTACCGCAGATGCCGACGGCGATTCCGCGCACCAGCAGGTCACCCGGACCTGCCACCGGGTCCGGTACCTCGGTGACCTCCAGCGACCCGGCCTTCTCGGGAATGACGGTGAGCGCACGCATGGGACCTCGATTCGGTGTTGGCTACGCTATCGGTGGGTCACGTGGTGATTTGCTGTAATTTTGCCAGTTGTTCGAGGAGGATTCATGACAAGCGAAGCGATCCGGCCCTGCATCGCTGTCGTGATGGGAGTGTCGGGGGCCGGGAAGACGACCGTCGCCAACCTCCTGGCCGCGCACCTGGGCTGGGAGATGCTGGAGGGTGACGACCTGCACCCGCCGGAGAACATCGCGAAGATGGCTTCCGGACATCCGCTCACCGACGCCGACCGTAAGCCGTGGCTGGAATCGATCGCCCGCTGGATCTCCGCCCGGGTCGAGGCCGGCGGCTCGGCCGTGGTCACCTGCTCGGCCCTGAAACGGTCCTACCGAGATGTCTTGCGGCAAGCCGTGGCCGGCCACCCCGAAGCTACGCTGATCTTCGTCTACCTGCACGGCTCGCCCGAGGAACTGCACCGGCGCCTGGTCGAGCGCAAACACCATTACATGCACGCTTCGATGCTGGATTCCCAGCTCGCCACCCTCGAACAGCCGACCGGCGAGCCCGACGCCGTCACCATCGACATCGGCGGTACTCCACGCGAGGTCGTCGCCGCGGCCGCGGCCGCCGTCGAAACCCGCCGGGACGGATAGATCGGGCCGCCTGCCCGGGGCCGCGGCGGCGTATGCCGAAGCCCTGGACGCCGCGGAAGTATTGCACGCCTGGGATGCTGATCGGCGTGTCGACCTGGCGCTGGAACACCTCGGCGGGACCGCCGCTCGGAATCAACGACGCGCGGACGCGTTGACTTGGACATGACATCGGCGTTCGCGGAGACCCGCTTCTCCATCCTGGACCGGTCGCGCACCCGGGAGGGCCAGACCCATCCCGAGGCGCTGCGGGAGACCGTGGAGTTCGGGCGACTCGCGGAGCGGTGGGGTTATCACCGGTTCTGGGTCTCCGAGCACCACAGCGTGCCGGGGGTGGCCGGGTCCGCGCCCACCGTGCTGGCCGGGGCGGTGGCGGCGGCGACCACGCGGATTCGGGTCGGCACCGGCGGCGTGATGCTGCCCAATCACCAACCGCTGGTGGTGGCCGAGCAGTTCGGCGTGCTGGAGTCGCTGTATCCGGGCCGTATCGATATGGGGCTGGGCCGGTCGGTGGGTTTCACCGACGGCGTGCGGCGGGCACTGGGGCATGGCAAAGGAGACGCCGAGGATTATTTCGACGCTCAGCTGACCGAGCTGCTGGGATATTTCGCCGGTGGACAGCACGGCGTGCACGCCTGGCCCGCGGAGGGGCTCCGGATTCCCGCCTTTCTGCTGGCCACCGGCTCCGGCGCGCAGCGCGCGGCCCGATTCGGCCTGCCGCTGGTGATCGCGGCGGTCTCCGGCGAGCAGGCCATGGTGACGGCGATCGAGCAGTACCGCGCCGGCTTCCGCGCCGGGCCCGGCGGTGACGCGCCCTACGTCATGGTCTCGGCCTCGGTGGTCCTCGCCGACACTCCCGAGCAAGCCCGCAGACTGCTCATGCCCGAAGCATGGTCGGCCGCGTACTCCCGGACGCGGGGCGAGTTCCCGCCGCTGCGCGCCCCGGCGGACATCGAACGCGAAGTCATGACGGACCGTCAGCGCGGCATCTTCGAGGAGAGCATGCGCGGGCATATCCACGGCACCGAAGACGAGGTGCTGCCCGCGCTGCGGTCGTTGATCGACCGGACCGGCGCGGACGAAATCCTGGTGCATACCAGCACTTTCGACCGCGCCGCCCGACTCGAATCACACCGCCGCCTGGCCGCCGCGGTCGGATCGACGGAGTTGGCTGCCGGCGTCAGCGGCCGTGCGCGGTAGCGCTCAGCCGCTCGACCGCGTCGGCTACCGGAGTGTCGCCGCCGGTGAGTTCGACGATGACCCGGCCGAGTCCCGCGCGGTGTAAGGCGGCGGCGAGGAAAGCCGCCACATCGTCGCGCGGCACGGTGCCGTATTCGATGGCGGGCCCGGCGGTGACGCGGCCGGTGCCCGGGTCGTCGACGAGCGTGCCCGGCCGGACGATGAGCCAGTCGAGGTCGCTGCGGGTCAGGTAGACATCGGCGGTCTTCTTGACCCGCATGTAGTGCTCGAACCCGGCCGATGTCTCCCGGTCCCGTCCCGCTTCCGGGAACACCGAGACCAGCGCGAATCGCGCGATACCGGCCCGGCTCGCGGCGTCGGCGGCCTTCTCCAGGCCCTTGCCGTCGATCAACGTGGTCTGATCCATGCCGGTGCCGTGCGCTCCGGCCGAGAACACCACGGCATCGTGCCCAGCCATCTTGCCGGCCAACTCCTCGACGGAGTCGGCGACGAGGTCCGCGGGCAGGGGAGTGGCTCCGGTCGCGCGAACGACCTCGGCCTGCTTCGGATTGCGGTACATCCCGGTTACTTGGTCGCCGCGCTCGGTGAGCAAGCTCGCGAGCCTGCGTCCGATACCTCCGGCGGCGCCGATCTGGAAGACCTTCATGGGTGCTCACTCTAGGGAACCGGCCGGCGGTAGGGGCTCAGGCTTGCTCGGCGGCGTCGATTAGCGCCCGCAGGGCGGCCAGTTCGGCGTCGAAAGCGCTGCGCCCGGGGTCGGTGATCGTGAGCCAGGTTTTGCGGCGGCCCCGGCCGGTGCTGCGCCGGGCGGTGACGAAGGCGGCGTCCTCGAGGACTTTGAGATGCCGGTTCAGGTTGCCGTCGGTGAGCCGCAGCTGATCGCGCAGTACCCCGAACTCCAGGGCCACCCCGGAGCGCAGCAGCGCGAGTATGCCGAGTCGAATGCGTTGGTGCACAGTGTCATCCAGCTCGAGGATGGGGTGCGTCTCGGTCATGGCCGCTGTCCGGGATCGGCGCGCACCAACTCCGCCACGGCCGCCACGGCCGCCGTGAGGCCGACGACCAGGGCAAGCCAGGCATACCCGTTCGCGGGCTGGATGATCGCCACGGCCACCGACACGCCGATCGCGGCAAGAGCCACCGCGGCTGTCGCCATCGAGCGCAGTGCGACGGCGAAGACCGCAAGGCCCGATCCCACCGCCAGCCACGGCGCGACCAGCGCCCACGTGCCCGCGACCACCCAGCCGACGAATTGCGTGCTGAGCACCATGGCCACACCGGTGAGCAGCGCCGCGACACCGCGGCCGTCCGGCAGTTGCGCCGGTCGGCGAGCGAAGTACCAGCCGCAGACCACCGCGGTGAGCGGGGAGACCACGATCCAGTACCAGCCGGCGCTGTCGCGGCCGTCCAGCAGCGAGGTCGCGGGCACCGAGGCCAAGACGGCTACGGCCACACACCACAGCGGGAACCACATGGGTGCGGCCAAGGTCCATCCCCGCCGGGCCAACGTCTCCATGTCGCCGAGAAGCACTCGCGCGTCCCCGGCATCCGAATTACTTTGCGATGCAGAGTTCATATGTCAACTCTGCGCCGCAAAGTAGACTCCCACAAGTGATTTCAACCCGCCTTGACCTGCTGGGATGGCGGCGCAGTGCTATATGTTACTGTTTGTAACGTCTATTTCGGGGCGGCCCGGCCGTCCATCGCCGAGAGGAATCGACCTCCGATGACGTGGTCCATCACCAGCCTGCCGCCCGCGCTGCGCAACGGCTGGGCGCTGACCTTCGGCGGCGGCATCGAAATGCCCACGCGCACCCCGTCGACCGTACTCTACGACCGCCCGCACCGGCAGCTGCGTCGCTTCGACCGTGCGACCCCGGCCACCGGCAATCCGGTCCTGCTGGTGCCGCCGCTGGCCGTCGACGCCTCCTGCTACGACTTGCGTCCCGGCCAGAGCCTGGCGCAGTTCCTGCTCGACACCGGCCGGCAGCCCTATGTCATCGACTACGGCCGGATCACCGCCGCCGACCGAGATCTCGGTCTCGAGGAGTGGATCGACGACATCGTCCCGTCCGCCGTCGCCCACATCAGCGCCGATCACGACGGCGCGGACGTCGACGTGATCGGCTGGTCGCTCGGCGGCATCATCAGCCTGCTCACCGCCGCCGACCACGCCGACCTGCCGCTCGG
This sequence comes from Nocardia goodfellowii, assembly GCF_017875645.1. Classification (NCBI taxonomy): domain Bacteria; kingdom Bacillati; phylum Actinomycetota; class Actinomycetes; order Mycobacteriales; family Nocardiaceae; genus Nocardia; species Nocardia goodfellowii. The sequence continues at coordinate 7,757,967 of NZ_JAGGMR010000001.1, read as the reverse complement.
CTCCGTCACCACCCTGGGCTCCCCGATGGACTTCGGCCGCAACATCCTGCTGAAGCCCGTCCGCATGTTCGCCAAGATGACCGGCGGTCGTGAAATCACTTACGCGACGCATCTTTTCGGTGGTATACCCGGATTGTTCGTGCAGGCCGGTTTCCGCGGCATGTCCCTGTCGCGCGAACTGACCCGCCCGCTCTTCATCGCCCGCAACGTCGGGGACACCGAGGCCCTGGCGCGGATGGAAGCCATCGACCGCTTCATCGCCGCCATGCCCGGCTACCCCGGCCGGCTCTACCGTCAGACCTACCGCCAGCTCATCGTCGCCAATCAGCTCGCCCGCGGCCAAGTCCAGCTGGCCGACGACCGCGTCATCGACCTGAGCAAGCTCACCTGCCGAGTCCTGCTGCTCGGCAGCAACGGGGACACCCTCGCCCCCGCCGCCACCATCGCCCCGGGCGTCGAAATCCTCACCGGTGCAGCCGAAGTCGAATTCGCCGAGGTGCCCGGCCTGAACCATCTGGCCTTGATCGCCGGCCCGCAAGCCCGCACGACGACCTGGCCCCTGATCGACGAATTCTTGGCCAGGACGTTGTTGTAGCCGGCTACCCCCAGGTCGCCTGGTTCGGCACGGTCGAACTGAAGATGACGAAGAAGAACTGACCGGGCGCCAGCTCGTTCATGTCATGCCAGCCCCCGCCCGGATCTCGCTGATAGAACCGGCGCATCCCGGTACCGTCGTCGAAGCAGGCGATATTCGCGGTACCGAACGGGCTCCAATACACCGCGGTGTTCGGCCGCGGCGCCTCGAACGGCGTCCGGAACAGATGCCCGCACGGCGTGATCACCGGGTGGTAGATCGTGGGTTGCGCCGCGGCGACCGGGCCCAGCCCGGCGATGCCCGCGGCGGCGGCCGCGGCGGCGATGATTCCTCGGCGGATAGCGACACGCATTCGGTCTTACTCCTCACTCTCGGATTCGTTCCTGCCGCGCGACTCTACGGACACTCACTCGGGCCAGTCGGAACCTTCGATGAGTTCGACGAAATTCGTCCGGGTGTAGCCGGGCGAGAATCGTGCCAGCACGTCGGCTTTCACAGTGCCGAAGGTCGATGCCGGGCGGTGTGCGATGCCGTCGGTGAACGCGGCCAGAATGTGTTTCTTGAAATCCGGCCGCGGATGCGCCGCCACTACCGCGTTTCGCGCTTCAGCCGAAATGTCGTGGTATCCGATGCCGAGCACGTCTACTTCCACACCGGCGGTCACCAGGGCGATTTCGGGAGCCATCCGACCCGGGATCTCCGGTGTGGTGTGCAGGGCGATAGCGGTCCAGACCAGTTCGGCGCTACCGTCGCCGATCCCGTGCGCGCGCAGGAACTTCCGGGCCTCGTCCGCACCGTCGATCTCGAAGCGCTGCGTCGTACCTCGATAACGTGTGGTCAACCCGAGATCGTGGAACATCGCGCCGACATAGAGGAGTTCTGGATCGAATTCCAGGCCGCGACGGCGGCCTTGCAGTGCGCCGAACAGGAATACCCGCCGCGAGTGATCGAAGATCACCGGCGCGGCGGCCTCCCGTACCAATTCGGTGGCCTCGCGAGCCAGGTTGCTGTCGGGAATCCGGATATCAGCGATCGTTGTCATCCTCCGAGCTTCGTCGCCGGCCACGCCGCTCCACCATGGCCATCCGGCCGGGAACCCCACAGATTCGGCCATTAGGCTGACGTGGTGAGTCGCATGATCGCGGTAGCGGTATACGAAAACGTCCGGCTGCTCGATGCCACCGCACCCATGGAAGTATTCAGCACCGCAACGGAATTGGGTGGCGACTACGAACTCGTCCTGTGCTCGCCCACCGGCGAACCGGTCCGCGCGTCGGCGGGTACCAGCCTGACGGTCGGCGCCTCCTACGCCGATATCCAGGACGCGCACACCGTTATCGTCCCCGGCTCGGGCCGGTTGCCGCACGCCCCCGCCCCACGCGAACTCGTCGACGTCATACCGGGTTTCGCCGCTTCGTCCCGCCGCCTCGCCTCTGTCTGCACAGGTGCGTTCGCCCTGGCCGAGGCCGGTGTCCTGGACGGCCGCCGCGCCACCACCCACTGGCGGTATACCGGTGTACTGGCCCGCGCGCATCCGAAGATCACCGTCGCACCGGACGCCATCTACGTCCGCGACGGTTCGATCTATACCTCCGCGGGAGTGAGCGCGGGCATCGACTTGGCCCTGGCCCTGGTGGAGGAGGACGAAGGCGCGGATTCCGCCCGGGAGGTGGCCCGCGACCTGGTTGTCTTCCTGCAACGTCCCGGCGGCCAATCTCAATTCTCGGTCGCCTCCCGGCTTCCGCGTCCCCGGCACGACCCACTGCGTGCCCTTCTCGACGACGTCCTCGCCGACCCGGCCGCCGACCATTCCCTCCCCGCCATGGCCGACCGCGCCGCCCTGAGCGTCCGCCACCTGACCCGCCTGTTCCGCGAACACCTCGACACCACCCCGGCGGCCTTCGTCGAAACCGTCCGTCTGGAAGCGGCCCAGTCCATGCTCGAGTCCGGTGAGTCCGTCACCCGGTCCGCCCGCCGCTCCGGCCTGGGCAGCGACGAGTCCCTCCGCCGAGTCTTCCTGCGGCACTTGGGCGTCAGCCCGTCGGCCTACCGCGCCCGATTCCGCACCAGCCTGTCGGAGCGGTGATCACCGCGGGCATTTCACGCAGGCCCCGTCGCGGTGCGGTTACAGCGCGTCGTAGATCGCCGCGACGAGGTCGTAGGCGCGGCGGTCGCCGGCCAGCCAGTCACGGCGCAGATTGGGAGTGAAGGCGATCGCGATCTGATTGTCGATGTCGCCCAGCCCGATCGAGCCGCCCGCGCCGGGATGACCGAAAGTCGTGGACCGTGCGGGCTCAGGCAGGATGAGGTTTTCGCACGGCAACATATAGCCGAGACCGAAGGCGCTTTCGAGTGACAGCACCGCGTCCGGCCCGCGTACCTGTTCCCGGATCGCCGCGCGCAGCAGCCGCGGCGGTAGTAGCGCACCACCGATGAGGTCGCGGTAGAACGCGGCCAGTGCCCGTGCGGTGGTGACCAATCCGGCGGCGGGCCATCCTCCGGCCAGCACCTCCGGCTTGTTGTACGACCCAGCGGGATTGGTAGACGCGCGCATGGCCAACCCGTCGGGATCCTGGTAGGCCCGCGCCATTGTGGCGACCGTTGCCGCGTCGATCGGTCCGGGATCGGTCCAGCGTTGTTCGTCGGCAGGCGGGAATACGACGCGCGCGGCTCGTGCGATCACCTCGGGCGGCGCTCCGATCCACAATTCGTCGCCGAAGTGGCGGCGCACGTATTCCCCGACCGTCGAACCGGTGTGGCGCCGGATGAATTCGGCGATCAGCCAGCCGAACGTCAACGCGTGATAGCCGTGCCGGGAGCCGGGTCGCCACACGGGTTGCTGACGCGCCAGCAGCGCCGCCATCACTACCGGATCGGCGGCCTCCGTCGCGGAGATGGTGCGGTCGAAGGCCGGCAGGCCCGCGCGGTGGGACAACATGTGGGCCAGCGTCGTCGTCTCCTTGCCGGCCACACCGTATTCCGGCCACCAGCTTGTCACCGGTGCGTGCACGTCCACCTGGCCGGTGTGCGCGACGGCGAGTGCCGCGGTGGCGGTGACGGCCTTCGTGCACGAGAACGTCACAGTGGGAGTGTCGTGCTGCCAGGGCCGCTGTGTGCGGGGATCCGCCACCCCGCCCCAAAGATCCACGACCGCACGGTCTTTGGCGAACACCGCGACCGCCGCCCCGGTGTTTCGTCCGTCCGCGAAGCTGGCTTCGAAGACTTCGCGCACTGCCCGGAAGGCGGGATCGACGCGGCCGTCGGCCCATTTACTCACGACAAAATTAGAACAGGTTCTAGATATCTCGGTCAATGCCGCGGACACCAACGGGCACCCGGCTCGCGCCGGGTGCCCGCGCTTGCCACGCTCTAGTTGAAGTGGATGCTCGTGATCGGGATCTTGCCGTTCTGCATGGTCCCGTTGAGGCAGGGGTTGACCAGGGGCTGGCTGTCTACCGGGCCCTGATCCACGTGCAGGCGGCCACCCGTTCCGGGGCCATCCAGGATGTTGAGCACGTTCGTGACCGGAGCCGCCGGGTTTCCGCCCGGCACGTGCCATTGCCCGGCGACGCGGCTGGTCTCGCCGTTGGCCCACTGCAAGGTGCCCTCGAGGTGGCCGATGGCGTCGTTGCAGCTGCCGTTACCGGTGAACTCGGTCCGCAGCGCGACATCGGCGGTCGGTGTGCCGGTGCAGCCACCGATATCGGCGTCGAAACCGCCATGAATGGGCACCGTGTTCATGCCGAGGGGGTTGGTGTGGAACCTCATCTCGCTTGCCGGACACCAGCCCCCGATCGGCTCGGATACCGCCGGTTGTGCCGCGATCAGTGGTGCGGCAACCGCGGCTGCGACGGCGCAGAAAATTCCGATCCTCCTGGGTGTTGCCATGTCGTCCTCTCCTTTTGATCATCGTTGATCCTGATGGAGTGGTTAACCACGGGCAAACCCGCGGCGGGTAGTCGGTACCCGGCCGGACCGAGGCAAAACACGAAGGGCGGAACTTCGACTCGGTTCTGTCGCCACCGGATGGTGGTCGTCCTGAATGGTGTCCTGAGCGTCGATGCCGCGTTCACGTGCGTGCGCCTCGCTCACGCGAAGTCGACGCTCAGGTCAGCCGGGACCAACTCGCTAGCTGTGCGGAACCGCCTCGCACACCCCGGCCATCGTTGCGGAACCGGCGTCGCTCGGTAGGCCCGCGGCGGTGGCATGCGGTGTGAAGATCAGGAACAAGCCGGCCAGCGCACCGGTGAGAGCGAGGGTGCTGACGAGTCGTGCGAGCATTGCTACTCCGTTCTCGAAGACCTTGCTGGGGACCTCGCTATTCTGTGGTCGCGGCGGGGCAGATGCGTGGATCCGCGCCGGAGAGTATCGGAGCTGTCGGTTTTCGAGACCCGGTGCGAGGGAGCGACGTTCAGGTCACTCGGTCAACGCACCGGCGGATACCTTGCTCGCGGCTGGTATGCGAACCGGGTCAGCCGACAGCTCACGGTTCCGGCTAACTCTTTGCTATCAATCGTAATCCGGGACAAGACCGGCCCAGCGTGCGTAACCAACCCAGTTCCAACAGATATCCAGCCTGGTCCGCTGCCGCCTCAGCAGCGGAATCGCGGTGCGTCAAAGCCAAATCGGACTCATAGCGTATAAGTATCATCCAAGCGGCTCGCTGATCCGAATCACATCTGCCAGGCATCGAGCAAACTCAGGGAGTCGTGTTGGTCGTCATATCAGTTCCAGCCCAAGGTTTGGCGTGGACTGCCTTCGAGCTCACCGTACGACTGGTCGTGGGCGGGTTGCTGGTCGCTCGCGGGATCGGCGTGCTGAGGTCGGTGGAGACTTGGCGGCAGGTGTGGCTGGCAGTGCATCAGATCGCGCCCGCCGGACTGGTTCGCCCGATCGCCATGGTGCTGCCGATCGCCGAGATGGTCGCGGGGATCTTGTTGCTGCTCGGCGCGTTCGGGTCGCGCGGGTCTGTCGCGGCGGGTCTTGTGCTGGCCTCGACCACCGTGGCGATCGGGGTGGCGCGCGCTCGCGGGCTCCGCCTTGCCGACGGTGCGTTCGGCCGGTTGCGCCCATTGCTTTCGCCACCCGCACTGCTGCGCAACGCCGTCTTCGTGATCGCTATCGGGATCGTCGCGGCACAGGGCGCCAGTCCGCTGGCTGTGGCGGCGACTTGGAGCGCATGGCTGCAAGCCGCGGTGGTGGCGGTCATTACCGGAATAGCCGGCACGGCAATCGCCGTGCTACGCCGCGCGCAGCGACAACGGTTCACCGCCGTCGTCTGCGCTTGACGAGAGGAAGTTCAATGCTTTCGCGTCGCACTATGTTTCGACTCTCCGCGAGCAGTGTGGTGGCCGCGATGACTGTCGCGGTCTTCCCTGAATTCGCCCACGCCGAGGCCGAGTGGCCTTCACAGCAGCGAGAGGACAACAAGGGCCAGGTCTCGCAGCGGGGGCGCAACGGTTACCCGAAGACATATGGAAAAGGATATGGACGCAACTACGGCAAGAGCACGACAAAGTCCTGCGAATGCTGATCCCGGTGTAGATACGATCGCGGCCGTCCGCGGCCTACGGTCGTGGCGACCGAGGACGGCCCCGCTGACGCTGGTCGGTGACTTCGCTGCCGCCGAGGCATTCGGCAGCGCGAACGAGTATTTGGCGCGCGGTATGCACCGCACAGGCGCCCGTATCAGCCTGGCCCCCCTGGGAACCGGCCAACGCGGCACCTCGCGCGAGCTGCGTGGTTTGCTCGCCGAGTCCTCTGCCCGGGTGGATGGGCCGGTGCTCTACTCCGGCTGGCTCAGTCGTCCCGAGGTCGACTGTTTGCGCCGCACCGACCTGTTCATCCGGACCGCGTGCGAGAGTTCGCGCATCTGCGCGCGCTGGGTAGAACGGCTGAACCAGGCTCGGGCGGTGATCGTGCCCAGCCAGTACGCCGCGGATGTGTTCCGCACCTGCGGCGTCACCACCCCGCTCTATATCGTCCCGGACGCCGTGGATCCCGATGCGTTTCCCTACCGCGACCGCTCGGGGCGTGCGGGCCTCACCACCCTTATCGTCGGAATCCTCGAGCCGGACAACAACTATCGCCAAGCGATCGCCGGATGGCAGGAGGCATTCCGAGACGATCCGGAGGCCCGGCTCATCATCAAGTCCTGGCAGGGCTGGCCCGACTGTCATATCGCCGGCGACCCGCGGGTCCACCTCGACACCTTGAACGAGCCGGCCGCCGCTACGGCCGACTGGTACGCCGAAGCCGACGTCCTGCTCGCGCTGGGCAACGAGTCTTTCGGAACCGGGATGCTCGAGGCGATGGCGACCGGGTTGCCGGTGGTCGCGCTCGACAGCGAAGGTCAATCGGGTGTGTGCCGGGATGCCGGGGAACTGGTCTTGCCGATCGCGCCCGCCACCTGGCGACCGTATGAACATCCTTACGGCGGCGCGTCCCACGGCGTGGTGGCCGTTCCCGAAACAGCCGATGTGGCAACCCGATTGCGATGGGTCGCGGCACACCGCGCCGAAGCCGCGGACATCGGCCGGGCCGCGTCTCGGTGGGTGCGCGCGCAGCGCAATATCTGGAACAGTGGTCCCGACGTGCTCGCCGTCATCGCCGAACACACCCGGTCTCCCCGGTACGCGAAGTCGCTGGCCCGGAACCGGCCGTTGCGGCCGGCACCGGCGCCCGCCACCCCCTCCGCACCATCGCCCGCCCCCGTCGCCCAACCCGATGGCCCGCCGCTGTGGAGTTACCGGCCGCCGCATGCCACGCCGCTGGGAATCGTCACCCTGTGGAGTCCGGACATCGAGAGCTGGGCCCTGCCACACGCGCAGGACAAGTACGCCTACTGCGAACGCCACGGCTTGGCCTTCTACGGCTACACCGACGTCTTCACCGGCGACCGCGCGCCGCACTGGTCGAAAATCCCCGCTGTGCAACGCCACCTCGACGATCACGACTGGTTGTACTGGATCGACGCGGACGCGGCTGTCACGAACTTCGATTTCGATCTGCGGGCGCTCTGCGACGACGACTACGACTTCATCGCCACCCATGACGAACTCGGCCTGAATTCGGGCAGCTTCCTCATTCGGAACAACGAAGCCACGCGGGCGTTCCTGCGCCTGGCGTGGGCACAGAACGTCACCGACCTGTTCTACGAACAGACCGCGATGGCGCGCGCGATCGCGCTGCAACCGGAGCTGCGGGTCAAGATTCTGGAGAAGCGCACGATGAACAGTTTCTGGGACGAACACCGTCCCGGTGACTTCGTCATCCACGCGGCAGGACAGCCCACAGACGTGAAAATCGCCCTGTTGGAGGCATTCCGAACACACAACTCGCGGCTCAGCCGTTGACAGCGCGGTGCGGGTCAGTATCTTGCGTATAGGACCGGCGGTGGCGTGCTATGGAGCACGGCACCGCCGGTTCATTCGGGGGAGGCCTTACCGACTTGCCTCGTCGTAGGCCGTCGCGAGCTTGCTCGAGATGCGCCCGCGGGTGGAAACCTTGTGTCCTTGTTTACGCGCCCAGGCGCGGATAGCCGCGGTTTGGTCCCGGTCGACAGCCCGGCGCATACCGCCGTTGCCGCCTCGCGGCATGGGATCGATCTTGCGCGCGTGCCGCGCCCACTGCGCGAAGAGACCACGCAACTCGCCTGCGTTGCGGACCGACAGGTCCATCTCGTAGGCGATGCCGTCTACCGCGAAGGTGACGGTCTCGTCAGCTTCGGACCTACCGTCGTAGTCGTCGATGAGTGTCACAACGAGTTTGCGCGCCATGCTTATCCTTTGCTCAGCGATCCGGGAAAGAGATACTTCTCCGCGGGCGGAGTGGTGCCGTTCAGCCAGGCGTCCAGGAAGTCGCGGATATCCGTCCGCGATTTCGACTGGATGAACGAGCGGAACTCGGCGATCGAGGTGGCGGTGTGCACCTTCGTGGTGGCGAATTCCCGGACCGCGGCGAAGAATACGTCGTCACCGAGCTGTTTGCGCAGCGCATGCAGGAACAGCGGTCCCCGCGAGTAAGCCGACGTGAAGATGTTCTGCACGCCCGGGTCGTTCAGCGGGATCCGCCAGAACTTGTCGTCACCGAGGCGTTCACGGATGGCTTCGCGATAGTTCTGGTCGACATCGACGCCCTCTACGCGCTCCGGCCACAGGTAATCGGCGGTGTATTCAGCGAAGCACTCGTTGAGGCAGATGTCGGACCAGTGCCGCATCGTGACCGAGTCACCCCACCATTGGTGGGTGATTTCATGAACGACGGTGTTCAGATCCGCCCAACTGGCGTATACGGGCCGGGTCTGGGTCTCCAGCGACGTGTTGATATCCGCGTCGTGGAAGACACCTCCAGCCGTCTCGAAAGGATACGGACCATAGAGCTTTTCGAGGAAGTCGAGGACTTCCGGCAATCGCTGTTCGTATTCTCGCTTGTCCGTGGCGCCCGGCGAGAAGGCGCTGAGCAGCGGCATGCCGTTGGACCGGCGTTGTTCGAGATACTCGAAATGATCGACGGCGAGCATCGTCAGATACCCGAGCACCTGCTCCTTCGTTTCCCACCTGACGGCCCGCCGGTCGCCGGTCACCGTGTTCCGCGTTGGATGGCCGATCGATACGAGATCCCACTCCGCGGGCACGGTCGCCTCCAGGGTGAAGGTGGCTTTATCCAGGAGTGTGTCGTTGAGCGGGTACCAACTGCGGGCCGAGTGGGGTTGACCGGCGACTACCGCGCCGCCGCTGGGCAGGAATGTCCAGCCCTTCCCGGAGCGGCTCTCGGTGACCGCGCCGGAGTATTCGACGGAAACGATGAATGGCACACCGGGCAGCAGGACACGTGCCGGGGTGATTGTCAATTCGTGGTCGCCGTTGCGGTTGAACTCGGCGCCGACACCGTTTACGGCGACGTTCGCGATATCTGGACCGGTGAAGTCCAGATTGAACGATTTCAAGGCCTGTGTAGCGGTCGCCTCGATTCGAGTCTTCCCGATGATCCGGTGCGCGGGCGGGTCGTAGTCGATGTTCACCTCGTAATGCCCGACGTCGTATCCGCCGTTGCCGTCCATGGGGTAGTACGGGTCGCCCAAACCGGGCGCGCCGACGAGTGGATCTCCGCCGGGCGCACCCATCGCGACCGGCGAGGATACCGAAACCAACGCCGCACCCAGTGCGGCACAACACATTCCGAACAGCCTCATTCGACGACCCTGCTCCAATCACGTCATAATGCCGATTTCGGATGCACACCGCTTGGAAGCACCCCGTGGTCTTCGTTGCCGAGGGAGTCGGGGATGGGTTCGGGACAGTCGAATGCCGGTCACCTTACGTGATCATGGCACGGTTCGTCCGCTATAGTTCGGCGGCCGACGGACGCTAATGGTCCGAATTCGCACCAATCCGAGAGCGAGTCCGCGTCGAATGAACACTGCTGCTATAAGTTTCAGCACGTAATTGGCAATCCAGCTACCGCGACGCTGCGGGGCGTGGTAGTGCCGTGTCCTGCGCCGATGGTTGCCAGAAGAAGTTATCGACTATGACTTGAGCGTTGAAGGTGGGGATTTGCAGCGGATCCGATTTCCAAATGACGTTCGTCGTCTGCTCGCGGTTTCAGTGCCGGCAGTCGCGATCGCGGCTGTCATGACCATCGCCCCGAACCGAGCGCTTGCTGAGGTGCAAGGGAATGAGTCATGTCCCGCCCTCTACGCGCTGGGTGTGCAGGGAACCGGACAATCCTCATTGGCGGCACAAACGAAAATCGACACGGGAATGCTCGCGACGGTCTTCGCTCCCATGGTCGTCAATGCCGGTGGCCCCCAGGTAGTCGCCCGCGAATATGTGCCCTACGCGGCGAGTTTCGGGGGAGCCACACCGGGAAGCGCGTTCTCCTATGCCGACTCGGTAGCCGGTGGCTTGGCCCAGCTGCGCACGATGGCGAAAGCCGTCACCGATCGTTGCGAACGGACTCGACTGGCTCTGGTGGGATATTCCCAGGGCGCCCACGTTGTCTCGTTGTACGCCAAGGAGATCGGACACGGCCAGGGCAACGTGCCGAGCGAAAAGGTCGCGGCCGTCGCGTTGTTCTCGGACCCGACCCGGCGACCTGGTTCACCCTTGTTTCCCGGGGCAGCCAGCAAGGTGTTGCCCGATCCCGCCCCTGGGCTCGATGCCGCGGAACTGTCCGGTCTGCCGCGCCTGCAACAGCCGATGCCGAGCGGCGGCGGAATAGGTCCGAAGCGCGATATCGAGGCGAGCTTCGGTGACCTCACCGGCCGCGTCGCATCATTCTGCGTCACGGGTGATCTCGCGTGCGACGCGCCGCCCGAAATCCCGATTCTGCATGCCATTACCAACATTGTCGGTCAGGCGTTGCTCACCCCGACCCGGCCGTTCACAGTGCTGCAATCGGTACTCCATGCCACCGAGACGACTCTGGTCAAAACCACCCAGGCGGTCATCGGAGAGGACCTGCACGGCAACGAGTTCGGCGATCTGTCGCTGACTGCCGAACTGCCACTGAGTAAAAGGCTCGTCGAAGCCTCCGACCCCCGGGTGCGTGTCGATGGCCCGAACGCGCGAGCCGCCTTGGTGAAACTCGCGACCCTCACGTTGAACGCGATGACGGCCGTAGCCGGGACGGTGTTGACCACCGACGATGTCGCCGAAGTGATGGCAACGGCCCAGGCGGACCCGATAGCGGGACTCACCCGTCTCGCAACGAAGCTGCTGCAGCCGCAGGACAATCTGCCCGTTTCCGGCGACGAGCGAAGCGATCTGTTGACGGCGGTATTCGACGCCCTCGGTGCCGCGATAGCCGACAACCACGAACTCGTCGACCCGGCGGTATGGGCGAGGTACCAGGACACGGTCGCGCGACACGGCGCCTACGCCTTCGTTCCCCTGTCCGCTGAGCAGACGTCGACCGCTTGGGTCGCGAACTGGTTCGCCGAACTCGCCAAGGCATTGGCTGCCGGAAAAGCCGTCACGGGTCCTACCTCTTCGCCGCGCCCGGAAGGTTCGTCGATGCGGGCGGCACCGCCCGCGCCGGTTCAGAGTTCCACTCTCGCACCGACTCCCGCGAAGCCACCGGTCAGGATGCTCGAGGGCCGACCGCGCAGCGTTCCGGAGGAACGTGTGGTCGATTCCCCGAGCGTGACGAGCCTGCTTACCCGGTTGCTGGCGTTCGAGACGCGACTTACCGGCGACGATTCACCCGGCCGATGGGCGGGGGCGGGCTGGGAATTGCTGCTCCTGCTCATGATCATCGGTCTGTTGCCGTCATGGCTCGGTTCCCGAAAGGAGAATTTTCTCAGCGGTGCACAACGCGAGCGACCGCGTAGCCCGCATAACCCTCGACCCCACGAGAAGAAACGGAATACGCAATGATCCTGCGCCCTGTCCTGAACCTTGTGACGACAGTGCTCAATGTCGTCGGAGAACTGCTCAGCGCCGTGACAGGCGGACTGCTGTAGTCCTGCCCATGTCACACAAGTAATTTGACGGAAGCGATATTTATTTCCATCCGCCGTACCGGTGACTCCGAATCACTTATCGGCACGCTGGCTGAACGCTCTGGCCGGCGCCGACGAAAGCGTCATCAGCGTTCCTGTTCCGAGCTGCAGACTGCAGCTGCAGAATTCTCGGCAGGCGATGGCATTCAAATAGCGGCCCGTGGAAATCGGGCCACAACACTGAAGGAGTAAACAATCATGCTGTCCGGACTTCTCTCCATCGTAGGCAACCTTCTGACCGAGGTCGTCAGCCTCGTCGTCAATTCCCTGCTCTGAACTACGAAACCCCTGGCTGTCTCCCGAAAGCTCTGCGGGTCGGCGGAACCCACGCAGCGCGGAGGTGAGGCAAATCCCGATCAGGGTGATGTTGCGGCATCACTCGGCGGAATAGCCCGACGCAGCCTCTGGCCGGCGAATACGCGGGCCGGAGGCTGCGTTCGCACAGCGTGACCGGATGAAGGTTATATGCCCGAGCTGACGGTGCGGTGTGTACTGCCTGTCATTCAGTCGACTGAAAGGTGCTTCGAATGTTTTCCAAACTTGCCATCACGGCGTTGAGTGGTCTGGCCGCGGTGGCCGCGACGCTCACACTCGGTGGAGGTGTGGCTTCCGCCTGTAATCAGCAGGCCGGGATTTCCAAGACGCTCACCGGAACAGCACTCGCCCAAGACCTTTCCCTCCACGACGCGGATAGCGGAGATCGGGGCCGGGGCCGGGGCCGGGACATGGATAGGGACCGGGATCGGGACCGGGGCAGGGACATGGACCGGGATCGGGATAGGGGTCGGGGCGGAGACATGGACCGTGGCAGGGGCGTGGACATGGACCGTGGCAGGGGCGTGGACATGGACCGCGACCGTGACCGGGGCGGCGATGATCGGGATCGGGGCGGGGTAATCGACCGGAGCCGGGGCGGGGACATGGATAGGGACCGCGACCGTGGTGGTGACCGGGGCGCGAGCAGGTCCGGCGATAGGGGCCAGCGCGACGACCAGAAGATCTCCGACGCGATCGACGGCATGGCCAAGGTCGTCGACGCCGTCCGCTCCATCGTCGCACCAGTCGCTTAAATCGAAGACGAAGACGAGGCCGTCGCTCTCGTAGCCTGCCGTCGTCGACCTACGTCGGCGGCGGCAGCGCCGTACATTGTTGAGCGCGCAATCCGGAAGTTCCCGACGAGGAGGCCGCTGGGCCCATCCCTCGCGGCATCCGCTCCGAACCATAGTCGCTGCAGGCGGGGGGAGCGCAAGCGTTGGCAACGGGGTACTCGAGGGAGTTGTTGCGGTGTCACCAGTGGTATTTTCCGAATCTTTCTGGGACGTTTTCGAAATGGGCACCCGGCTTATAGTGGGCGTTTTTCTCATTGCCCGAGGTGCGAGTCTGCTGACTTCGGTCAGCGCGTGGCGGCAGGTGTGGTTGGCTGCCCACCAGTTGCTGCCCGCCAGGATAGTGGGGCCGGTTGCCAAGGGGCTGCCGGTCGTCGAGTTGTTCGCCGGAACGTTGTTGCTGTTCGGTGCATTCGGTGCGGCTGGGCCACTACTGGCGGGCGCGGTCCTCGTCGCGACTACCACTGTGTTGTGGCTGGCAGTCAGGCGTGGACGTGTGCTGTCGGGCGGCAGCCTCTGTCGGCTGCGGCCTTTGACGAGCAGCTATGCGTTGTTCAGGAACGTTGTATTCATCGTGGCGGTCGGCGTCGTCGGGTTACGTGGGACCACAACTTTGGCGCTGGCCGGATCGAGTTCATGGCGGCAATCGGTTGTGGTCGCGGCGATGGTCGCGTCGATAAGTGTGGTAACCGTGGTTTTGCGGCAGGCAGAACAGCGGCGGAATCTGGTCCAAATCGCAAGCTTCTGACTGAAAGGGAGATCCACATGGTGTCACGGCGCAATCTCTTCCGTTTTTCCGGTGCGGCCGCGATGGTGGCTATCGCTACCACTGCCTTCCCGGAGTTCGCCAATGCCGAAACGATTCAGCAGTTGGGTAAGAACCGAGGATCACAGAAGCGCAGGTTCTTCGGGGACGACCGTGCTTACGGTTACGACTCGGCTTACGGTTACCGGTCGGCGTATGGGTATGACGCGGCGTACGGTTACGACTCGGCTTATGGATATCGGTCGGCGTATGGGTATGACGCCGCGTACGGCTATGACTCGGCTTATGGATATCGGTCGGCGTATGGGTATGACGCCGCGTACGGCTATGACTCGGCTTATGGATATCAATCCGCGTACGGATACGACGCGGCGTATGGATACGATGCGGCCTACGGAAGGCAGTCGTCCTGCGGCTGCGGCAATACAGCTTATGGTCTTTCGCATGCACTCCACTGAGGCAGCGAAGGGCAACCTCGGCCTCGGCTCATCCGCGTACTCGGGGATTCGTGAAGCAGTCCGGTCGGTTTCGGCGGCACGCCGCCGGCCGGCCGGCCTCGCGAATCTGACGATTTTCGGTGACTTCGGCACCCCCGACACTTACAGCCGGGCGAATGAGCACATGGTGCGCGGAATGCATCGGGACGGCGTCCGGCTCAGCGCCGTCCCGTTGTCGAAGCTCGGGCACGGATGCTCCAGTGAACTTCGGCGCATAGTCGCGAAGTCGTCGGCGCGGGTGGACGGGCCGATTCTATTTTCGGGGTGCGTGGACCGTCCGGAGTTCGGATTCCTGGTGGGTCCGGACCTGTTCGTCCGGACCCGGTGTGAGAGCATGCGCATTCCAGGGCGCTGGACCGCCGGGCTGAATCGTGCGAAAGCGGTTATTGTGCCGAGCCATCACGTGGCAGATGCTTTCCGTCGTTCTGGTGTCACAGTGCCGATCCACATCGTCCCCGACGGTATAGATCCGGAGGCGTTCCCCTGTCAGGATCGCCCCCCGCGCGCGGTGTTCACCACTCTGCTGCTCGGCATGATGCGACCGAAGAACGAACACAACGACTTCCGTGCCGGTATCTGCGCCTGGCAGGAGGTATTCCGGGATGATCCGGATGCCCGGCTTGTGATCAAGTCTCAGCAAGGTTGGCCCGACTGCCATCTGGCGGCCGACCCACGGATCCACGTCGACACGTTGACCGCGGAAACCCCGAGTACGGCGCAGTGGTACGCCGATGCCGATGTATTGATGGTGCTGGGTAATGAGGGTTTCGGCACCACACTCCTCGAAGGAATGGCCACCGGATTACCTGTCATCGCGCTGGAGTCCGAAGGACAGGCCGATGTCTGCCGGGAAGCCGGTGACCTGGTTTTGTCTGTCGAGCCTTCGAAGTGGCGACCGGACACTCAGCCCGACCGGGCGTTCACCGGTGTGCTCGCCGGAGCGGACTGCGCCGATGTCCAGGAGAAGCTGCGCTGGGTGTCGCTGCATCGCGGTGCGGCGGCCGAACTCGGCCGCGCCGCGTCGCGCTGGGTGCGGACGCATCGCGACGTCTGGAACTGTGGTCCGGATGTACTCGCCGTTGTCGAAGAGCACACAAACGTACGGAAACCCCTGCGCCACAACCCTGTTCAGTGGCCCCGTCGGCCGTTGCCTACCGCGGTGGAGATGCCGGCGCCGATGGCCGAACTGCAAGGGGTAGTGGTAGGTGAGGATCATCCGCCGCTGTGGAGTTTCCAGCCGCCGAAGCAGGCGACGATCGGGCTCGTCACGCTGTGGTCGCCGAAAATCGAAGGGTGGGCGCGCCCGCACGCGGAGGACAAACGGGCCTACTGTGAGCGCCACGGCTTCGCCTTCTACGGCTACACCGATGTATTCACCAAGGAACGTGCGCCGCACTGGTCGAAGATTCCGGCGGTAAAGCGTCACCTCGATGATCATGATTGGGTGTATTGGATCGACGCCGACGCGGCGATCACGAACTTCGATATAGATCTGAAGGATCTGTGTGATGACGACTATGACCTGATCGTCACGCATGATCCGGGCGGTTTCAACTCCGGTAGTTTCCTCGCGCGGGGCAACGATGCGGTGCGTGAATTTCTGGATGCGGCTTGGAGTATGGAAGTCACCGACCTGTTCTTTGAGCAAACGGCGATGGCGCGGGCGATAGCGTTGCTGCCAGAGTTGCGAGTGAAAGTCTTGGAAATGCGCCGGATGAACAGCTTTGTACCCAACTTCCGGCGTGGCGATTTCATCTGCCACCCAGCGGGTCAGTCGGAGCTGGTCAAAATCGCGATGCTGGAACAGGTCCGGGCGTCGGCGATAGGTCGGTAACGTCGAGTCCCTATTGCGGCGGGCTGATCTGGGCCTGTGGCCGCGCCGAAGGAAGTCGCTGCAACGCTGCGGATTCCGCAGCGTTGTCGTCCGTTGTCAATCACCTCCGAGGCGATGACCGCATCGAGTAGCGGGTGCCGAAATCGCTGGTACCGATAGGAAGGTGCACATTAAAATTCGTGGACCGGAACGCCGCGGCATCTGTGCCTCGGTCTTGTTCTGCGTTTTGGTAGCGGCGTTGAGTCTCACCACCTCGCCACCGGCTCGTGCCGAATCCCGAGCGCCGGGGCGCGACGTGATCGCGCAGATGTTCGGGTGGAATTGGCCGTCGATCGGGCGCGAATGCCGGGAGTCTCTGGGGCCCTCGGGATACGCAGCCGTCCAGATTTCCCCGCCACAAGAGCACTCGGTGTATCCGGAGAAGGGCTTTCCGTGGTGGCAGAGCTATTCGGCGGCTTCGTATGCGCTGAACAGCCGCTGGGGCACGCGGGAGGAGTTGGCGGCCATGGTACGTAGCTGCCACGCCGCCGGTGTGCAGGTCTACGCGGACGCCATCATCAACAATATGTCCGGTCTGCAGGGTTGCGGAACGGGGAGCGCCGGAGCCCGCTATTGCCACTTCTCTTATCCCGCAGTGCCATACGAGTCCCAGGATTTCCATCACTGCGGAACGGCGGGCGACGCGATCGAGGACTATCGGGACCGGTATCAAGTGCACAACTGCCAGACGCTGGAGCTGGCGGATCTCGTCACCGAGGACAACGGTGTGCGCGACCGGATCGCCGAATACCTCAACGATCTCCTGTCCCTGGGGATCGACGGGTTTCGCGTCGACTCGGCGAAAAACATTCCCCCCGAGGATCTCGCCGCGATCCAACAGCGGCTGAGTCGGCCTGCCTACATCTATCAGGAGGTCAACTACATCGCGGGCGAAGCCGTGCAGCCGGAGGAGTACCTGAGCATCGGCGATGTGATGGACCTGCGGTATGCCAAGAGTTTGAGCGCCACTTTCCGGCAGGGCCGACTGGCACAGTTGCGCGATTTCGGTTCGGCTCTGCCATCCGGTAAGTCGGTGGTCTTCGTCGCCAACCACGACACCGTCCGCGACGGCAGCACACTGGCCCCTGCGGAGGGGGACCGCTATGCCCTCGCGCAGGCTTTCATGCTGGCTTGGCCATATGGTCGACCGAAAGTATTGAGCAGCTATGCCTTTGCCGGCTACGATCAGCCACCGCCGTCCGATCCCTTCGGCCGGGCTGTCGGTGCCGACTGTGGAAACCCGATCTGGCTCTGCGAACACGCCCGCCCAGGCATCGCCGGCATGGTCGGCTTCCGGCAACAGGTGGGTGACACGCCGGTGGTCGATTGGTCCGACAACGACGGCGATCTGATTTCCTTCGGCCGCGGCAGGGCGGGATACGTAGTCCTCAACGGCGAAGATTCCGCTGCCACCGCGGTCGCCTACCGGACGTCATTGCCTGCGGGCACCTACTGCGATGTCATGCACGGCGGTCTGCGCTTCGGTTCCTGCACGGGACCCGTGTACCAAGTCGACGGTGCGGGTGAATTCCGCGCCACCGTCGCTCCTCGTACCGGGATTGCCCTGCACACGGGCGCGATGGTTTCGCGGTAGGGCGCATCCGAGCACGCATCACTCGGATCGTCACCGTCCGCGATACGGCATTGGTCCGATGCTGAATGTGCTTCGGCGGCAACAGGAATGCACACAACATCAGACGGTAAGGAAGGGAAGTCCCATGCGAGGCACGACGGTATCGAGCGTGGTCGCAAGCCCGGCTCCAGCTAGCGGCCGGGCAGCATGAACGTGGGCGCGAATGACGTGAAGCCCACGGTGACCGGGCAGTCTCGGCGCAGGATGCTGCTCGGCGCAGGTGGCCTCGCGGTGGCCGGAGTCACCGGAGCGTTGTTCCCGGGCACCGCCGGCGCGACCGTCGGATCCGCCGAATGGGGAAAGCTCAGCAGCCTGCTCCGGGGCAAGCTCGTGTTGCCGGAGGACCGTGAATACCACGCAGCCAAAGCATTGTTCGATCCGCGGTTCGACGGCAACATGCCCCTCGGTGTCGTCCAGGCGGCGACACCGGAGGACGTCCAGGCCGCCATGGTGTTCGCCCGCGAGCACGGCTTGCCCGTCGCGGCGCGAGCCGGCGGCCACTCGTTCGTCGGCGCTTCCGCGACGAGCGGCGCACTGATCATCGACGTGCGCAGGCTCGACCGCATCACCGCCCACGGCGACCAGGTCACCGTGGGGGCCGGAACCACGATCGCCGCCGTACAGGATGCACTGGCGCCGTTGGGATCGACGCTCCCACTGGGCATGTGCCGCACCGTCGGCGTTGCCGGTTTGACCCTCGGCGGCGGCGTCGGAGTCGAGGTTCGCGGCTACGGATTGACCTGCGATCGGCTGGTCTCGGCGGAAGTGGTGCTCCCGAGCGGCGGCGTGAAACGAGCGACGGCGACCACCGCGCCGGAGCTGTTCTGGGCATTGCGCGGCGCGGGCGGCGGCACCGGAATCGTCACCTCGTTGACCTATCACACGTGCCCGGCAATGCCGAAAGACATTGCGCGGCTGTCTTTTCCCGTCGACAGGGCGGCTCGCGTGCTCGATGGCTGGGCGCAATGGATGCCTACGGCCGATCGCGGGGTCTATGCCCGCTTCGAGGTCGCGGCCGCCGACGACCTCCGCTGTGAGGTCTTGGTCGTGTCTCCGGGCGGTGGTGGGGCCAAGGCCGTCGCCGGCCTGCTCGACGCCGCCGCTACCCGGCCGTCGGCCGAAGACCGCCGCACGCTGCTGTATCTGGACGCGATGCGGGAACTCGACCGGGAAAAGCCCAAGCCCCGGACGACCAGGATCGCCGGTTCGGACGTCGTCGCTGAAATCACGCCCGCCGCAGCCGAACTCATCGTCGACGTGATCCTCGACCGAGCGCGCAGCGGTGCGGTGGGACGTGTGCTGATCGAACCACTCGACGGGGCCGTCGGCGAAATCGCCACGGGCGAAACCGCTTTCCCCTGGCGCGACCACGCCGCGTGCCTGGAGTGGATTGTCAACACCCCCGACCCGCCCGAGGAGGCGCACCGCTGGATACTCTCCGCCAATCGCGCGGTGAGCGCGATCTCCGCGGGGGCCTTCTTCAACCATGTGCAACCCACTGACACCGGCCGGCGTTGCTTCGCCGGGAATCTGCCTCGGCTCGAGCACATCCGGCAGACCCTCGACCCGGATCGCAGGCTGCGGTGGGGAATCAAAGATTAGCCCGGCGTGCGTGACAGGCCGGAGGGCCTAGGGGCTCGGCGGATCGATGGAGAGCGGATGACGAAAGATGTTGTGCGGGTCCCACTGTGCCTTGACCTGTTGTAGCCGCGGGTAGTTGTCGCGGAAGTAGATGGCGTGCCAGGGGACACCGGAGGTATTCCAGTGCGGGTCGCGCAGGTCGGGGTCTGGGTAGTTGATGTAGCTGCCGCCATCGACGTCTCCAGGCACCGGCACGCCGCCGGTTTCGGCATAGATGTCGCGATACATCTGGCGCGCCCAGGACAGGAATTTCTCGTCCTCGGCCGGGATGCGCCAGGCGGCGTGGATCAACATCTTCATGAAGGAGTCGCGTACCGGCATGGCGGTCGCATCGGCCGCCCTGGCGTTGATCGCGCCGCCGAAAGGCAGGAACTCCAGCTGGGATTCACCGATGTAGCGCACGTCGGTCATATGCCGGTAGATCGTGCGCAGCTGCTCTGAGGTGTAAGTCCGGCGCAGGTACGCCGCCTTCACTTTCACCCGTGGCGGCTGCGCTCCCTTGGCGTAGTAGACCTGAGATACCGTGTCGGAGTAGGACTTCAGCTCCAGCGGCGGCACGACTGGCGGCGGCAATACGCCGTCGCTCACCGCCGCGACGAATTCGTCGTAACAGGCGCGCGCATCGGGACTATCGGCGTCGAGCAGGACCAGGATGTCGGAAGCGCCCGCGATCGGCTTGACGTGCAGTGGCGCGTACAAACCCGCGAACCGGCTGTCCGGCTGGCTGTTTCGCTCGAAGAAGGTCAAATAGTTATCCAGAAGGCGAACGAACGACTCCTCGCCCGCGAACGGAACGACCAGTCGAGCGTGCATCATGTTCGCGGGTGGTTCGGGTAACGGTCGCCCGGGAGCGGCGCTGTGTGTCCGCAACAAGAATCGTGTCACCACCCCGAAATTGCCGCCGCCACCGCCGGTGTGCGCCCACCACAGATCAGCGTCGGGTCCGTCGCTGGTCGCGACCACTACCGACGGCTTTCCCGTGGCATCCACCGTGACGACTTCGACCCCGTAGACATGGTCGGCGGCCAATCCGAGCCGCCGTGACAGCGGGCCGTAGCCGCCGCCGCTCAGATATCCGCCCGCGCCGACCCCCAAACAGATCCCCGCCGGAATGGTCACACCCCACCCACGGAACAACTGTTCGTACATGGCGCCCAACTCGGTGCCGGCGTCGACGGAGTAGGCCTGCCGGGCTTCGTCGAAATACACCCGGTTCATCCGGCTCATATCGATAATCGCCTGTGTCCGTGCGTCATCGACCAACCCATCGAAACAATGCCCACCGGAGCGGGCCGCCACCCGCAGCCCCTCGGCCACAGCCCGCCCGACCGCGTCGCTGGTTTCCTCCGCGCTGGCGGGCAGGAAGATCTTCGACGGTTGAGCGACGAAGCGCCGGTTGTAGCCGCGCAGCGTCAGCGACTGATATTCCGGGTCGGCGGGCCCGACGACTCGTGCGCGCGCCTCCCCGGAGACAGGTGAGCCGGTACCGGGAGTCGCCTCGGCCGCGCCGCCGGCGAACACGGTAGCTCCGACGCCCGCGGCACCGATGAATCGCCTTCGTGACAACGTCATACGCAGACCCTTCTCTTCCGCACGCGGCAAACGTCGCTATTCGCCGCGGGCGATGGCTCGGAAAACGGTGACCTCGTCGGCTCCCATGCGCCGCCTAGAGTGTTCGTTGTCGTCCGGCTGTTAGATGGAACGAGTACAGGCGGTTGGCCGCAGCGTGCCGACCACACCGGCGCGTTCCCTACGCCGATCTCTCCCACACTTCGAGCACGCGCGCGAGCACGATTTCGGCCCGTTCCCCGCGCCGGAACCCGACCTCCGGGAGCGCCAATACTTCCAATACAGCCGCGATTTCGCTGAGTCGCGGAGGTGGGATCAGCTCGGCTTCGATGAGGCGCTCGACGTGATACGGGCTGATGGGCCTAGCGGGGGAGTTGATCGCCCCGATCACCGCGAGCACCAACTCCCGCTGACGAGTCGTCATAAGTCTCTCGGCGCGATCGCTGCTCATCTTGTCCTCCCTGGAATGCGGTCGAAGGCACCGAAGGCGCGTCGGACATCCGCTGACACGCCGGTACCTGTGCATAGGGAGTGTTCGTTGTCGATACGCCGATAGATGGATGAGCTCGATTCCGGGCAGTGCCCGTCAGCTCATGCCGATCGTTGCTCCGCACGGCGACAGCCTGTGCACAGTCCGCCGCCTTCATGTACTACGTGGCCGACCAACTTCCGGCGGCGGGTGGTCATAGGCTTGCGGCAATTCAGGCAGTGGGTAGGGCGTTTGGTCGATGGTTCCGTGAACTGTTTGACTACGCGGCGAAGCGCCTTCTCGGTCAAAGCGTCACCACGGCAAACGATTCCCGCCATTACGACGCCGTCCGCGACGTGGGATTCCTCTTCCCCGAAGCAGGCTCCGGCGACCAAAGCGGAACGCGCGCAAGCCAGGAAGGTATCGCGCGGACATCTGTCTTGGCACAGCGCCTTCGCGGCAAGGGTTGCCGGCAGAACCTGCCAGCCGCTCGTGTCCTCGGGTTGCAGGAACCCAGGCAGTCCGAGACAAGGTGGTTGATCATTCACCGCGCCAGGCTACAACAAGATGTTGCAATTTGTATACATTCGCCTGCACCATTGTAGAGCCTGGGTGGGCTGGGTGCTCGATTCGAGTCGGATCCACAAGCTCGCGCTGATCGATCCCGGTCGGGCTGCTGCCTCGCCCAGCAAGTTCCGGCCTGCCTCGCGCTGCGGAGAGCCGCGTGGTTGCCTGAGTTGCCTTGCGGCGCTACGCGGCTGATCTGCGCGATCGAGTCAGCTCGATTGCACGAGATTGCACACATTTATTGCGTATTTCGATGCGAGGTCGGTGTCGCCGGATATCCAGGCATGTTGGTCGACTATCGGCTCGGAGTGAGCGAGTTGCGGCTACGCTTGCTCGCGTCATTGCATGTACTAGATAGCAGCCTCGCGCAATTGCGACCCTCCGAAGTGAGTATCGGCGCCCGCCCACCCGCCCATCTCCGCGATCCGGCTGCCGCATCGAGAAAAGATCTGCTGTCCATCAAACCTGTCCAGACCGCTAGTCAAGAAGGCCGTATGTACACCGAACCACTCAACCCTGAGCGCCGCGCCGCCGTCATGGCGGCGCTCGGGGCCGTCCCGGCGTTGCTGGCCGAACTCGACATCACGCTCAGCCGTGCGGACTCCATTGCCTCCGCGGGTTCGCTGGGTTCCGCCCGCACGACAAAAACCGAACAGGTTCTGCCGTTCAATACCGGTGCCGCGAAGTCGCTCCGAGACCTCGGAGCTGTGCTGACCCACTATTCGGTGGCGATTTCGGCCATAGCCGGTCGGCGTGCACCAGCCACTACCGTCGACCAGGCCAGGTTCCTCGCCTGGTACTTGCCCCGGGTGCCCGACGATTCCGATGCCGTACTCGGTATGGATGTCGCGTTGTCCAGCGCGATGCGGTCGGCGTACCGCACCATCGACCGCCCGGAGCCGCGTGTCAGCGTTGGCGATTGCGCGTGTGGTTTGAGGCTTTACGCCCAGCCGGATGCCGACATTGTCCGGTGCGCAGGGTGCGGTGTGCTCGTCTCGGTGCGGCATCGCCGTCGTCAGATGTTGAATCAAGCCTACGAAATGCTGGGTACGGCAGCCGAACTCGCGCGGCTGGTGTCCGACAGTTTCGGTGCCCGTATCTCCGCCGAGCGGATCAGGCAGTTAGCCCGTCGGGGAAAACTGACCGGCCACGTCGTCAGCAGCCGGACTGTGTACCGGCTCGGCGATGTGATCGAGCTCTGTGCACCTCAAAGGAATTCCGATTCTGCTTGATCGGTGAAGCTTCAGGCTCTCGCGCAGGTCGCCTCGGAAATGTCGAATACTGCTGCGCTGCAAGTCATTGCGGCCGCCGCGCGAGTGCGTCGATTGTCTGGGCGCCGACCGAAAATGGTCGTTTTCCTGCGATGTTGGTCGGATTTGCCGGTTTGTCACCTAACCGTTGATAGGCTCGGGCAGTCGGATCAATGTCAAGTAGAACCTTTGCCGTACAAAGGTTTTCGGTCCGAACAACACTAATCGGCCAATCTGCGCCGACCACGAATCCCTGCTTGCTGGTTCCCTGAAACCGGTTGCGCTCTCTCGGCTCTTCCGGACCTTCCGCACGCGGCTTATCTCAATAGGCCGAGTAGAGCGGGAGCCAGCAAGGCGGGCTCGAATCCCTGGCTATTCACGGCCCCCGGTATAGGGCGCAAGTCTGCAAACGACTACATACACCGAAGGAATACGCGATGTCTTGGACCGGTGACCCGATCTGGCTGGCCGACGTGCTACGAGCGGCAGGGCTGCGTGTGATCGAGCATGAAGGTTGGCGCGACCGCGGCCATGGAGATTTCCGCGACCTGCGGGGTGTGTTGTGTCACCACACCGCCGGAGGTGGCAGCCAGGACTGGCGCATTGTCCAATACGGCCGCCCCGACCTGGAAGGCCCTCTCGCCCAGTTGGTTCTGGAACGCGATGGCACTTTCCGCGTCATTGCCGCAGGAGTGTGCTGGCACGCCGGGCGCGGCTCTTGGCCCGGTTGGCCGACCGACAACGCCAATTACCACGTCATCGGGATCGAGGCCGTGTCCCGCGGTGACGGCTCCGATTGGACTCCGGCACAACTGGATGCCTACAAGCGTGGCTGCGCGGCGATTCTGGCGCGCATCGGACGCTCGGCCCAGGACTGTGTGGCCCATCGGGAGTACAGCCGCGAAGGGAAGATCGACCCGGCCGGCATCGACATGCACGAATTCCGCCGCGAGGTAGCGGCTTTCATCGAAAGGAAGGAGGCGCCGATGAGCGCTTCAGAAGTCAGCCAGATCCAGGACTTCATCGCAGGCTTCTGCGGCCCGATCAGCAGCGACGTCAAAGACATTCGTGAACAGCTGTGCGGGCGCGAGCAGCGTGACCAAGGCCAGTACGGTGGCTGGCCGCAGCTGGGCGATCGCACCTTGGTCGACGCGCTGGCCGATGTGATCGCCCGGTTGGACAAGTTCGAGTCTCGATTCATTCCTCCGGCTGCTTGAACCGGCGGGCGCTTGCCCGCCTGCCCTATCCCGCCCGGCACACTCCGGAAACTGCGATAGCAGGCGGAGCTTGTGTCCGATTCAGGCCCGCCCTGTTGCGCGCCCGTCTCCCGCGGACTTCCCGCGGTCGCAGACGCTGCTGCCGCGCACGGGGCGTAATGGTCCCGTCCCTGGGCCCGCTCATGCCCAGGGACGGGACCTTCCTCTTTCTCGGATCCGGTTCCTGCGCAAGCGAATTGGAATCGGGTTCTGCCCTCAGGCTGCCATAGGCGCTGCGTCGTCCACAGCGCACTTGCGCGGACGACGCGCTCTGCGGCCACGCAATCGCATAAAGATACTGGAGATTTGCAAATGGCTCCGAATCCAGAACCGTCGTCCCCGGGCAAGCCCATCGATCCGTCGATCGCCGCGCTTTATCCCGGACTGGTAGCAGGACCGACCCAGGCCCCCGGGGCAGGGCAAAAACCCCCGCAGTCGCCGCCCGCCGCTCCGGCCTCGACGAAGCCTGTCGCCCCCTCGGTAGCCGCGCTGTATCCGGGATTGGTGCCGACCGCCCCGCAATCGGCCAAACCCACACAGGAGACAACGAAAACACCGACCGCGCCGAAGGCACCTGAGCAGCCGAAGGAACCTCGAAAGCCAGTGGATCCAGCTGTGGCTGCGCTGTATCCCGGACTCCTCGGACCTGCCGAGGACCCCGCGTCTACGAGCCCGGCGGCGATGGGTCTGCCGGACACATTGGCCCTTGTCAAGAATGGCCCGCCGAAGCCCGGACAAACGGTAACCCTGCCTAGCGGCACCACGATCGATTACGAGGGTGTGGCGTTGTCGAACGGGCTCACCGGATACCAGTCGACGATGAATGTGCCGGGTGTGGATCAGCCGCTGGTATCGCGCCCGCAGGCAATGTACTCCCCTCAGCAGTTGGCTGGTCTGTTCGCCACCGACGATTCCTACACCGCCGAACAGCGCGACCGTGACCTCGCGCTGCTCCATGGGCCGCGAACAATGGGCCCGTATACCGCTGGCGCGCTCGTCGCAGAGGCTGCCGCGAAAGCTGCAGCCACCGAACGATTGAACGCCCACTGGAATCAGAGCGGACTTCTAGGCGGCGCAGACGGGGCAACGGTATTGCCCAGACCGGGCTACAGCCCGACCCAATTGGCGAACGACCTGAGCCTTGCCAGCACGACCGGCAATCTCGATGCAGCCAGCGAACGGCTACGGCAGGAGGCACAGGATCGGCTCAACAAGTATGCGTATACAAAGCATGATCAAGACGACGACCAGTTCGCCGCGCAATACCAGTACCTGCCTGTCGACGATCCACGTCGTAAAGCCGAGGTTCAGCGCTACATCGATGCCGGTCTCACTCCGGACCAGGCGCAGAGTGCCGTGTGGCGCAATGCCTACGAGGCCCGAAACCGACTGAGCTTGGCCGGTATCCCGCTGCTCGATCGAGCGCAAGCCGAGCAGCTCGAGAACACCCCGCGGCTGTATAGCACCGATCCACGTCGCCCGTACGTCACAGACGATTCTCCGTACGAAGGCAAACCGCACAAGTTCACCGAGACCGACTTTCGCATCTTCCTCGGTGACGTGACCGGCCTCAAGGACCTCCAAGAAGGTCTCCTTACCGGCGATCCCGGGCAGGCCGCGGTGGGCGGACTCATGACCGCTCTGACCTTCACACCCGGCGTCTTCGTAAAACCGCTCATGGGTATGTTCGGCAAAATCGGGCGATGGGCGGACGACATTCCGCCGGGGGTCCCCGGAGGGGCGACCAACGGGTTATTGCCCGGGCTGGTCGTCGGAGGCGGGACAGCGGACAACGTCGCCCCGTTCCTCAGGAACCTCGACCCGCCCACACCGACGCTCCATGTACCCAGATCGAGCGATCCACTCCCGCCTAACTGGGATGGGACGATCAGCGTTCCGGGTAAACCCGGCCCCGCTCCGCATACTCCCAGAACTGAAGGTGCTCCAGGACTTGGTCCCGAACCGACAGTGCCTCGGCCTTTCTCACCAGGGCCGGGACCGGTCTTACCCTGGCAGCGACTCGATCCATGGGGGACCGGTGATATCAGCCCGCTCGATCCGTTCTTCGGCGCCCCGAGAGTCCGCCCTGGCCAGAGTATTCCGCGCCGTGCCCCTGGCGAACACGGAGGAAGCGGAGCATCGCCCTCGCTGGGGGTCACCCGGTCTCCGGCGCCGGGTTCGGCTGGCGATCTCGTGATGCAGGTCGACGAGCTATACCGGTCAGGCATGGGGGAGGCGGATATTATTGCCGCTTTACGCAACAAGGGGATAGCCGACGACATTATCCGCGATGACCAGATCCAAGCGGTCATTGCCGCATCGCGCGAACGTCCTGGGCTGTTGATGCCCGGCCAGAGGATGGGTAACGACGGCCGGATCATTGGTTCTAGAGGAAACCCGGGCGCCGAAGATCTTCCTCTAGGTAGACATCCACTCACCACTGCGGAAGATGTAAGACCGCCTAAAGCGAAACAGAACGCATTGGAAGATGCGACCGCATTGACGGGCGGTGAACGGTCTGGAATGCAGCAGTTGCCGGGGACGAATCCGAGTCCATGGGACACTGCAAGTTTGGCCGATAAGGGAAACGTTGGTGGTATTGGTGGCGAGTTGGGTCAAGGGCTCACGCGAGCAAAGCTGCTAGACGACGGTGACATAATTCTCGCTGAAGGAAAGCAGGCGAGGATCCCGATCCCGGGACAACCGGGGAAGTATTTTGAGCCTGACTTCATCGTCATGAGGGACGGGAAGGTAGTCTTTGTCGAGTCGAAATGGCGCGGTGGCGAATACACGGCAGCCCAGCTCGAAGGCTACGAGGCTTACCGGCAAGGTGGGATGGCGCTCGTAATCGACGAAGCCAAGAATCCGTATCTGCTGCAGCGTATTGAAGAACTCCAACTAGACCCGGCAACGCTTGAAGTCGCTGGCGTCAAAACCATCCGGTGGAACGACGGGTGGGGGCCGACTGACCGGACGGTTTGGAAGGCTGCAAACGATCCGTGGCCGAGCAGTATGGTAAAACAGGATGGCGACTGGAATCTATCGCTTGCCGCATACGCGGAACTCAATGCCGAAGCCGCACGCCGCGCGGCGGCTGCCAACAATCCTGCCGCCTACCTATATTTTCAGGCGCGCAGTAGCTCGTTAGGCGCTGTGCAGGCGTTGACGCCAGCCGATTCAGGAGTGCAACGAGCGCTCGCGAGTGCGGTGGATACATTCTCACAGAGGGCGGCCGCAATTCTTGGTGGTCCATCTATGGGTGCGGGTGATGCGATGAAATCATTGGGGTTCGTCGCTGGTGCCGGCCTGATCCCCGTGATGCCCGATCTGCTGGCCCCGTTGCACTCCAGCCTCGCGTCGGCATCTGGCACTGCGAGGGAGGCCGCAACAAGGGTCAACCAATCATTGACTATCCATATCTCTATTCCGGCGCCTACCCGTCATGATGCGGGATCGCCTGCCGAACAACTGAGAGAGATGGAGCTTCTGGGACGGCGATAGGTACGCCGGGGTGGAGCTGCCAGGATATGGCGGTAGCAACTGGAGAGGAGAGTGTAATGGGTGCCAGCATGACCGACAGGGTGATGAACCTGATAATTTCCCAGCTGACCGAGGTTTTGGCTGCCGACGGCTTCGTCCGGTGCCCAGCTCCGGATGGGAAGGGCGAGGCGGAGCCGGGAGAGCGGTATCCGACCTGGCGACGCGCATGGTTTGCCGCGACCGGCGACGTTGAAGCGGGACTGAATCCGACGATCATGGCGCACCTGCTGCGGGGCGACGGAGGGAGCGTCGGCGTTTCGGGGTGGGCCTCCGTGATGTCGGATGCTGTGGCTCAGATCCGTGCCGAGCTACCTCCTCTGGCTTTGGAAAGCGCTGCCAGTAGGCGCGTGCCCGCTGATCTGGAGGGCGTGTCGTTTGGTCAGTTCCAGTATCCGCAGCATGTCGGGATGGCGACGATCTGGATCACTCTGGAATCCGATGTCGACTATTGCGTGGATCGGTTCATGGACAGTGTCCGCGGGCCGGTGCAGCAGTGGTTCGCGCAGCGAGCGACCGTGCCAGGCTTGGTCGCGATGGCAACCGCACCGACGCTGTCGGCCTTGGACCGGTCCAATCCGGATCCCGTGCGGTTACGGGGTGCAGTGATCTTGGCGTTGCTGGGAGGACACATCGACGAGGCAGTGACGCTGATGGACTGGTATAAGCGGCGTGATCAGTTCCATGCGTGGGATTCTGCCGAGCGGGTCGAGGCATTCGACGCGGCGATGTCGACTCGCTTCCCCGAATACGCCGCTGCGCGGCGCGGTTGAATCACAGCGCTTTCCGACTGCTGCATACCGACTGCTTCTGCTCGTTGCGGTTTCGTCTCCATCGAATGGGCTGTAACACCGGGGGCACGTGGGACAAAGTGAACGATTGGAAAGATTCGACATGACAGTGCGTGAATACGATCGTATCGATCAGCTAACGGTGCGACTGGACGGCCGACTGCGGTTGGCGATGACCGAAGATCGTAACTACGGGAACGGCTCAGATGAGTCCTTGACAGAGGATTTCCGGCGGAAGCTGAACGCCTACCTCGGTGCGGTGCGGGCGGGTGAGGTGTATCGCATGGCGAGGAGGGCCGGCGTCAAGGGCGACAAGGGGATTGAGATCGTGTTGTTCAGTGCCACTGAGCCGACGTCGATGGTGTTCGAGATGCTGAAGGCTGTCAACTCGAGTCTAGGGGGTGAGCAAATCGCCGCCAGGTGGGAGTCGTTGGAGCCGACCAAGAATCGTTCCGAACTGATTGAGCAGGCGGTCGTTGACGAGGCTATCAAATTACTCGAGTCGGGTTGGAAGTTCGCGCTGCTGTGGGTGTCGATGGTCGGTCGTGAAGGCGGTGCGGGCATGCAGGTGGTGCTCGGTGATGAGGCAATTACCAACGTGGAGCTGCCGGATACGTTGCGAGGGTTGCTGTTCGCGCACAAGCAAGCGACCCACGACCGAGTCTGCGGGGCATGGTTGAGCGGCCAGATTCGGATTGCCCCGCCTTCTCGGTACGAGACGAGCTTCTCGTGGAGCTCTGTTCCGGAGTGGGTTCCGACGCCAAGCGTGCAGGACGTCCGTCAGGAGCTCGCCGACTACCCCCGAGCGCCTGCGGAGATCCCGTCGTGGATGCGGATATCGGATGGCTGGTGACCGCGCAGTGACAGACCTGGAAGGATCTTTCGGCGTCATTGAAATTGCATCCCGATTCGATTGGAAATGGTCGATTGAAGACGTTGAAAGATTCTGTCGGGCCGCTGGCTGGACCGTGGATCATATTCGTAGAAGGGGAGCTTTGCTCGAAACCGGCCTGTCGGCGGGTGATGGTTTGGCTCACGTCTCGCTGGACGATCAAATCAATACTATCTCCTTCTCGGCGAGCGACGAAGTCGACGCAGCTGATCAGCGAATGGTTGCTGACTTGCTCGGCAGCTTCGATGCGATAACGAGGTTGGTCAGCGAAGATCTAGGTGAACCGTCGAAACGGGAATTCGGTACTGACCCCCGCGTGCGCTGGGATCTGCAACAACTGGTGATTTTCGTTTCGATGCATAGCGGCCGGATTTGGATCCGATTTGTCAATCCGGAATTTCAGAAGCAGCAGGAGATTTGGGACCGTGACGTGGCGGGCACCGCAGAGGAATACTGAGTCAGCTAACCTCGACATTTCGCGCGGCTAAGGTGAGGGGGCTCGCCCGTAGGGCTAACAGCGGGTGACTCCCTCGGCAACGCGCACCCCGCGAGCCTTCTGACTTCGGAAACCTTGCCTTCAAGGGCTCGGTGAAGACTCCGAAAACCGCTATCTACCAGCGCTGTTGGTCCCTTTCGGCCCGTTTGCTATCCAAGGCACGCTAGGCTTTAGCCACAGGCAAGAAGAAAATCGGAACTCCTTCCGAAGTTTTTTGCCTTTCGAATACAAGCAATCCTGACGGCGCTGATCGCCCGTCATTTCCAGCCCATGCGGCACGCCCCCGAACGACTATCAGGTTGACAGCGGGTTCAGAGCGTTCCGCATGCCCGCCCCTTGCGCGCCCGTCTCCCGCGGGTGGTCCGCGGTTGCAGACGTCGTCGCAGCGCAGGGGCGCCACAGTCCCGCCCCCGGAGCATTTCCCTCACTCCGGGGGCGGGACTCGTCTAACCAAGCGAAATGAATTCCTGCAGAAGGTGTTCCGGAAATTGAAAGGCCGCTCGCGTGATCACTGTTTTGACATGTCGTGGTACCGGAGAGCGTCTCGGTGCGCCGGCGAACATGCTCTCTTGCGTTACGCGGAGGCTCGACAGCACGAAGTATTCGATCGGTCCCGATGTCGACTACCCAGCCAGTATCGGACCAGTAAATCCTCAGGGTCGTTATGACGGTTGCTCGGAAGAACAGTCGGTGGCGCTGGGTGTCGAGGCCTTGGCCGCAGAGATCCGCGCGACCCCCAACCGAGTAGGGATTCTTGGATACAGCCTCGGCGCTCTCGTGGTGACTCGTCTCCTCGAGGCGAAAGGGCGAGGCGAGTACCCGGACTGCGAGGTGGAGTGGGCAGCCAATATCGCCAATCCCCTTCGCCAGGAGGGTGATTCGGTAGATCGCGGGGCGGCGGGATTCGGGATCAACGGTCAGCATGGGCCTTGGCCGGAAGACATCATCACCTGGGAAGTAGCCCACCACGCCGATGGGATCACCTGCTGCCCCGCGGACTCGCCGCTACGGACCCTCGCCGACACCATGTCCGCATTCAGCTTCGCCGCCTTGGGCGGCTGGAGCAGTGCGCTGGCCGAGCGCATCCGTGGCAATCGTTGGCAGTTGGACCACCGCGACTGGTGGCAGCACCCGATCCGCCAGTGGCAGTCGTGGTCTCAGGCCGCAGCGCTCATGGACGGGTATGTCCGCGGCGGCGCGCACAACGCCATATACCGAACCGACGGCTACTGCGACCGGCTGGCCGCGCTACTCAACGCGCACCGAACCGCGGTCACCGCATAGAAATCAATGGATGGTCGAAAATGTCTTTCGAAGATGTACGAGACGATGCGCAATTCGTCCGCTTCGCCGACGGGGAACTAGAAGGACGCCGACCCGGCTATGACGATGGCGCGCTGTCGATTTCACGCCCCGGTCGCCTGGCTCCCTTCTTGCAATGGCCGCTGATGGCCGGCGCTGCGGGACAGGCACTGGGTAGGTCGTTGAAGCCGAAGGCGTACGCCGCGGGCGGGGACGTGGAAGACGAACACGGCCCGACTGATGCCGGTGGCTTCCTATCCACCGCGCCGGTCGGTTCACTATTTCCTTTTCTGCAATGGCACAACTGGTACAACATTTACAAAGGCACCCGCGATGAGATCGTCGCGGCCGGTGGCGAAGCCGCCATCTCAGCGCTGGTCGGAGCGGTAGCCGGACCGGCGGGAGCTGCCGTCGCGGGTGCGGGCACCGCCTTGGCCGGCACAGTTACATCTGTTGTGCAGACCCTCTCATCGGCGTCGCAGAACCTACGACAAACCGCTCCCAAACTGGTGCAGCCTCAGTTGCGCACTCTCGAACAGCGCATCGGTCCGGAGATCGACCGGAGTACCACCATCAATGTCATCAAGACCGAGAAATACGGCGCGACATTCACCAACGATCCGCTGCGTGACCGACTCTCCACCTACCTGAGCCACGTGCGTTGAAGACCAGGCGCTGCTCGCACGAGCGAGAGGGGGTGATGAGAAATGCTCAATAACATCGTCGATGTCCTCGAACTGCTCAGCGTGATCCTTCCGCTGATGCTGCCACTGCTGGGGCTGTAAATCGCAGTGTCAGAGCGGGGTTCGTGGAAACCCCGTGGGGCCGGACCCGGCACTCGTCCGCCGGCCCATATCCGATCGTTCTTTTCCACGGATCACCCGTGAACCCAACCTCTTTGGAGAAACCTGTGCCCAGTTCCACTGACCCTGATGGCCTCGCTGAACGCATCCTCACCGATGTCCAGGCTGTGGTCGCACGGCTGGCGACCTTGCGAGCCGACGCCAACGCACTGGCCAATCTGGCCCAGGGAGTCGCGATGACGGTGGCTGACGCCATGCCCGCTCCGGAGGCCCCAGCAGGCATTCTCGAGGCCGAGGTGGCTGTCGGGCCGGCGCCGGAAGCGGCGTAATGCCAACCTATCCCGCGCCTGGAGAATTCCCCGACTTCGAGCAGTTCATGGTAGATCTGCTCACTCCGCTCGCTACCACCGTCACCACATTGCCCGCGACCTCGGAAGATCTGCAATCCGAGCTGCCCCTGATCTGGGTGCGCACGACCGGCGGGACGCTGGACATCAACGCCATCACCTACAAGGCGAAAGTCAGCGTGGTGGCATTCGGTACCACTCGCACTCAGGCGCAACAGCTTTCGGTGCAAATCCGCAGCGGGCTGCTGGGCGCTCCGGCCAGCCGCGTCAACGGTGTTCTCGTCGACTACACCGAGGAGATCGTCGCCGAGGAGCCGAAGTTCCATCCGCCGGTCCTGCGCCGTAGCCGCGGTCTGTCCGAGGTCCCCGACCTCGATCCGCTCAATCAGATGGTCGAGATCGCCTTCTCTATCGAAGCCCGCCGCCAGTAGGCCCGAATCTGGCCGCTGACTGGGCTTTTCACCGGCACCGCTCGGTGCCGGTTCCTTTAACCGTGCCCGCCTAGGGGCGCTCGAATGGAGACACATGCCTGCCACCAACCTCACCGCGCTGAAGAACGCGCAGCGCGCGCTGCTGCTCAAGCCGCTCGACGCGGCTGTTTTCATCGCTCCGCACTACACCGCGGCCCCTTCCGCGCTGACCGACGCCTCCGGCGCTCTGCAGACGCTGCCTGCGGCCTACCAGCCGGTCGGCCTGATCGACAAGAAGACCGGTGTGGCTTTCGCTCGCGGCATCACCGCCGCCCCGATCGAGTCCTACGGTGAACTGCAGCCGGTGCGCAATGATGTCACCAGCGACATCACCACCATCGAGTTCCAGCCGCAGCAGACGACCGCGCTGACGCTGAATCTGGCTACCGGGACCGCCCTTTCGGCGATCAAGGCCAACGCCACCTCCGGTGAGGTGTTCTTCGCGCAGCCGGCCTCGGAGGAGATCACCTACTACTCGGCGATCATCATCGGCAAGGACGGCAACGATGCCAGCCCGATCTATGTCTACAAGGTGCTTCCCAAGGTCGCGGTCAGCAAGTACGGCGGCGAGCAGTGGAATCCGACCGAGGTTCTGGCCCAGAAGCTGACCATGGTCGCCTTCAAGGATGACACCGCCGGCTACGCCATCGCGCACGGCTTCGGCGGCTCCGGCTGGAAGAAGATCCTGGCGCAGACCGGCATCCCCAACGCCGCGTAACGCCCCCGACCGTCCCTGACGGTTGCTCGAGCTCCCGAGTCCACGACTTGGGCGTGGGGCGTGTCATGTGTCTCCGGTCATGGCACGCCCCACAAATTTCCTTATCCATTCTTGCCGGAGAAGAAAGCGGGTCCACCGTGTCCGCCATTCCCACCGAGTACCCCGTCACCATGACCGACGGCGTCGACGACTACATCGTTTCCAATGCGAGCGAATACGTGAACGCGGTCTTCAAGCTCGGTCACGCCGAGAAGGCCGAAGTCGAAGCTGTCGGCCAGCCTGCGCGCCGCCGCACCTCGAAGCCCTAGTAACACAACACAACCCGGAGATCTGACACCATGGCATCCACACCCGAAGCGGCCGCTCAGGCCGAGGTCGGCGGTCGTTTCTACGAGCTGCAGCAAGAGCTCGCTCCGCGCCGACGCGCGTCTTACCGCCTGACCGACGACATCACGATCGCACCGGTCACCCGCAGCCAAGTTTTGGCTCTGCGCCGGACGAACAGCGATGACGAACAGATGGCGATCGTGCTGGGCGACCAGTACGAGGCTGTCGAAAGACTGTTCGCCGATCGGCCGCTCGACGAGTGGTTCGCCTTTCAGAGAGATCTCTACGCCCATCTCTTCGGCCAGGGCTCCGCGGAGCTGCCGGGGGGATCTCAGGGCTCGTAGAGTTCTGGGATCGTTTCGGTGCCGCGCTCGACTACGACTTGCTCGAGCGCGGCATCGACGTCCGGGATTGCTTCGGGCCCAACCCAATCCGTACCCGTGACTGGCGCACCATCTGGGCATTGAAAGACAGGCTGCCGCACGGCTCGCAATACCGGTCCGCGCTCGCGATGGACCGCGAACTCGCCGAACAGATGCTCGCCGCCGAACAAGCCGAGGCCGAACTCGATCTCTACGAGGAAGCCGAAGGCCCCTCCGGGCCGAACCCCGAGGGCTACACCATCGACAGCTACCTATTGCTGTCCATCATCGACGCACTGCAGGGCGTGCAAGCCGCAGTTATCGCCGCCGCCGGTGGCGACCCGCCCCGGCTCACACCGATGCCCCGTCCGGTCACCGCGGTAGACATCGTCCGCGACGCACAACGAGACGAGTCGATGCAAAACCTCATCGACGAGTTCACCGCATCCACCTGGGAGGACGAATGATCTATTCCGCGACCCTGCCGGCCCAGGCCGCCGGCGGATCCATCACTACCACCCTGGCCGGGGTCTACTCCCCGGCCTTCTACAGCGGCGACACTGTCACTGACGTTCAACTCGTCGCACCGCCGGGATATCCCACGCTCACCGGAACCGCGACCGACAACGCCACCATCACTGTCCGTCAGCTCCGCAATGGGGTCGTGCAGCGGACCTTTGCCAGTCTGACACTGGCCGCGGGTACGAACCTCGCCGCGGAGATCCCGGTTACTGTGCCACTTACCTCGCAGCCGGTGCTACGTGCCGGGGATGTCCTCGACGTGCAGGTGAGCCAGAACGGTACGGGGCGAGCGATCGCAAGTGGACTGCATCTGTCGGTCTTTGTGAGCTGAAAGCGATCCCTGCCGAGACAGTTCCGCGCGGTGACCGGAGTCTCGAAATCTCACAGGGGAACTACCGCGGGAGAACGTCGGTGAAGGCGACCCGTGCCCAGGAGCGGCCTGCGTCGTGTGTGGCGAGGAGGGCGATTTCCTGTTCGGGCGTTTTGCCGTGGCGTGCGATCGGTAGGTTGTATTCGATTGCGAATCCATCGGCAGGAGAGACGAATCCGGGGGTGCGGTATCCGACGGTGGTGTTGTCCGCCTGGATCAGGGTAACGGCGTTGGAGTCGGTCTTGTACGTCTGTTCCCAGTGTTGTCCCCCGTCGTGGCTGGCCAATATGGCACCATCCGCTGAGATGGACAGGTCACCGGCGGTGAGGGTTCCGACGAGTGTGGCGGTCCCGGCTGCGGGCGCGTCGTATTCTTCGGTAAACGTCTCGCCGCGGTCGCGGGAGATGAATAGTTTGTTGCGCGTCTTCCAGGGTTCGCCGGCGCTGGCCGGGCCGGCTTTACACAAGGCAATGACGTCGGTATCCGAGGATGCTTGCAGACCGAGGAGTCGCCCTGGCTGCGGGCACGGCGGTGTCCATGGGAACCAATGACCATTGTCTAGTTTCGCACTGACTCCGACCTCGGTGCTCTGCTGCGAGGCGGCGGGAGCGTTGCTGGCTGTGCCGTCGGCCCAGACCCAGGTTGTATCCCCGCGATGTGCGATTTGCACACGGAGTGGGCTCTGGGTGCGGGGCAGGCCAGTGTTGAAAGAGGAGGTCACCCAGTCGTGTCGGTCGACGGTGGGGGTGAGTAACTCCAGCTTGTCGCCCGCGCTAGTGCTCTGGACGAATTGAATCCTGTTGCCGGAGATGATCGCACGGTTGCTGAGTGCGGCACCGCGTGGCGAGATGAGACCGGGTGCGTTCAGGGGTTGCCAGGTAGCGCCGCCGTCGTTGGTCGACCACAGTCTGTCGTCGAGGTCGGCGGCCCAGCCCACACGGCGATCGGCGAGCCGGAGGACCTCTGTGTTCGGCGGCATCGTGATCGAGGCGTCGGGCTGCCAGGTCCGGCCGGCGTCAGTGGTGTGCTGCAGGGCGGTGCATCGTTGACCGGTCGCGCACCCTTTGATTGTCCCGAGTGCCCATCCTTCAGTTTCCGAGATGAAGGTGAGCGAAAGCGGCCTGAATTCAGGCGGTGTGGGGGTATCTGGCCTGGTGGTCACCACCGTGATGCCGATTGCGGCTGCAATTGCCACCGCGGTGCCGAGTCCGATTAAACCCCAACGCTTCTTCACTCGATCTCCAACCTGCTAGCAGTCGGCCAGCCGCCACAGCATAGCCATCCCCACTCGGCCGTGCGAACAGACTGCGCCCTCTTGCGCACGCCTCGCATTGTCGCCCCTCCGCTTTGGTCTGGGGCAGCAAAATCCGAACCGAAAGGTGAAGCTCCGTATGGTCAATTTCGAAGAAAATCTCTTGCTCCCGATCTCGAGGCTGGCACTCGACGCGATATCCCGCGAACCACTTCTCCGATTCGTAAGAGATGACGGGATGAACCATCCGGATGCGCCTCCCTCCAATGGTTGGAACGGGTCACTGCCGCTGTATCCGCCGGATGTGCTGGCGCCGGAAACCCCGCCCCAGCTGGATGGTATCGGTAAACAGCCAGGCTGGGGAACGCAGCCGCAGAGCTGGTACGAGAGACGCAAACTCGAGGAAGCGGAAGCGTACGCCTGGACTTATATGAAGGGTCGAGGCTGGGGGATGGCAGCCAGACTTCTGGACCATTTCATCTCGGGTAGCGGAGCCCCTTTCCGGGTGGGGGCCGATGACGTCGATTCTGCTGTTCTGCATTCGGCCTGGGCCAAGAGCGCGCTGTTCTATGGCCAGAACGTGAGTGCGTTGACTCCGGATCCGAATGACCCTCGCCACCAGTTGGATCGCTTTATGGTGCCGATCGGTTCCCCGGGGTCACAGTATCAACCGGGTATGCAAGCCGAGATCGACGCGGCCGTCAATGCCGTACGAGTCGATCCTGATCTTCTAGGTAAGCCGCAATCACTCCAGGTCGATTGGATGCGGATGCCGGCGAATTCGGACAACACAGATAATGCTGACGTCCACAATGCGTTCGGACATCACTATGTTGGTGCCGCAGGCGTCATCGAGGTGACCGAGTCCAAGGATCGGCCAGGAGAGTACGACTACCGAGTTCAGTTCCAGCCGAAGGTCTGGGATTACTACAAGTTCGATACGCGAATTCCCCTGGACGATGACAGTACGATGACGCGAGCGAAGATCGGCATGAACAATCTGATGCGGGCCGCGCATGGTGCTGGACTGGGGCAGAACTTTCTAACATATGGAACGGGTAGAGATATCGTTCAAGAAGGTACTACGGCTGGCGGAGCGGCTCCCCGAGATACGATCGACTATTACTACGCGGACAGCCCGGACGAGCGCTATCAAGTCTCGCGGAACGACCTTTATGATCCCGGCAGGAAGCCTCCGGAAGCGGATCACGGTTATGCGGGGTACGCCGCCGGCGGTGATGTCAAGGGGCCGGGTTCGTCGATCGGTGACAAGATTCCGGCTTACTTGTCAGACGGCGAGTTCGTCATGAACGCGCGGTCGACGGCGATGAACCGCCCATTCCTCCAGGCCCTGAACGCGGATCCGTACTTCCTGCAGAAGATGCTAGGTGGTCAAAGGTCGGAGCGCGGCCGGTCCAACGGTGGCCAGGGGTACGGCCAGGGGTCTCCGTCGAGTCAGCCCGCCACGGTGAATATTTCGATGTCGAGCCAGGAGGACATCGTCGCCAGGTTGAAAATCCTTTCGCAGCAATGGGAACTGATGCGCGCCGATTGATATGGATCGCATGCGAGGAAGTGTATGGCGAGTCGATCCGGCGTCGCCAGAATTCGAAATCGCTTGCAGCAGTGGAGAAATCTCCACGTTGCCGGGCGTAGCACTACAAAGAACTGAGGTGGATCTGTGGCGTCTAATGCTGCGATGATCACGGTGACCGGTGTCGATGGTTCGCAATGGACTATCGCCGGTCAGGGGAGTGGTCGTGAAGGTGTGGAGTTGGCTACGTCGCCGACCGGGCTGTATGACGCTCCGGTGACGACGATTTGGAATCAGTCGGCGTTTCAGGCTGGTTCGTCGTTCGGTGGTTACCGGACGAA
This sequence comes from Nocardia goodfellowii, assembly GCF_017875645.1. Taxonomy (NCBI): domain Bacteria; kingdom Bacillati; phylum Actinomycetota; class Actinomycetes; order Mycobacteriales; family Nocardiaceae; genus Nocardia; species Nocardia goodfellowii. The sequence goes on along the minus strand of NZ_JAGGMR010000001.1, from coordinate 7,719,178 downwards.
CAAGCGCGATGTGGTATTCGCGGTCAATGTTTTTCAGAGTTCAGGTCGTTCGTGGGAGTCGGTGGATTCGGCGTGGCGCAAGGCGTGGGCCTATGACCGCGATGCCACTCTGACGATCACGACCGATTTCGGTACGCGGTCGCTGAAACTGCGGATGTCGGAGCAGCCGGACTTCAAGCCGGACAAGGATCCGCACCTGAAGTCCATCGGCAAGGTGGTCATGACGTGCACCGCGGGAAACCCGTGGTGGGTCGAATCGGATGTGACCGGTACCTGGACCTCCTCGATCGATACCACGGGCGAAGGCAAAAGCCAGGCTGGTGCGGTGACCATTGCCAATCCGACCGATCAGCCGATGTGGTTGAAATGGGTGTGTTCGGCGCCGGGGAAGTGGACGCTGCCCGATTTCTCGTGGGGTGCGGTCGATCGCGATGCCGCGCGCGTGATCACGCTGCCGCAGACCGCTGCCGGTAAGGATCTGACGGTCGACACCGACCCGATGGAAGAAATGATCGTCGCCAAAGACGGTTCGCAGATCTGGGCGCTGATGAACGGTGTCAGCTTCCTGTATCCGGTGCCGCCCTACACCCCGGCAACTTCGGTGCCGGTCTCGGTCAGCGGTGCTCCCTCGGGAGCTTCGGTGCTGGTCGTGCAGCCGCGTAACTGGTCGCGTCCGTGGGGGCTGCAGTGACGGCCGTGTTGGATCTTCCCGCGATCTACGCGAGTGCGCAGGCGGCCAAGACAATTCGTAAAGAACAGCGGTTCTCGCGGCCGCTGATCCGGCTCTGGGATGGCGATTGGAACCTCCGCGGCGTCTGCGGCGCGGAGATCAGCGCTGATTTCCGATGGATTCTGAACCAGGCCGGCACCGGTCTGCTGGTGCTGCCGTACGACTACTACTTGGCGAAGTGGGCGGTCGACATCAATGGCCGCACCAAGAAGAACGTGCACATCACCGTAGACAAGGACGGTGCGCGGTGGGACGGGCGGCTGGAGAAGGCGGTCATCAAGACCGATGCGCACGGTGTCACCACCGTCGAGCTGCTGTTCATGCACTCGTATCAGGATCTCAAGCACATCTACTGCTGGTCGAATCCCTTTCTGCCGGAACAGGTGCAGTTCCCGCGCCAATTCTTGCTCGCGGGTCCCAGCGTCTGGGTGCTCAAGACCGCGTTGCATCTGAATCTGCTCCGGCTGGAGGGCGGGCTGTGGACGCTGCCGGATGATCCGCTCGACCCCAGTACCTGGGGCACCCTCGACCAGTCGAGGTGGGGCGTGGTGGTGAAACCTGGTGGCTTCCAGGGAGATACGTCGATGTGGACGATTTTCGGTTCCCGCTTCCAGAATTTTCACGAGGCTGCCCAGGGCAGCCTCGAAACGGCGCAGTTGGCGGTGGTTACCAGGCGCTGGTTGCAGGGTGACCCGGAACCGTGGCCCGGGGCGAAGTTGCGGCACGGCTGTCTGGTTGTCGACATCGTCGACAAGTCCGGATTCTGGACCGGTACCAGCACCGGCGGCAATATGTGGGACGGCCTGCAGCACACCATGCAGGTATTCGACAACACCTGGCTCGATTACAGCCCCGATGTGCTGCCGGATCAGAACGTGCCCGAGCTGTACAAGAATCCGGGCTGGATGGGCACGCTTCCGTCCAACCCGTGGGTGGTGTATCGACAGAACGACAACACCGGCATCCAGACTTCCCAGTTCATTGTCAACCCGGCTTCAGCGGTGCAAGTTCTCACCGGCGGCCATTCGATGCCTGGTGTGAATGAGGCGATCTCGTCGGCGATCCAGGTCGTCGGCATGCTGATTGCCGGCGCCCTCAGCGAAATCCCTTTCGGCGGCTCGATCGCCGGTGGCGCGGTCAACGCCGCCACGGCGGTGGCGAATACGATCGCCACCTCGTTGCTGTCGGACACGCTGCTGGCGTGGCAGCGACACCGATCGCCGCGGCGGGCCCTGGCCGCCGGCTGGTCGCACTATCACGAGCATTTCGAGAACAGCGCTGACCGCGCCTATACCCTCGGCTCGCTGCTCACCCTCGGTGAGGGTATGTGGAAGACCCGCCAGCACTTCACCCATAAGTTCACCGTCGCCAACGGCGAACCGTATCTGATCGGCGACCAGGGACAGGGCCACTTCTTCCTCGGCGACCGGGTCGGCTCCACGGTCAAGGGCATGCCGGACGGCTCGATCTACGTCGATCAGGTGACCGAACTCGAGCTGGCCTGGTCGCGGACCGCGAGCCCGGCCTGGCAGGTCACCGTCGGCTCGGATCGCGACCACGATATGCCCTTCGCCAAGTCCATGCGCGTGGTCGCCGACATTGTCGACGACATCCACGCCCTCGCGGTCCAGATGTAAGCCGCGGCGGAACACCAGATCTCTATCCAACCTCCGGAGTGAACATGTCCATCCCCTCGCTCGAGCAGTGCAATCCCGACGATCCCCATGAAGCTTTCGTGTGGGCGCTCGTCGGCCTACCCGGACCTCAGAATTCGCCGCTGCTGGTACACCCCGATGTGCTGCGTCAATGGTCGAAGCATCTCTGGGATCTAGGATTTCGGCACTATCCCGACGAGCAGACCAGGGAATACCATCCGCCGGCGCGCGGTGTCGCGCACTGGCTCAACGGCGCGGGGCAGTGGGCGGAAAAGGGCGCACCGCGGCCGCCCGAGACTTCCGCGCCCGACATCACCGAGCTGACGCCGCAAGAGCGTGCCCACCTCGTGGAGCAACTCCGCGACTCCGGCGAGCTGCAGCATCTGGTGGATCCGCGCGAACTCGATCTCAACTATGCGAAAGTCGCCGCCGCCGCGGAACAGTCGATCGAGGCGGCCCAATGACCAGCCCGGACAAGGCGGTACCACCGGGCGCGTATACCGGCGGATCGATCCGCAATCTCCAGAAAGTCACGTGGGAGTCGGCGCGGGCCTCGATCCTGTCCAGCGTGGCGGAGTCCTTCGCCGGCGTCGAGGCCATCGGCTCGAACATGAACGCGGCGAATGACCGCGCGCTGACCGCGGCGAACCGGGCGCAAGTGGGTGCCTCGTCGGCGCAGACCACGGCTAAGTCGGCGCAGAACACCTCCACTGCGAATGCTTCGGCGATCGCGGACCTGCAGACCAAACAGACCCAGGAACAGGTCGGTGGCGCGTCGGCGACGGACAACTTCCAGACCTGGGATACCACGAAATGGACTGTGTCCAAGTGGATCTCCGACGGCGGTACGGTTCGCGACATGGTTGTCGTCGACGATCAGGCCGGCATCTCCAAGAGTGGAAACACCGGCACCGGTGCTGAACTCGCCCTGCGAAAGACCCCGATGATGACCGACGACCAGTCGGTGTCGGTCGTGTTGGGCCGGACCAACCAGGCCGGCGCCTTCACCGGCAGCGGAATCCTGATCCGAGCGGCCTCCGACTTGTCGACCTTCGTCATGCTGCAAATCGGCGCGGGGCGAATCCTGCTGCAAAACGCCAGATTCTCCGGTGGCACGCTGAATTCCACCACCTGGGCGGAAAAGACGGGCCTGGCCCTCGGCGCGGGCGACACTGTCACAGTGACGGCAACCGGCCCCTCTTACGAGGTGCTGGTCAACGGTGTCGGCAGGCTCAGCTATCGAGATACCGCGGTCAGTTCCCCAGTGGGGGCGAACAATCGGTGGGTCGGTTTCTACAGCGCCTGCTACGCCGTCGAGAACTGGGACGGTTCGAGATCGTTGTCGTTCGGCTTCGATCTCGACTCTTTCACCGCGGCGGACACCACGTCGCCTTCGGTGGTCGGAACGGGCTGGTCGCTGTGCCGCCAGAATGCGACAGGCGTGCCGCAAACCGCACTCCACAGTCGCTACGGCACCATTTTCGATACCGCGCGCCAGGCCAACAATGTCAACGTACTCGATCTGCCGTCCGGCCAGATTCAAGTTACGAAATCGGGTTGGTACGTGATGAATGTTGCTGCCTTGTGGGAAGGAGCGTGCGGAGAGTCCGACAACTTCAACGTGGCGTTGTGGACCGCACCCAGCCCCGCCGACCCGTGGCGAGTTGCCAGGAATGCCGGCGAAAGCGAGGGTTCCACGATCAAGCACGTATCCGGATCGTTCGTCGTCTTCGCAGGTGCCGGAAGTGTTTGGGCTCCGGGGTATTACATTCCGGCAGCGAACAAAATGGCCGGCGACGCCTCGGGTGTATTCACCTATTTCGACGGCACGCTCTGTTCCTATTCCTGAGTGGGCGTACCGAATCACCGAAGGAGATCTTATGGCGGGGAACGCAGGGGCCTTCGTCGCCCGCAACGCCAAAGCCGTGGTGTCTATGATCGGCGGCGCTGTCAGCGTGCTGGCGGCATCCATCGCGTTGCTGCAGTATGCGCCGAGCCCGGTTGCCGGGCTCGGAACCGGTCTGCTCGCAGCCTTGGAAGTGCTGCGCACCGTCAACGTGTGGATCGTGACGAACGAGCCGGCGCTCGAGGCCGCGGCGGACGCGGCGTCGGAACTTGTCGAATCCATCACCGATGCCCTCGGCGCCGAAGACATCGAAATACCAGCGGCCGCTACCGTCGCCTGAGGCGTATATCGCGCGAATCATTCCGGCACCTTCGAATGCCGGTAAACCGATCAATGCCAGCACCTTTCGGTGCAATCGAATCGCACCTTCTCGTGTCGGCGCACCTACTGACCCCTGGAGCATGCAATGGCGCTGGTCCATAACCAGCCTATCGTGGCCAGGTCTGGAAGGGCCTGATGCCTTTACTCGAAACAACGCTCATCAGCGTGGCCACCTTTCTCAGCGGCTCCGGCGCCACCAGCTTCTACTCCTGGCTGCGAGCCCGGAAATCCCAACCGGCACAAAACCTTCGCCTTGAAGTGTCCGCCGCCAAGCAAGTCAACGACATCGCTTTGGCGACATTATCGCGCGTGGCAGAAGAATTGCGGGTCGTCTCCGTACGACTGGACGGAGTAGAAGCCGCGCAGGCAGCGTCCATTCAGGAACTGGACCGCGTCACCGGACTGTTCCGTGAGGCGCTCGCCGTGCTACGCGGCGTGATCGAAGCGGCCCAACACGGCCGTATCCCGGAACTGAACCTCTCCAGAGAACTGATGGACGAGGTCGAACACAGCAGAGGAAACCTATGACAACAGCGCTCGATCCCGGACACCTCGGATACCAGCCGAAGATCCAACCCCTCAAACTCACCACCGGCGCCAGTTTCGTGCAGACCATCGAGCCCTCCGGTGGGGCTGTATTCCCGGCCGGGACCACGATTTCCATCGTGCTGACCGGTCCGGGTGGTGCGCCACTGGGCACGTGGGCGGCCACCGTCACCCAGACTGCCGCCAAGTGGACCGTGCCGGCCGTGACGTGTGACGCCATTCCTGCGAACTCGCGCTACACGATGCTGGTGACCTACCAGACCTCCCCGGTCACCACCTACGCCTGGTACGTCGGCTCCGTCATCCGCAACTGACCTCTCTCCGCCACCTGTCGGCGAAGACGCCCCTAAACACAACAACCGCAAGGAGATTCACCATGGCTATCGCAGTTACCTCCACCAAGAACGCCCTGTGCGCCGCATACGCCAACATCGCCGGCACCGTCTACGTCTCTGTCCACAAGGCCGACCCGGGTTCCGACGGCACCAACGAGGCTTCCGGTGGGTCGCCGGCCTATGCTCGCGTGGCGACGACGTGGAGCGCTCCGGCCAACGGGCAGATCAATGGCAGTCAGGTCACGGTGAATCTGCCCGCCGGCACCTACACGCACGCCGGACTGTGGAGCGCCCCGACCGGCGGCACTTTCATCGACAAGGTCGCCATCGCCTCCACCACCCTCGGTGCGCAGGGCACCCTGCTCATCACCCCCACCTTCACCATGAGCTGAACCGGCACTCCGGTGTCCGAAAATACTCGCTCACAAAAGAATCGGAGGCCGCTATGACAGCGCCTGCGCAGGTGTTCACGGCGAAACCGCCGACACCGCCGACCGCGGCTCCCGCGGTCCCGGGGGCACCGGTGCTGATGGTCGACGCGCCGAGACCACCTCATATTTTCACCGACGGTTCCCGGATCCCGGACGTGCCGCCATTCGTCTACGCCGCCTTCGCCGGATCCGCCACGAACACCCCGCAGCTCAAACCTACGGCCACCGCGAAAGCCATGGCGGGCGGCGGAGGTATGTTGACCGCGGTCGCATGGCCGTTGTCACAGTGGATTTCGCCGAAACTGGGCGACCAGGGCACCGCCACCGCGCGAGTGGCTGTCGGCGCCGGCGGTCGCGTCATCGTCGCAGCGTCGTTCGGCGGCGAAACTCGCACGGCGACCGGCAACGCGGTCTTCTCGGCCACGGCCGAATTGTCGGCTCCGGTCATCCCGCATTCGGCGGCTGCCGCCGCATTCGGTACTACCGGGACCTCCGCGACCACGCGTTTCGGTCCGCTCCCCATGGCCGGAAGCGGTACCGGGACATTCTCGATGGCTGTCGCGCCGCCGTTCAGTCCCTCGGGCATGAGCAAGGGTGGTGACCAAAACCTGACCGGGAGCTGGGCCGACGTCACGGGATGGTATGCCGATACCGGGCTCTTCCCGGGATCGACGATCTCCGGAAGCGCGCTGATCGCTCGAGGAACCGCGCTCAATGTGGTTGTCTCGGCGAGCATCCCGTACGCGATCTTCAGTGGCTTCGGCGGCCCCCGCCAGGCCGTGCGATTGCTCGTCAACGGTGCCGTCGTCGCCACCGGCGCCGAGGCGACCGGATGGTCCGGAACGATGACCGCCAAGGTCACCATGCGGATCGACGCGGGCGACAGAGTGACCGTTCAGGGCTGGTCCAGTCACGGTGCCGCAGTGCTCGACGGCACCGCGACCCAGGTCCGGATCGTTCGGGCGCCAGCTTAAAGGCCTACAACGCCACAGCGTCCCGCACCGTGTGCCGCGCTCAACCAACGGTTGAGCGCGGCACACGTCATTTCACGGGCGCACAGTGGTGAACACGATACCCAAGGGAAACGGCAACCAGACCGTCGACCTAACCATTACCAATCCCGATGGCAGCACCACAAACTCGCGTGTCGCCGGAAACGGCGAAGGAGGCTGGCAGCGGTGGAACAACGACTCCACCGGCACCGCCTCGTACTCCGGCAAGGAGAACGAGGGGGCTCCTGCGTGGAGTTCGGCAGCCGACCCGACTAACGACTCGTCGACGTTGCTCTACTGCAATGCAGTTGCGGCGATGAGGGGTACGAACTGTGACGCTCGTGGTGGCAGCACGATCAGCGGCGGAAGTGGATTGCTGGGCGTGGTGTTCGCGCTTGTGCGGGAACTGCCGGGCGGTTCCTGATTTCGGCGCTACCTTCCACGAGCGACTTCTAGCGGAGTGGGCGATCGCCAGGAACTTCCGGCCGTGTTACCGGGACGACGGTTAGCAGTTGTTCGAGGCCGCGGAAGTCATCGGGGTTGGTGGTGAATAGCGGGAGTTCTTCGGCGATCGCCACGGAAGCGATCATCAGATCGGCGACGCGGCGGCGAGGCTTTCGGCCGACGCTGATCACGCCGGCACTGACTCGTCCGTAAATGCGGGCGGCTTCGGCGCCGAAGGGGACGGGGTCGAATTCGTTCTCTGCGCGCTGGAGGACATCGAGGCGGCGGGCGCGTTCGACATGCTCGTCGTAGTCGTCTTGTTCGTTATTGCGGCGGACTTCGTGTGGTCCGGCTGACAGTTCAGCCAGGGTGATCGCGCTGATCGCCATCTGCCCGGGCAGTTGGGCTGGGTCGATCCAGCGGCGCAGGATCATGATGTTGGTGTCGAGTAGGCCCTGCTTGTGCTCAGTGGGCATACGGATCGTCCGCGTTCTGTTCGGCCGTAGCGTCCTGATCGGCGCGGAAGGCTTCGATCGAGATTTCGGGCGCGCTCCGCGACATCGCCGCGAACTCGGCGCGGGTCACGAACCTCCGGCGCCTGCGGAGAGGGATCAATTCACCGATCTGGTGTCCGTCGCGCGTGACTGTGAACGCCTGCCCTTGTTGGACGGCGTCCATGATTTCTTTGGAGCGATTCCGCAGGTCGCGCTGGGTGATCTCCGGCTGTGCGGGCATGGAGTCAGTGTAGAGGGGTGTGGCACCGTGTGTCACGGTTGTGTCGAACTGGGCGGGGCTCAAGCTTCCTGCGGGGTGCTGTGGCCTCGACGCACTTTGGGGATGGACCGGGGAAATCCATACCGAGAGTCCGGATGATCGGTGACAGCGCCCGCCTGTACTGATGGCTGCCAGCAAATATTCCTAGGAGTTAGTTAATTGTGGGGGCGGCTGGGCGCTCCCGGGTACAGACTCGGAGTATGAGGGCCCGCCGGTCTATTCCCGGGCCGTCCGTTCGGTTTGCCGAATGGCGGCTGGAGTTGCTCGGGCAGCGGGCTGGGCAACTTCGATCCAGGTTCCTTCGGGGCACTTCTCCGTCGGTCGGGACGTGTTCTACCAGGCGGGAGTCATCCGATGACGCGCTCGGAACGAATACAGCAGGGAGTTGCTTCATAAAAGCTGAGGGTCCGGGGCTGCGCAGTTGAAACCGCAGGTCAGGAGCGGATTCGATCTTGTGTGCTGGTGTCGACGGGCCTAGACTGATGGGTAATGAGAGGGCAGGGGTATGTTGCGAACGACGCTGGTCGATAGCGCGATAATTTCCGTGTTCGAATTGGTTCCGAGCAATGCGTTGACAGATGGTCGGGATCGCTGGAAAGCTGACGGCCATACGACGCCGGAGGTAGCAGTATGACTCGCCGTCGAAAAGAAGAGCTGGGATCAGCCGATGCGACGCAAGGGGGCACGGAGGTGCCATCGATGCTTGGACCCGAGGGGCAGTTGCCGAAATATGGCGACCAGTTCTATACACGATATCGCCCGATGACGCCGATGGAGTTGGCGGCGAATCGCGAAGAGCGAGTAGCGAAGCAGTTCGGCCAAGGCGTACTGGACAGGGTGTTCGAGGCGTATCGTAAATCCGACGAGCTTCGCCGCAACGTCGCGTTGAACTCGGCATTCTCCATTGACGTGGAAACCGACGTGGAGTGGTACTACTGATCAGATATTCAGGGGTGGCTGTTTTTGTGCAAGGAACGTACGCGGCGCGATGAGCGCGCGTTCGGCGAGATTTACGAGCTCTGTAAAGACGATCCGGTCGACCATCTGCTGGATCTGCTGAAACTACGCCGGAAGACGCCCTTGCAAGGCGGAGACCAGCCGGCGCGCTCAATGCTCAGAGTCTTCTGCTCCAAAGTCAACGTGGTGGTCGTCGAGAAAGATTATTTCGACCTCGATTTTCGCAGCGAGTTCAGCAGAGTCCACGATGCGCGATTCGGATCACGGTCATCTGATACGGCTCGAATCCACTTCTTCCACGGGGAAGTTCCCAAGAGTAAGAGGCCGCACCTACGAGATTTCGTCGCCAAAACGAGCACTAAGTATTTTGGCTACTCGGTTCTCCGGCCGCAGTTTCCCGGACGGATCGGCCGTTCGATGGTGTCGGCTGCTCTCACTGTTGACAAGATCGCGGGCGATAGAAACCTCGCGGACAAGGTTCGCACGGCGGTAACCGAAGACGTGCAAGTCTTCGGAGTGGCGCATCAGGTCGTCGGCGTTCCTTTCATGCAGCAAGACGGTCACCTTCTCACGTGCGCGCACGTCACGGCCTGGGTCTGTCATTACACGGCTGTGTTGCGCGGCGCCGTGCCGCGTCGTCCGACGGCACAATTCCACGGAATCAGTGATAAAACCGCGGCGTTTGGTCGTGCCTATCCCTCCCAGGGCCTGAACCGGCAGCTACTCGCCGCGACGCTGCGTGCGGCTGATCTGCCACCGGAAATACTTGACGCCGATTCGCTAAGCAAGCCAGTCCAGCTGAATTGGACGCACCGCGCGAAATTTGCTGCCGAGGAACGACGGCTGCAGGGCGTGGTTGACAGTGTGCGGGAAAAGTTGCAGCGCTTGCAGACTGAGGGCGGCAGCCGCACGCTGGCGGAGTCACGAAAGGTCCAGGCACGCGGCGCCAGCGCGCAGGGGCAATTGCGCCGGCTCTGGATTAAGGAAAACCTCGGTGCCAGCATTTGCCGGTATCTGAACGCGGCACTGCCGGTCATCCTGCTGCGGGCGCCACCGGCTCGGGGCGTCATCGCCCATGCGCAGGTCGCGGTCGGATATCTCCGTCGGAGAGACTTTGCCGATCCGCGCCCGGACAGCGATTCGGTGACATCGGACGATTCGGATGTGGTGGCATTGATCGTGTGCGATGACCAATCGGGGCCGTTCGAGATTGTTCAACTTGACGATCTCGTCAGCGATTTCATGGACGCGAACAAAAGGATGCAGACAGAGGTCGTAGTTCCACTTCCACGCTCGATCTGGCTATCCGGATCGACCGCTGAGGAAGCGGCAGCGCAGTGGCTGGCGATCGCGGCGGATGAGCGAATCAAAGCTTTGCCGGAATGGGCTGCTCTGCATCATCTCGAAGATTCCGACCGATATCGAGATCGACTACAAGACTTCGTCGATCGGGTTTCCGGCGGCCGGATCGGCGAGCTGGCTATACGCAGTTATATCACGACGGGCGCCGAATTCAAGATGAGCATAGCTAAGCGACTGCAGGATGACCGCCTCGCCAGAGCGGTCGGCTACACCCAGATGCCAAAGTACGTTTGGGTAGTCGAGGCGATTGATAGAAAATTGCGGGACCTCCGTGAACGAAGTGTTCTTGCGACGATTGTCTTCGATTCGACTGCGGTGACGGTCGAGGGCAGTCTTGGGACAACTGGGCCGATGCCGCTGATGGTGCACATACCAGGGCAAGCGGTATGTAGTTCGCAGTACAACGACTACTCCGAGACAGATGTCGTTCAAAAATGGTTCCCAGCGGCTCTAGAGCCCTACTACACCGGCAGATGGAACCGGCACAGCAATCATGAGATATATTCACGATGGCATTGGAAATCGGCTATGAGCGAAGCCGGTGTGTGAGCCTCAGAGCGCCACAAGTATCGAAATGATCAACACGCATGCGAGCAATGCCATGAAAAGAAATGAGCCAAAAACTATCCGCGCTTTGCGCTGATTCGAAACGCACGCTCTTTCGTATGATCGGATCTTGATCTCCATGATCCGCTGGTAATGATTCGAGCTTTTACTCTCCACGGCCTCCAGATACAGGCTCGCGAATCCGTTGGCGCTGTATCCGGGATACTGTGCGGGCAGAGCCACTAGCGCAGCGGAAAGTATCGACAGCGCCGCGAAAATGACAATAAGCACCGCCGTCGTGGTCGGCCAGAATCCGGACGTCACAACTTTCAGATCCAAGGTCTTCATCAGCAGCAGGTAAAGCGTCACCAGACCTACGTCCATGGTGACGATCGGAAACGCCCGCGACTCGAACGAGGCCTTACGCTGCCACGCCGTCGCGAGCTCTAGGTCGAGGTAATCCGACACTGCCTCGAGATCGTCCTTAGCTACCACTCGCAGCGTTTCACCCGGCTGCTTCAGCCGGGTAATCGGGGCGATCGGTTCGCTCATGACATCTGGCCCACCCTTGCGCCCCAGAACGGCTCCAGATCCGACTCGAGCCCGCGGACCCACGTGGGCTCCGGAAGTGTCGGTGCCGGCAGGTCTTCCGGCGGAATCGCGGGGCTCGGCGGCTGCGAGGCGGCCTCCGGTGTGGTGTTCGATTCGTTGGCAGCCTGCTCGCCAGGGTCGACCGTCATGCGCCAAATCTCCTGAAGTCTGTACTTCGGGCTCGTCCATACGTACGAGCCAAGCGCAGAGCATACGCCCGCTGTGGGACGCGGAGTCTCGCACCGCAGCCTGGTCGGAACCCAGGCGCGCGGGTGAATTGGCCGGGTGTGCAGGGTGATTGACACGATGGCACTCTCTCTGCCCCAGGAGAACTTTCTCTGGACAACCGTATCGGCTTCCCGGCGCCGAGGGGACCCTTCGCGGATCTGGCTCGAACCTTAGCCAGTAGTGGGTGCGCGAGAGGGGACTTGAACCCCTACGTCCTAAGACACCAGAACCTAAATCTGGCGCGTCTGCCAATTTCGCCACTCGCGCTTGGTGGTACGACCGTCCAAACTCTACCGGCCTTGACCGCGATCGCGAAGCACTGGATGGGCGTGGCGTACTGGTGAGTAACCCGACCTGGGGTTATAACGATTAAGTAACGGGCAATGTGAGGGGCACTCATGTTTCGTACGTGTTGGTAACCGGTGGACCTGCAGGTTCAAACGTGAGTGGGCCTCATGTTTGTCGGCATTCTGGTACTGATGTGCAGAAATACCAACCGGTAAGCGGTGGGTGGGGAGGCAAACGTGAGGCTTTCCTCATGATTTTGTGCAATCCTCGCCCATATCAGGCCAAGAGGTTGAGCAGCACCCTGCGTACCGGAGGGAGCGGCGTGTCCGTGGGGGCATGTCGCCAGGAGTAAGGAAGTCGAAGCGTCTTGACGATCAACGAGAGCACTGAGACCGGGACCGGACCGACCGCGAAGGTTGGTGCCCAGCGGGATGGGCGGGCGCCGCTGGTGGATCGTCTGCTGAGCGGTACTCCGTACGCGCTCGCATTCGGCGGGCAGGGCGCGCAATGGCTGGGTGAGCTGGAGGAGATCGGGCGCGACAGCGCGCTGGAACCCGAGCTCACCGCGCTGGTCAACGAGGCGGCGGCGCTGCTGGAACCTGTTGCGGCGCAACTGCTGGTGGTGCGACCGGTCGGTTTCGACCCGGTCGGCTGGATGCTCGAGGACGAGCTCGCCGACGAAGAGGTCTCGGCCGCGCCGTCGGAGCATGTGCTGCGGTCGGCCGCGGTATCGATGCCCGGTGTGCTGCTGACCCAGCTGGCCGCGTTGAAGGCGCTGAAACTGCAGGGGCTGGATCCGGTCGAGCACGCGCCGGTGGCCGTGGTCGGGCACTCGCAGGGCCGGCTGGCGGCGACCTCGGTGGAGTTCGCGGGCACACGCGATGCCGAACTGCTCGCCATCGCCCAGATGATCGGTGCCGCCGCGGGTTTGGTGGCCCGCCGACGCGGGCTGATGCCGGTGGGTGAACGTTCGCCGATGATCGCGGTGTCGAATGTGGACCCGGCGCGGCTGCGCCAGGTGGTGGCCGAGGTCGGCGCGGGTGTGGATCCACTTGCCGCCGCGGTGGTTTCGATCGTCAACGGCCGCCGCCGCGCGGTGCTGTCCGGCACCCCGGCGCAGCTGGAGCGAGTTCGCCAGCGCTGCGCGCGAATTCACGAGGAGCAGGCCAAGGCGCGCGATGCCAAGGTGCGCGGCGGTTCGGTGTTCGCGCCGGTCTTCGAGGACCTGACGGTCGACGTCGCGTTCCATCACCCGGCGCTGGGTGACACCGTCGAGCTGGTCGGCGGCTGGGCCGAGCAGTGCGGGTTGGACGCGGCGCTCGCGGGCGCGCTCGCCCGGGAGATTCTGGTCGATCCGATCGACTGGGTCGATACCGTGGACACCGCGGTCGCCGCGGGCGCGCAGTGGATGCTGGACCTGGGGCCGGGCGATCTGCTGAGCCGGCTCACCTCGGGCTCGCTGAAGGGCACCGGCGTCGGCATCGTGGCCGCCGCCACCCGGGCCGGGCAGCGCAGCCTGCTCACGCCGGGCGCGGCCCCCGAGGTCGATCAGCCGTGGTCGGCGTTCGCGCCGAAGCCGGTGCGGCTGCCGAACGGACGTATCGTGGTGGAGACCGCGTTCACCAAGCTGACCGGTCGTTCCCCGGTGCTGCTGGCGGGTATGACTCCCACCACCGTCGACGCGAAAATCGTTGCTGCCGCGGCGAATGCGGGGCACTGGGCGGAGCTGGCCGGTGGCGGTCAGGTGACCGAGCAGATCTTCGCCGACCGCGTGGCCGAGCTGAAGACGCTGCTGCACCCGGGTCGCGCGGTGCAGTTCAACTCGCTGTTCCTCGATCCGTACCTGTGGAAGTTGCAGCTCGGCGGTAAGCGACTGGTGCAGAAGGCCCGTACCGCGGGCGCGCCGTTCGACGGCGTCATCGTGACCGCCGGCATCCCGGAGCTGGAAGAAGCTGTCGCGCTCATCGGCGAGCTCACCGAGGTCGGCATCTCGCATGTCGCGTTCAAGCCGGGCACCGTCGCCCAGATCCGCGCGGTGCTGCGCATCGCCGACGCGGTCCCGGACTACCCGGTGATCATGCACATCGAGGGCGGCAAGGCGGGCGGGCACCATTCCTGGGAAGACCTGGACGACCTGCTGCTGGAGACCTACGCCGAACTGCGTGGCCGCGACAACGTCGTGGTGTGTGTCGGCGGCGGCATCGGAACTCCCGAGCGCGCAACGGAATACCTCACCGGCGAGTGGGCGACCCCGCACGGATACCCGGTGATGCCGCTGGACGGCGTGCTGATCGGCACCGCGGCGATGGCCACCCTCGAGGCCACCACCGCGCCCGAGGTCAAGCAGCTGCTCGTCGACACCCCCGGCACCCCCGACTGGGTCGGCGCGGGCACCGCGAACGGTGGAATGGCTTCCGGCCGTAGCCAACTGGGCGCGGATATCCACGAGATCGACAACGCCGCCTCGCGCACCGGCCGCCTGCTGGACGAGGTCGCCGGCGACGCCGAGGCTGTCGCGCGGCGTAAAGACGAGATCATCGCGGCGCTGAACGCCACGGCCAAGCCATATTTCGGCGATGTCACCACGATGACGTACCAGGAATGGCTGGAGCGGTACGTCGAGCTGGCGGTCGGTCTGGATCGGCGCAAGGATTTCGACTGCGGCACCGACCTCGGCGACGCGATCCGGGAGGCCACCAGCTCGGTCTGGCTCGACATCACCTGGCGGGACCGCTTCGCGGAGATGGTGCGGCGCACCGAATCTCGCCTGCACCCGGCCGACCGTGGTGAGATCCCCACGCTGTTCGCCTCCGACGACGCCTTCGAGCGTCCGGTGGAAGCGCTGTGCGCGCTGCAGGAGCAGTATCCGGCCGCCGCGCAGACGCTGCTGCACCCGGCCGACGTCCCGTTCTTCGTGAGCCTGTGCAAAACTCCGGGCAAGCCGGTGAACTTCGTGCCCGTCGTCGACGGCGATGTGCGCCGCTGGTGGCGCTCGGATTCGCTGTGGCAGGCGCATGATCCGCGCTACTCCGCCGATCAGGTCTGCGTCATCCCCGGCACGGTGGCCGTCGCGGGCATCACCCGCGTCGACGAGCCGGTCGGCGAGTTGCTCGACCGCTTCGAGCAGGACACGGCGTATTCGCTGGTCCGGGCCGGCGTCGTGCCGCTCGCCGTGGACGCGCGTCGTGTCGCGGGTGTGACCGCCGGTCCGATCGACACGGTGCTGGCCGCGCCGGACGTCGAATGGTCGGGCCGCACCACCATCAACCCCGTCCACCGCCTCGGCGACCTGGACGAGTGGACCGTCGACGGCAAGGGCGCGGTGCATCCGCGCACCGGCGCCACCCTGGTCGAGACCAGCGGACCGGAAGCCGACCACTCCTACGTCGAGCTGAATGTGCCGCTGCTGGGCCGTGATTCGGTGTCCATCCGCATCACCGTCCCGGCCTCCACCTTCAACGGCGGCGCTCCCGTCATCACCGAGGCCGACGCCGACGCCGCTATGTCGGCGCTGCTCGCGGTCGCTGCGGGGCAGTCGCTGCCCGAGGTCAAGGGCGGTACCGCACACCTCAACATCGCCTGGACGCCGGACCTCATCGCCGATCACGCCGGCGTCACCGGCTCCGGTATGCCCGCCAACCTGAGCACGCTGGGCCGCACCGTCCCCGATGTGCTGGTCGGCGCCTGCTGGCCGGCCGTGTTCGCCGTGCTCGGCGCGACGCGCACCGCCGACGGCGGCCGGGGGATGGCAGGAGGCGAAGCCGACGGGGTGGGTGGGCACAGCGTCATCGAGGGCATGCTCGACCTGGTCCACCTCGATCACCAGATCGAGCTGGCGGGTGAATTGCCCTCCGAGACCAGCGTTCTGGTGGTCCGGGCCAATGCGGGCGAGACCGTCGACACCGATATGGGACGTGTCGTGGAGGTCCGGGTGAAGATCACCGGGATGCTCGACAAGCCCGAGACCGGGCTGTCCATGCCGACCGTCGCCACCCTGACCGAGCGCTTCGCCATCCGCGGCCGCAACGGCGCGGGCGAGCTGTCCGATCCGCCGCGCGCGGCGGGGACGCTGTCGGAGTCCGCGGTCGACACCCCGCGCCGCCGCCGGCGCGATGTCACCATCGTCGCGCCGCGCACCATGCACGCGTTCGCGCACGTCTCCGGTGACCACAACCCGATCCACACCAGCGACTCGGCCGCCAAGCTGGCCGGTCTCGGTGCTCCGATCGTGCACGGCATGTGGATCTCGGCTGCCGCGCAGCACGCGGTGTCCGCGGTGGATCCCGAAAGCACCGTTCCCGCACGGACTCTGACCGCCTGGACCACCCGCTTCCTGGGCATGGTCCGGCCGGGCGCCGAGATCGACGTGCGGGTCGAGCGGGTCGCGGTCGACGCGGGCGCCGAGATCGTCGAGGTGTCCTGCCGCACCGGCGGCGACCTGGTGATGACCGCGACCGGTCGCACCGCCGCCCCGAAGACCGTCTACGCCTTCCCGGGCCAGGGCATCCAGCGCAAGGGGATGGGCCTGGACGCGCGGTCGCGCTCCAAGGCCGCCAAGGAGATCTGGGAGCGTGCCGACAAGCACACCCGCGCCGCGCTGGGCTTCTCCATCCTCGCGGTGGTACGCGACAACCCGACCTACCTCAAGGCGCGCGGTGTCGAGCACCGGCATCCGGACGGCGTGCTGCACCTGACCCAGTTCACCCAGGTCGCCATGGCGGTTCTCGGTGTCGCGCAGGTCGCCGAGCTGCGTGAGGCGGGTGCGTTCGTCGAGGGCGCGATGCTGGCCGGGCACTCGGTCGGCGAGTACAACGCGCTCGCCGCGGTGGCCGGAGTGCTGCCGCTGGAGGCGGTGCTCGAGGTGGTGTTCCAGCGCGGATCGGCCATGCACGAGCTGGTGCCGCGAGATGCCCAGGGCCGCAGCGACTATCGGATGGCCGCTATCCGTCCCTCGCAGATCGGGCTGCCCGACGACGAGGTCATCGGGTTCGTGTCCGGTGTGGGCGAGCAAGTCGGGGAGTTCCTCGAGGTCGTGAACCTGAATCTGCGCGGCTCGCAGTACGCGATCGCGGGCACGGTGGCCGGCCTGGAAGCGCTGGAGGCCGAAATCGACCGTCGCCGAGCGGAATTCGGCGGCAAGCGCGCCTTCATCCTGGTGCCCGGCATCGATGTGCCGTTCCACTCCACGGTGCTGCGCAAGGGTGTCCCGGAATTCCGGCACAAGCTCGAGCAGCTGCTGCCCGAGGTGCTGGACCCGGAAGTGCTTGTCGGACGGTACATTCCGAACCTGGTGCCGCGGCCGTTCAACCTGGAGCGCGCCTTCCTGCAGGAGATCGCGGATCTGGTGCCCTCGGAGCCGCTGAACGCGGTGCTCGCCGACTTCGACAGCTGGGCGCAGCGTCCGGCCGAACTGTGCCGGGTGGTGCTGATCGAATTGCTGGCCTGGCAGTTCGCCAGCCCGGTGCGCTGGATCGAGACCCAGGACCTGCTGTTCACCGACGCCGCCCATGGCGGTCTCGGAGTCGAGCGATTCGTCGAAATCGGTTTGGGCGCGACGCCTACCGTGGCGAACCTGGCCAGCCAGACGCTGAAGCTGCCGGACTTCTCCGGCGCCACGGTCGAGGTGCTCAATATCGAGCGTGAGGCGGCGGTCGTCTACTCGACCGACACCGATCCCGCGGCGGTCGACGACGAACCCATCGACGCGCCCGTGACCGAGGTCGTGACGGACGCCGCCCCGGTCGCGGCTCCGGCCCCGGCCCCGGCCTCCGGTGGTCCCCGTCCGGACGACATCGTGTTCTCCGCCGCCGACGCCACCCGCGTGCTGATCGCGCTGTGGACCAAGCTGCGGCTGGATCAGATCGGCCCGGTCGACACCATCGAGGGGCTTTGCGACGGCGTTTCCTCGCGGCGTAACCAGCTGCTCGTCGACCTCGGTGCGGAGCTCTCGCTCGGCGCCATCGACGGTGCGGCCGATGCCGACATGGGTGCGCTCTCGGCCACCGTGGAGCGCTTGGCCCGTACCTACAAGCCGTTCGGTTCGGTGCTGTCCGATGCCATCGGTGACCACCTGCGCAAGGTCTTCGGACCGTCCGGCAAGCGGCCCGCCGCCATCGCCGAGCGGGTCAAGAAGGTGTGGGAACTGGGCGACGGCTGGGCCAGCCACGTCACCGCCGAAGTCTCGCTCGGCACCCGCGAGGGCGCCAGCGTGCGCGGCGGCGATCTGGGCGGACTGGTCTCCGGTGCGCTCGGCGACGCGGCCTCGGTGGACGCGGCGATCGACGCCGCGGTGCAGGCGGTCGCGGCCCGGCGCGGTGTCTCGGTCGCACTGCCCTCCGCCGGTGGCGGCGGGGGAGCGACCGTGGACGCGGCGGCGCTGGGTGAGTTCACCGAGCAGATCACCGGCCGCGGCGGCGTGCTCGCCACGGCGGCCCGGGTGGTGCTGGAACAGCTCGGCCTGACCGAGCAGATCTCCGCCCCGGAAGCCACGACCGACACCCTGGTGGATCTGGTCTCGGCCGAATTGGGTTCGGACTGGCCGCGTTTGGTCGCGCCCGCGTTCGACGCCAAGAAGGCCGTGCTGATCGACGACCGCTGGGCCACCGCCCGCGAGGATCTGGCGAAGCTGTGGCTGGACACCGATACCGCCGACGTGCCGGTCGACGGCTACCTCGGTGCGGGTTCGGCCGTTGCCGCGCAGGCGAACTGGTGGCGGGAACGGGCGAAGCACGAGGCACGTTCGGTGCTGGCCGGTGTTTACGGCCGCATCGCGGAGGCCGCGCTGAACACCGACGACGCCGGCCTGTGGTCCGACGACATCGCCGTGATCACCGGCGCGAGCAAGGGTTCCATCGCGGCGGCGGTCACCGGGCGGCTGCTCGGCGGCGGCGCGACCGTGGTGGTCACCACCTCGAGCCTCAACGACGACCGGCTCGCGTTCTACCGCAAGCTCTACCGCGAGAACGCCCGGCACGGCGCGGCGCTGTGGGTGGTTCCCGCCAACATGGCGTCCTACCAGGACATCGACGCGCTGATCGACTGGGTCGGCACCGAACAGGTCGACAACGCCGGTGGCGCGAAGATCAAGACCAAGGACGCGATGACCCCCACCCTGCTGCTGCCGTTCGCGGCGCCGCGGGTCGCGGGCGACCTCGCCGACGCCGGCGCCCGCGCCGAAATGGAGATGCGGGTCCTGCTCTGGTCCGTCGAACGGCTGATCGGCGGACTGTCCAAGATCGGCGCGGACCACGACGTGGACGCGAAACTGCATGTGGTGCTGCCGGGTTCGCCGAACCGCGGCCTGTTCGGCGGCGACGGCGCCTACGGCGAGGCCAAGGCCGCGCTGGACGCGGTGGTCGCCAAGTGGCGGGCCGAGAAGTCCTGGTCGGCGCGGGTTACCCTGGTGCACGCGCTGATCGGCTGGGTGCGCGGCACCGGTCTGATGGGCCACAACGACCCGATGGTCGAGGCGGTCGAGAAGGCCGGCGTGCAGACCTGGTCGACCAGCGAGATGGCCGACGAACTGCTCAAGTGGTGCACCTCGCGGGCCCGCCAGGTCACCACTACCGGACCGCAGCAGATCGACCTCACCGGCGGACTGGCGCGGGCCAAGCTGGACCTGCCCGCGCTGGCCAAGCAGGCGGCCGAGCAGCTGGCCGAGGAGATCGCGGAAGACGATGCGGCAGTGACCATTCCGGCGCTGCCCGCGCCGCCCACCCTGAGCTCGGCGCTGCCGGTGCCGGAGTGGGGTGAGGTCACCGCCGATCTCGCCGACATGGTCGTCATCGTCGGCGCCGGCGAGCTGGGCCCCTACGGTTCCGCGCGCACCCGCTTCGAGGTCGAGGTCGTCGACCGGCTCTCCGCCGCGGGCGTGCTGGAGCTGGCCTGGACCACCGGCATGATCACCTGGGAGAACGATCCCAAGCCGGGCTGGTACGACACCGAATCCGGTGACTTCGTACCGGAGTCCGAGCTGGCCGAGCGCTACCACGACGCGGTGGTCGAACGGTGCGGTGTGCGCCGTTACGCGGACGAAGGCGCGATGGTCGACAACACCTCGCCGCTGATGACCTCGGTGTTCCTGGATCAGGACCTGTCGTTCACCGTCGGCAGCGAGGCCGAGGCGCGCGCTTTCCACGCCGCCAACCCCGAGCAGACCATCATCACCCCGGTCGCCGACTCCGGCGACTGGACCGTGACCCGCAAGGCGGGCACCGAGATTCGGGTGCCGCGCCGGGCCAAGCTCTCGCGCACCGTCGGTGGCCAGATCCCGACCGGCTGGGACCCCACCATCTGGGGTATCTCCGCCGACATGGCCGCCTCGGTGGACCGGGTCGCGCTGTGGAACATCGTCTGCACCGTCGACGCGTTCCTGTCCTCCGGGTTCAGCCCGGCCGAGCTGATGAGCTGGGTGCACCCGTCGCTGGTGGCCAACACCCAGGGCACCGGTATGGGCGGCATGTCCTCGATGCGCTCGCTCTACATCGACAACCTGCTCGGTGAGCCCCGGCCGAACGACATTCTGCAAGAAGCGCTGCCGAACGTGGCGCTCGCGCACGTCGTGCAGTCCTACGTCGGCAGCTACGGTGCGATGGTGCACCCGGTCGCGGCCTGCGCCACGGCCGCGGTGTCGGTCGAGGAGGGCGTCGACAAGATCAAGCTCGGCAAGGCCGAACTGGTCGTCGCCGGCGGCTACGACGATCTCGGCATCGAGGGCATCGTCGGCTTCGGTGACATGTCGGCTACCGCGGACTCGGCGGCCATGAGCGCCAAGGGCATCAGCGACCGCTACTTCTCCCGCGCCAACGATCGCCGCCGCGGCGGTTTCGTCGAATCACAGGGTGGCGGAACGGTTCTGCTGGCCCGCGGCGACATCGCGCTGGACATGGGTCTGCCGGTGCTCGGTGTGGTCGCGTACGCGCAGTCCTTCGCCGACGGCGTGCACACCTCCATCCCCGCGCCCGGTCTCGGTGCGCTGGGTGCGGGTCGCGGCGGCCGGGAATCGCGGTTCGCCAACGAACTGCGCAAGCTCGGCGTCGGCGCGGACGACATCGCGGTGATCTCCAAGCACGACACGTCCACCGCCGCGAACGACCCCAACGAGTCCGAGTTGCACGAGCGCCTCGCCACGGCCATCGGTCGCTCCGAGGGCGCACCGCTGTTCGTGGTGTCGCAGAAGAGCCTGACCGGTCACGCCAAGGGCGGTGCGGCCGCGTTCCAGCTGATCGGCCTGTGCCAGGTGCTGGAAAACGGTGTGGTGCCGCCGAATCGGAGCCTGGACTGCGTCGACGAGAAGATGCAGGACTACCCGCATCTGGTGTGGGCGCGGGAACCGCTGCGCTTCGGTGAGCGTTTCCCGCTCAAGGCCGGTCTGGTCACCTCGCTCGGCTTCGGGCACGTGTCCGGTCTCCTCGCGATCGTGCATCCGGAGGCCTTCATCCAGGCCATCGAGCCGGGCCGGCGCGAGGAGTACCAGGCCAGGGCACAGGAACGGCAGCTCAACGGCCGGCAGCGGTTCGCCGAGGCCATGTGCGGCGGCGCCCCGCTGTACGAGCGCCCCGCCGACCGTCGCCTCGGCGCGGATGGCACGCCCGCCAAGCAGATTCGTCAACTCGAAGCCGACGTGCTGCTGTCGCCCACGGCGCGCCTGAGCGAGAACGGCACCTACCGTGCCGACGGATTCGGTTGCGGCACCGGCGCTGTCATCGTCGGGCAATTGGATCAGGACGCCACCTCGTAGGGGCCTCTGCCACTACGCTGCACTGAGCACAAAGGGGCAGCCGCTGCAACAGCGGCTGCCCCTTCTTATCGACACCGCGGCCTGAGCTCAGCGCCCGGAGGCGGCAGCGCAGCGTAACCATGTAGGGCGCAGTGAAGGCCGCCAATCAGACAGAGGAGCCAAAAAGCAGTGACCATCCTGGGTATCGGCCTGGACCTGGTGACCATCTCGGAGTTCGCCGAACAACTCGAACGCTCCGGAACCACCATGGTCCGGGAAAGTTTCACCGCGGGGGAGCGCCGCTACTGCCAGAGCAAGCCGACCGACTCGGCGCGCCACTACGCCGCCCGCTGGGCCGCGAAGGAAGCGGTGATCAAGGCGTGGGCGTCCACTCGCTTCGCCCGCTCACCTCAAATCGGCGACAACCCATACCCTTTGATCGAGGTGGTGAACGACGCCTGGGGGCGGCCCAGCATCAAACTGCACGGCCTCGCGGCGGAATTCCTGCCGCGGGTACGGGTTCACCTCTCGCTGACCCACGATGGGGACACCGCTGCCGCGATGGTCATCCTGGAGGATCCGGGTGAGCTCGCGGACATCATCGAGGGGCGCAGCGCCACTCAGTAGTCAGAACGCCAGTTCCGCCCAGGGGATGTGGATCGGGAACGGCACGGAGATATGGACGCCGTCCGGGTCGTCTGCGGGGGTCCATTGGGCAATCTCGACGTAGTGCACCGGCTTCAACGGGGTTATGCCCGGAAACAGTTCCTCGGTGTATCTGAGCAACGCGGAAATCGTTATCCGGGCTATGCTTCGCGGCTCGCGCGCAAGCGCTACTTCCCAGTACATCGAGATCCCGGCGTCGGCGTACCTGGCCTTTTTCTCCCTGATATCACTCTCGGTGTTCGATGGAGACAGGACTTCGCCCACGAGCACGACATCATCGAAATGTACGTACTCGTACTCCTTCGGCAGGCATCGGTAGACCACGAAATCCGGGGTGACGAAGTCGTTTCTATGGGTGCGATCGAGGAATACGTTCGTTTCGCTGTTTGCGATCCAGCACTGCTCCGGGGCGGTGGCTCTGTGCTTTCGGGCGCCTCGGTCCAATGCGCTCCAGAGACGATTGCGGAACTGCTGATGTTCGGGTGTTCCGGTGCGCACCCAGACGACACGGCCCTCCCAGAGCTCGATCTGGCGGGCGATGTGATCAGGCAGCGTCGCCAGCTCCTCCCAAGTCATGTACTCGGGAAGATCCGGCCGATCCTGCTCGTCCTGCGTCATATGCGGAATCGACATAACCGCATGTTAACCCTCAGTGGCCGCTGGCGGAACGGGATTCCTTCTCGGCCACAAGGAGATACGCGACCATGAGTCGCTTCAATTCCGACACCGCGTCCTTGTGACTCTGCTCGTCCTGTACCGAGAAGTTCAACATCGAGTACACGACGTGTACGAGCACCTCGGCCATCATGGTCCGGCGCGCCCGCGGGGTGCGCGGGGTGAGCGGTCGCAGCATCTGCGCGACTACTTCGGCGAACTCCTTCTCGTGGATAGCGCCGGTCGCCCGCGTCGACGGGGTCGACTGCATGGCGAGCCAGACCTCACGCCGGGACGGGTCGGTCATCCACAGGCCGGCCATGTGGTCGACGAACTGGTTCATGTGGCGCAGCCAGTCCAGGGACGGGACCTCGCCGTGGAAGTCGGCGAGCTCGCGGGAGACGGCGACCAGGTCCTGGCGATTCAGCTCGCAGACGATGACGTACTTGTTGGCGAAGAATTGGTAGAGCGTGCCGATCGGGACTTCCGCGCGGGCCGCGACTTCCTCACAGGTGAACGACTCGAATCCGACTTCGGTGAGCAGTTCCCTGGATGCCTGCAGCAGGGCATCGAACTTGCGCTTGCTGCGTTCCTGTGTGGGCCGGCGGCGCGGCATGAGTTCCTGCGGGTCGTCCTGCAACTCCAACGCGGGGTCCAGGTGCCGCTTTGCCCTGGCCTCCGTGTGTACATCCACTGCTCCAGGCTAGCGGTATCGACACGCGCGCGACACGCGCATGCGGTCTGCGTGTCCAGGTCTTGTCACATTTCACCACCCATCCGTGCCCTGCGCAGTGCCGAACTCATACCGAGCGCGCGTGGATTCGCGTGCATTGACCGAGGTTCAGGATTCACATCGGGAAGGCGTATCTGTGGTAGCTCGATCTGTGGTCACTCTCGGCGTTTCCACCGAACGTGGTGCCGTGCACGCGGTAGCGCTGGCCGAAAGCGGCGAGCGGCTACCGGAGCGCGTGCTGCTGCACCGGGTGGCGAAAACGCACGGCGACACCAAGGCGGACGTAGCGGCGGCCGTGCACGCGGCAATGGACGATATCGCCGCCGAGCTCGACGACGAGCTGGAGATCGCGGGGGCGGCCGTCGCCTACCGCGATGCCGCCGAACGACGCGCCATCGTCACCGAATTGGCGTCGGGGCAATGGCATACGGCCTCGCTGGTGTCGGCGAAGGCGGCGCATCTGAGTGTCGCCGGCGCCATGACCTGGCTGAGCGAGTTCGACGATCTGGTCATCTGTGAAGTGGTCCCGGGATATCAGGCGTTCACCCTGGTCGACCGGTACCGCCGCCGGGTGCTGGCCGCCACCAGCCAGGCGGGCGGCGCGACCGAGGAGTCGCTCGGCGCGGCGGTGACGGCGGCATGGGACCAGTTCGAGGCGGCCGCGGTTCGCCCGGACGCGGTGGTGCTGATCGGATCGGCCGCCAACACCCCGGCGGTGCGGGACGCGGTGGACGGGTTCGGCGCACCGGTACTGCCGTGCAAGATCGCGAAGGTGGCGCCCGCGGTCGGAGCGGCCCTGTTCGCGATGGCGGATGTCGGCGGTCTGGCCGATTCCGCCGAGCAATCCCATCCGGTGCGCGGCACCGCGGCAGTATTCGCGGCGGCCAGCGTGCTGGCGGGCGGACTCGTGGTGGGCGGTCTGTATGCCACGAATTCGCGGGCCACTCCCACGGTGGTCGCGGACACCCGGCTGGGCTCGGACAACCGGGCCATCGTGGACAGCGGTTCGTCGGCCTCGGATACCGGTTCGTCGAGCGGTTCGTCGGCCGGCGTCTCGATCGAGCCGGCGGCGCCGCCGTTGGCTGAACCCACGGGTTCGATCGCCGGCACCGGGGCGGCACCCGAACCGACGATCGTGCTGCTCGACCCGCCCGCGGGGACGGGTTCGCAGTCGCTGGTCGGCTCGCGGCTGGTTCAGGACCGGCCGGAGGCCATGGTGCCGCTCGAGGAGCTCGGCGCGACGCACGAGGCCGAGCAGGGCCTGTCCGCGGTGCTTCCGGGCGCTGGCGTTCCCAGCGGGACCACCACGAAGGTCGGCGCACCGAACGGTTCGCTGCTGTTCCCGGGCGAGGCACCGCCGCCGCCGGCGTTCACCCCGGAGTCGTACCGGTGGTGGGACAACCACGTCCGCATGATGGTGACGTGGGCGACGCAGCAGGTCATGCCTGCGTGATCTCGACCACCGAGAGGCCCGGCGCCCTTGTGGCGCCGGGCCTTTCGCGTGCCCGCGGCGCTCAGTCCTTGGTGCGCAGCCGGAACAACCTGCCCGCCGCCAGGTATCCCGCCAGCGCGATCCCGGCGCACCACAGCACGGCCAGCAGCGCGCTGTTGCCGATCGGCGTGCCCATCAGCAGTCCGCGCACCGTCTCGATCACGGGTGTGACGGGCTGGTTTTCGGCGAACCAGTGCAGTGCCGTGGGCATCGACTCCGGGGGCACGAACGCGCTGCTCACATAGGGCAGGAACATGAAGATGAAGGTGAAGCCGTTGGCCGCCTCCGGATTCTTGGCCAGCAGTCCCAACGCCGCGGCCACCCAGGAGAGTGCGAAGACGAACATCGCGATGACGCCGAGCGCGCCCAGCCACCGCAGTGGATCCGATGTCGGCCGGAACCCCAGCGCGACCGCCACGATGATCACCAGCCCACTGGTGATCATATTGCGAATCAGGCTTTCCACCACGTGTCCGGTGAGGACCGCGGTGCGCGCGATAGCCATGGTCCGGAACCGGTCGATGATGCCGTCGGTGAGATCGGTGGACAGGCTGACCGCGGTGGTCGCGGCCCCGAATCCGGCGCACAGCAGAATGATTCCCGGCACCACGTAGTCGATGTACGGTCCGGGGCCCACATCCATGGCGCCGCCGAAGACGTAGACGAACATCAGCAGGATCATGATCGGCAGCGCGATCGTCATGATCATCGAGTCGGGGCTGCGCAGGGTATGCCGGAGATTGCGTTCCAGCATGGTGCCGGAATCCCGGACGGATCGGAGCAGTCCGGGACGGAGCGCGGACAAGCCGTCGGAATGGGCGGTCACGGTAGTCATCAGGCAGCCTTCTCGGTCTGGGTGGGGTGGCCGGTCAGTGCGAAGAAGACATCATCGAGATCCGGCACGTGCACGGTGATTTGGTGGACGGGGATGTCGAGTTCGGCGAAGCGGTTGAGTAGTTTGCGGACCTCGTCGGCGTGCCCGTCGGAGGGCACCTGCAGCGTGAGTTGTTCCGGATCGTCCTGCCCGTCGATGACGCGTGCCGCCGCGGCGAGCGCTTGCTGGTCACCGAAGCGCAACAGTAGGTGGCCCCCGGGCGCGAGCCGTTTGAGCTCGGCGGGTGTGCCCTCGGCGACGATCCTTCCGCTGTCCAGGACCGCTATCCGGTCCGCGAGTTGGTCGGCTTCCTCGAGGTATTGCGTGGTGAGGAAGACGGTGGCGCCGTCGGCTGCGAGTCGGCGGATGACCGCCCACAGGTCGCGCCGGCTGCGCGGATCGAGGCCGGTGGTGGGCTCGTCGAGGAAGATGATTCGGGGGCGTCCCATCAGGCTCATGGCCAGATCCAGGCGGCGGCGCATGCCGCCGGAGTAGGTGCCCGAACGGCGGTCACCGGCTTCGGTGAGATCGAAGCGTTCCAGCAACTCGGTGCTGCGCCGGTTGATTTCCGTGCGGTCCAGGTGCAGCAATTTCCCGGTGAGCCTCAGGTTTTCCAGACCGGTGAGCATGCCGTCGACAGCCGAATACTGCCCGGTGACGCCGATGAGCTGCCGCACGGTATCGGCTTCGCGCAGGAGATCGTGCCCGAAGACCCGGACCTCACCGGCGTCTGGGGCGCTGAGCGTGGCGAGGATGCGAATCAGTGTGGTCTTGCCCGCGCCATTCGGCCCGAGCAGTGAGAAGACCGTTCCGGCGGCGACAGTGAGGTCTATGCCGTCGAGTACGACGTGTTCGCCGAAGGATTTGCCGAGCCGGTGCACGGCGAGGGCGGGAGGTGGCTGTGGGGACATCAGGAAGGCTCCGATCCAAAACTGTGTATGCACTAAACTCAGTTTATAGGGTAAACAGTTATCGGGCGCAAGTGCCCGATCGACTGCGGGGACCGCGTGCGCGGCCGGGATGCGGGGCGCGCAGGATTGGACGCACGCGGTGGCGCACGATGCCGCCGCGCGGGTGCAGGAGAGGAGTGCGGAAGCCGATGGCGACACCTGGGGACGCGGCGATACCGAAGTCGCTGGCGCTGTTGTGGGGCCTGGACGGGGCAGGGGAGCGCGGCCCCAAGCGCGGGCTCAGCCTCGAGCAGATCCTGGACACCGCGATCGGCATCGGCGATGCGGAGGGTTTGGCGGCGATCTCGATGGGGCGGATCGCCAAAGAACTCGGCTTCACCGCCATGTCGCTGTACCGCTATGTCGACAGCAAGAAGACCCTGTTCGACATGCTGCTGGATCGGGCCATCGGCCTACCGCCCGAGACGGTGTCGGGTGAATCGTGGCGGGAAAGCCTGCGGCGCTGGGCACTGGCGGAATACGAGGCCCTGGAGCGGCACCCGTGGTGGCTGGATATCCCGGTGAACGAACCGCCGATGGGGCCCAACAATATGGCCTGGCTGGAGGCGGGCCTGGCCACACTGGACGAGACCCGCGTGCCGAATGCCATTCGCATGCAGCTGGTGATGAACATGACGTTCTACGTGATGGGCCGAGTGCGGGTGGGGCGCAGCCTCAACGCCGACGAGGGGGAGGACGAAGACTACGACGCGATGCTCGCGCGGCTGATCGATCCGCAACGCTTCCCGCACGTGGCCGCGGCATTCGCCCGGTGGCCCTACAACGACGACGAAATCGATTGGCAGATACTCGATTTCGACTTCGGTCTGGAGCGGATGCTGGACGGCTACGAGAGCTTCATCCGCTCCTTCGACACCTAGACCGACAGGTCGCGGCGCAGCTTCGCGACGTGACCGGTGGCCCGGACGTTGTACTGGGCGACCTCGATCTTGCCGTTCTCGTCCACCAGGAAGGTGGATCGGATGACACCGACCACGGTCTTGCCGTACATCGTCTTCTCGCCGAACGCGCCGTAGGCGTTCAGCACGGACTTGTCCGGATCCGACAGCAGCGGGAAGGTCAGCTTCTCGGCGTCGCGGAACTTGGCCAGCTTGGCGGGCTTGTCCGGGGAGATGCCGACGACCTCGATGCCCGCGCCCTCGAGCTCGGCCAGACTGTCGCGGAAATCGCAGGCTTGCTTGGTGCAGCCAGGGGTGCTCGCGGCCGGGTAGAAGTACACGATGACCTTGCGGCCGCGGTAATCGGCGAGTGAGACCTCGTTGCCGTCGGCGTCGGGCAGCGTGAACGCGGGGGCGGTATCGCCGGGGGAGAGTCGTTTGTCGGTCACGCCGAGCACGGTAACCCAACCTGCCGACAGATACACTCGTCTGCAAATCCGAAGGAGGACACAAGAGTGGCGAAGGATACCGAGCGGATCGAGCGGGAGATCGAGCTGGCCCGCACCCGGCTGGCGAGCACGCTCGACGAGATCGCTGTGCGCGCCGATCCGCAGCGGATCGCCGACGACACCAAGCACATGGTGCTGGCGAAGCTGAACGAACCCAAGGTGAAGTACAGCCTGATCGGTGCGGGCGCGGTGGTGGTCGGCCTGGTGCTGATCAAGGTTTTCCGCCGCTGAGCTGAATCTCCGAGTACGACAACAAAAAACACCCGGTGTTCGACACACCGGGTGTTTTTCGTTTGAGCGGTATCAGACCGTCGGGCAAGCGAATCCGTCGCCGTCGGGATCCAGATGCGGGCCGTAACCCTGTTCCCCACGGAAGAGGGGAGCACGACCCGCCACTTTGGCCTCCTCGCAGTTGCGGAAAGCTCCTGTGGCAGAACCGGTCTGGGACAGACCCGCCGAGCCGGTCGCGGTGGAGCCGGTATCGATGGCGGACGAACCGGTGCCGGAGGAACCGGTGGGATTGGCCATGGCGGCGGGCGCCGCGAGGAGCGTCAGGCCCGCAACGGCGACGTTGACGGTGAGCCGGCGAACGTTCATGTATTCCTCTGTGTCTACTGCGGTTGGGGAGATGGCGCGCTGCGAATTTTTCATGCCGCCGTCCAACACTGTTGTGACGCACCGCCATCTTGTCAACCGAGAGTAATCTGCGACACCAGGTATTCAGCCTGCGGTCCATGGTCTGACAGGCGGTTTCACCCACAGGATCTTCTCGTCGGGGCAAGCTCGGCCGGCCGCCGGGTGGCCGGGGTTGCGCGCTGCCCACGCGGCTTTCTCGTCGAGCAGCCGGGCGGCCACGGTCCAGGTTTCCTCGGTACTGGGCGGGTTGGTGCCGGCGGCACGGGCCAGTTTCCGGCGCGCCGCCGCGGGCAGTCCGAGCAATTCCGCCCCACTGATATCGCGGTCCCAGAGGTAGGTGGCCAAGCGGCGGGCCTTCTCGGCGCGGCGGCTGACCGACACATCGGAGTGCGCGTAATCGTCGGCCATCGCCGCAGTCTATGCCGGAAGCCCCGGACCAACCTAGTGGTCACGGGGCTTCCGGAAAGCTGTGCGGTTGTTGTTCAGTTGTCGATGGCTCAGTACGCCGAGTTGACGTTGTCCATCGAGCCGTACCGGTGCGCGGCGTAGTTGCAGGCCGCGACGATGTTGGCGACCGGGTCCCAGACATCGTAGGGGGTACCGGGCACGTGGTAGGTGGCGAAGGTGGGGTCGATCACCTGAAGCAGGCCCTTGGACGGGATGCCCATGGCGGCATTGGAGTCCCACAGGTTGATCGCGTCCGGCTTGCCGGCCGATTCCCGGATGATGTTCTTGAGGATGCCCTCGTAGCTGCCCGGGATGTTGTTGGCCCGCATGATGTCGAGCGCCTCGCGGATCCAGCCGTCGAGGTTGTCCGGGTAGGCCGGCGCCGGCGCCGGAGCGGCGGCAGCGACCTTCTCGGCGACCGGCGCCTCGACCGGAGCCTCGGCCTCGGCCTGCTTGGCCGGGGCGGCGACGGCGGCGGCGACGGCGGTTTTCGCCGGCTTGGCCTCGGAGATCATGGCGACACGCGAGGGAACGCTATCGTCGGCCACCGACACCGCGGACGATGCGGCGACGGCCGCGATACCCGCTGCGGCCACTGCGAGGGAGATGCCTTCGCGGAGGTTCGGACGTCGGATGGTGGAGAGGTTCATTACGTAGTCGGTTCCTTGTTCGGGGACAGGGTTGATCCGGCCGCGCAGCAGCGCGGATCCTTGGCGGGCTACCATCGGGGTGCTCGCCGCAGAGCTGTGCTGTTGTGTGGTTTGGTTGTGGGGGAACTCTGTCCCCAGACGACGCGGGTCGGGTTGCGGACTTCGGGTTCGCGCTCCTAGGCGCACCCTGTCCGCAGCGTCGCGCGGATCTCCTCGTCACACCGACGAAGAGGTTGACTCGGAATCGGGGATCGCGAGCTGGATGCTCGTTCCGCCAACCGCAGCAGGATCATGGTCTCGTCCTGGCCGAAGCGGTTCATTTCCGAATGGGGTTTGTATTACTCCTCGGTCTTACCAACTTCAGGTCTGTTTGCGACCTCGTTACAGAGTGATCACGGATGTTGAACAGAAGGTAAACGAGAAATGAACGGCAGGTCGTTTCGATCTTGGAACCCCCTGGCCAACGCCTATGAAACCGTATGTACGCGGGGAGTTTGCCTCTAGTACGCTAGTGCTGTAGGTCACAAAACTATTTAGAGTGAACGCCTTGCAGAACGGGTAAGCGGGCGCGCGAGTGTCCCATTCGTGATACTTGAACCCCCGAAGGTAACGAACCAACAACCGCTCAACTGTCCGATTAGCCCGAAACGGTCGCCCGCCCGTGACCGGGGGTCCGGGGGCGAAGCCCTCCGGCTGGGGTTTGGGGGCTCGGCCCCCAAAAACAATGACGAAACGAGAAAGGCTCATGCTCTCCATGAGCATGAGCCATCTACGAAGTGGAGTGCGCCATCAGGGACTCGAACCCCGAACCCGCTGATTAAGAGTCAGCTGCTCTGCCAATTGAGCTAATGGCGCCGGTTTGCTCCGATCCGGGGCGCTTGGCTCCGTTCCGGTGCGGGACAAACATTAACAGGCGGAAGTGGTAGATGTGAAATCGCCTGGTGAGCGGCCTTTTCGGTGTGCGGCAACGAGTGCGGGCAAGTTGCTGCCCAGAGGTGTTAACGCCGGGAGGGTCCGCGCGTATCTAATCGGTGTGACTCCGCCGTGTCGGGGCGGTATTCGCGTTGGATCATGCCGGTCGGACTGGCAGAATGACGGGCACGTGGTCTCGACCGATCCCGCCGGCGCGGTGGGTTGAGCTGTGCAGTCGGTTGGATCCGAAGCCATCGGCGCGTTGACGAACGGCGTCGGGACTTGAAACGGGGTTGGATATGCGCTTTGGTCGTGGTCGGTCGGTACGGATGCTCAGTGCACCCTTGATTTTGCTGGCGGTGGCGACACTCGGGCTTTCGGCCTGCTCGTCGTCTTCGGGCAGCACCGGGCCGGCGGTGGCGATCGACCGGAACCCGATGACCGAGCTGATCAAGCCGAAACTGGTCGCACCGGTGAAGAACGGCGACGTGGGGGTGTCACCGGCGATGCCGATGACCTTCAAGGTCGAGGACGGCAAGTTCACCACTGTGCGACTGGTCAACGCCGAGGGCCGGCCGGTCAGCGGCAAGCTGGGCGCCGACGGCCAGACCTGGGAGACCACCGAGGTGCTCGGCTACGGCAAGACCTACCGGCTCGAGGCCGACGCGATCGGCCTGGGCGGGGCGAACTCGTCGGCGATGAGTTTTACCACCAGCTCGCCCGGCAACCAGACCAAGCCGTACCTGATTCCGGGTGAGGGCGAGGTCGTGGGCATCGGTCAGCCGGTGGCGATCCAGTTCGACGAGAACATCCCGGACCGCAAGGCCGCGCAGGACGCCATCAAGATCAAGACGGATCCGCCGGTCGAAGGCGCGTTCTACTGGGTGAACAATCGCGAGGTGCGTTGGCGGCCCGAGCATTTCTGGGCTCCGGGCACCAAGGTCACCATCGATGTGAACGTCTACGGCAAGGATCTCGGCAACGGGCTGTTCGGCCAGGACAACATCACCTCGCACTTCATCGTCGGCGACGCGATGATCTTCACCGCTGACGACAACACCCACATGGTCACGGTGGAGAAGAACGGCCAGGTGATCAAGGAGATGCCGACCTCGATGGGCAAGAACAGCACGCCCACCGACAACGGCATCTACATCGTGGCCGACCGGCACGAGAAGCTGATCATGGATTCCTCCACCTACGGTGTCGCGGTGGGTTCCCCGGACGGCTACCGGACACCGGTCGATTACGCGACGCGAATCTCCTACAGCGGCATCTTCTTCCACTCGGCGCCGTGGTCGTTGGGCGCGCAGGGCAGCTACAACGCCAGCCATGGCTGCCTGAACCTGAGCCCGGCGAACGCGCGCTGGGTGTACGAGAACACCAAGCGCGGTGACATCACGATCATCAAGAACACCGTGGGCGGCACGCTGTCCGGCGTGGACGGTCTCGGCGACTGGAACATCCCGTGGTCGGAATGGAAAGCCGGCAACGCCGACATCAGCTGAAAAGGCTTCGGCGACAACGAGAAAGGCCCCTGGCGACTGCTGGGGGCCTTTCGTCAATTCCGCACCCGTGGCGGTAGTCAGCGCAGCGGGATGGTGGGGCCGGGCGTGCCCGGACAGGTGAGATTCGCGTTGAACGCGCTGCCGACGGCGGCGCAGATCAGTGGTCCGCCGAAGAGCAGCCGTTCGAGTCCACCGGCGGAACCGGTTTCGCCGGAGCCTGTGGTGGTGACCCCACCCGCGGAGCCGGCGGACGAGCCGGTGGTCGCGCTGCCGGTTCCGGCAACGGTATCGGCGCCCGCGGGCGCGGTCCCCGAAACAAGTGTGGCACCGACGAAAGCTGCGATAACCGCGGAACGCATCACGAAATCTGTGTCTTTCTGGTCGTGCGGCGGTGCCCCCGTGACACCACTGCCCTGCAGAGCGTACGGCCGAGCATCGCCGCCGGGGCCGGATTCAGGAGAAGTGTTGTTTCACAATCTTGCGGCCCGCGGAAACGGCAGAAGCCCCGGTCCGCATGGACCGGGGCTTCTGCTCCGGGTGGCTGACGGGACTCGAACCCGCGACAGCCAGGATCACAACCTGGTGCTCTACCAACTGAACTACAGCCACCATCGCCGGTGAATCACCGGCGCGATAGATATTAGCGTGTGTACCCCGCTAGTCCCTAATCGGCGTCCGCGATGCCGTTGAGCTGGGCGGATTCGGCCGGGCTCGGCGTGACACCGCTCACTTCGGCGGCGATCACGGCGATCTCGGTGGTCGACGGGCCGGGCGGCGCGACGAACGCGGTGCGCCGGTAGTACTCCAGTTCCCGGATGGATTCCTTGATGTCGGCCAGGGCGCGGTGGGTCAGGCCCTTTTCCGGCTGGCCGAAATAGATGCGGGGGTACCAGCGGCGGCACAGCTCCTTGATGGAGCTGACGTCGATCATCCGGTAGTGCAGGTGCTTGTCCAGCGCGGGCATGTCGCGCGCCAGGAACCCGCGGTCGGTGGCGATCGAATTGCCTGCCAGCGGAGCGGTTCCGGCCACCGGGATGTAGGTGCGGATGTAGTCGAGCACCTGCCGCTCGGCCTCTTCGAGGGTGACGGTGGAGCGGCGCACCTCGTCGGTCAAGCCGGATTTGGCGTGCATGTCGGCGACCACCGGGGGCATCGCCGCCAGCGCCGCGTCATCGGCGTGGATGACGATGTCCACACCCTCACCGAGAATGTTGAGGTCGCTGTCGGTCACGAGCGCGGCCACCTCGATCAGCTTGTCGCCGTCGAGACGCAGACCGGTCATCTCGCAATCCATCCACACCACTAGTTTGTCGGACACCCCGGCAACACTAGTAGGAACTGCCGCGCCGGTTGTTGCCGACGCCACCGCGCTTTACCCGGTCCGAACATGATCGGCGGGGATAGAGTTTGCAGGCAGTCCAGCTCCACGGTTCGGTGCAAGCGTTTTCGGTACGACGGCAATCCGCTAGCGGTGTCAGACCAAACGGAGGACGCGATGACAACTCCCCAGGAGAAGGCCGCGGCGGCGCGGGCTGCGGCGGAGGAGGCCGCGCGGGTCGCGGCCGAGGCGCAGGCGGCCGCGGTGGCAGCCGAACGCGAATGGGCGGAGCAGCAGGCGGCCGCCGACGAGCAGCTGGGTGGCGCTGCCGACGAGCAGGAACGTGCCGCCGCCGACGAGCAGCTGGGTGCCGCCGCCGACGAGCAGCTGGGTGCCGCCGCCGACGAGCAGCAGGGTGCCGCCGCCGACGAGCAGCAAAGTGGCGCTGCCGACGACCCGGAACACGCGAATGCCACCGCAAGCACGACGACGCGGGCTGAGCAGCCCGCCTCGGGCTCGCCGCAGGCGCAGGAGATCGCCGCCGGGTACTTCTTCGAAGGCGAGGCGCTGGAGCTGGGGGCGGTGGTGATCGACGGTGTCCCGGATCCGGCTGCGCTGGTGCGGATTCCGATGCGCACCCTGAACCGGCACGGCTTGGTCGCGGGCGCGACCGGCACCGGCAAGACGAAGACTTTGCAGGGCATCGCCGAACAGCTGTCGCGAGCCGGTGTGCCGGTGGTGATGGCCGACATCAAGGGGGATCTGTCCGGGCTGACGACGCCGGGGGCCTCGAACGAGAAAGTCGCCGAGCGGGCCGAGGAGACCGGCGACCACGATTGGACGCCGGCCGGATTCCCGACCGAGTTCGTGTCGCTGGGTACCGGCGGCGTCGGAGTGCCGATCCGCGCCACCATCTCGGCATTCGGGCCGGTGTTGCTCAGCAAGGTGCTGGGGCTCAACGACACGCAGGAGTCCACACTCGGTTTGATCTTCCACTGGGCCGATCAACAGGGCCTGGCGCTGGTGGACCTGAAGGATCTGCGCGCGGTCATCACGCACCTGACGAGTCCCGAGGGCAAAGCGGATCTGCAGGGGATCGGCGGGGTCTCCGCGCAGACGGTGGGTGTGATCCTGCGCGCGCTGGTGAACCTGGAGAGCGAGGGCGGCGACACGTTCTTCGGTGAGCCGGAATTGGATCCGGCCGACCTGGTCCGCAGCGTCGGCGGCCAGGGCGTGATCACGCTGTTCGAACTCGGTGCGCAGGCGGCCCGCCCGGTGATGTTCTCCACGTTCCTGATGTGGGTGCTCGCCGATTTGTTCCAGACGATGCCCGAGGTCGGCGATGTCGACAAACCGAAGCTCGTCTTCATCTTCGACGAGGCGCACCTGCTCTTCGCCGATGCCTCGAAGGCCTTCTTGGATCAGGTGCAGCAGACGGTGAAGCTGATCCGTTCCAAGGGCGTCGGCGTCTTCTTCTGCACCCAATTGCCCACGGATATCCCGAATTCGGTGCTTTCCCAGCTGGGCGCGCGCATCCAGCACGCCCTGCGCGCGTTCACCCCGGACGATCAGAAGGCACTGTCGAAGACAGTGCGCACCTACCCGAAGACCAGCGCTTACGACCTGGAGAAAGCCCTCATCGGGTTGGGCACCGGTGAGGCGATCGTCACGGTGCTGTCGGAACAGGGCGCGCCGACGCCGGTGGCGTGGACCAGGATTCGACCGCCGCGCTCGCTCATGGGCACCATCGGCGACGAAGGCATCCGCTCCCGCGCCCTGTCCAGTGCGCTGTACGCCAAGTACGGCCAGACCATCGATCGCGAATCCGCCGCGGAGCTCCTGGCCGCGAAAATGGAGGCCGCGATTCAGGACGCGCCCCAGGCTCCCGCGCCGTCGGGCCGCTCGCGGCAGCCCGAAGACGACAATGCCGCGGCGCGCATCATGAAGAACCCGGCGGTGAAGAGTTTCGTCCGGTCGGCGGCAACGGCGGCGGGCCGCGAGATCAGCCGGAGCATCTTCGGGACCCGCCGACGGTAGCGGCACGCCGTTCGCGCATCGAACGGATGGTCGACGCGCTAGCCGCCGACGCGCTAGCCCCGAGCCGCTAGCTGCCGAGCCGCTAGCCGCTAGCTGCCGAGCCGCTAGCTGCCGACCCGCTAGCCGCCGACCCGCTAGCCGCCGACCCGCTAGCTGCTGACCCGCTAGCCGCTGAGTCGCTTGTACGCCGCGCCGGCGACCACCGAGGTGATGGCGCGCGGGCCGTACTGGCCGGCCAGGCTCATACCTTTGCTGATCAGGCCGGGGACGACTCGCATTTTGTTCTTGGCCAGCGCGTCGACGGTGATCTGGGCGGTGTGTTCGGCGGTGACCCAGATGAACTCCGGAATCTTGGTGCTGACCTCTTCCTGGTCCGGGTTGTCGGTGCGCACCGGGCCGGGAGCCAGCAGGGTGACATGCACGCCGTACTCCTTCATCTCCCCGCGCAGCGACTCGGCCCAGGTGTTGGTGAACGCCTTGGACGCGGCATAGGTGGCGTTGTTCGGAATCGGCATATTGCCCGCCGCCGAACCGGTGATCAGGATGCCGCCGCCGCGCCGCTCGATCATGCCCGGCAGCACCGCCAGCGAAAGATCCTGCACCGCTACCGCGTTCAGCTCCATGATGGCGCGCTCGTAGTCCAGATCCAGCTTCGCCAACGGTCCGAACGTGGCCACGCCGGCGTTGTTGACCAGGATCGCGATATCTCGCTTGGCCAACTCCTCGACCAGCGGCCGCCGCGCCTCCCGGTCGGACAGATCCACCGCTCGCACCTCCGCGGTGATCCCGTGCGTCAGTGTGAGCCGCTCCGCCAACTCGGTGAGCAGCTCACCCCGCCGCGCGACCAGGATCAGCGAATACCCGCGCGAGGCGAGTTCAGCGGCAAGGGCCATGCCGATGCCGGAGGAGGCGCCGGTGACGACGGCGCGGTTCTCGGAGGTAGGGGAAGGCAAGCTCACGGGTGCGAGCCTAGTGCTTCGGTCCGGCCGGGCCGCGCCACGTCCGGCGGTCAGAGCCGGGCGGCCAGGCGGGTGCCCTGATCGATGGCGCGTTTGGCGTCCAGTTCGGCGGCGAGTTCCGCCCCGCCGATCAGGTGCGGGTCCAGGCCGGCCGCGCGCAGTGGTTCCGCCAGGTCGCGCACGGATTCCTGGCCCGCGCAGATGATGACGTTGTCGACCGGGATCAGTTGCGGCCGTTCACGTTTCTCGCCGAAGCTGATGTGCAGGCCGTTGTCGTCGATGCGCTCGTAGTTGACGCCGCCGACGTGCTCGACCCCCTTGGCCTTCAGGGCCGCGCGGTGCACCCAGCCGGTGGTTTTGCCGAGGTCTTTGCCGAAGGCGGAGGTCTTGCGTTGCAGCAGAACGACTTCGCGTGCGGCGGGGGAGGGTTTCGGGGTGGCGAGCTGACCGGGGGCCTGCTCGTTATCCGAGTCGACGCCCCACTCTTCTTTCCACTCGTCCAGTTTGAGCGTGGGATGGCCGTCGACGGTCAGAAACTCGCTGATGTCGTATCCGATGCCGCCGGCGCCGATGACGGCCACGCGCTTGCCGACCGGCTTCCCGTCGCGCACCAATTCGGCGTAGGACAACACCATGGGGTGGTCGATACCGGGGATCTGGGGAATGCGCGGCTGCACGCCGGTGGCGAGGACGACCTCGTCGTAGCGGGCCGCGATGAGTTCGTCGGCGGTGACGCGCTTGTTCAGGTGCACGGTCACCCCGCGGACCTCGAGCATCCGGGTGTAGTAGCGGATGGACTCGTTGAACTCCTCCTTGCCGGGAATGCGGCGGGCGATGTCGAACTGGCCGCCGATCTTGTCGTCGGCCTCGAAAAGGTCGACCCGATGGCCCCTTTCGGCGAGTGCGACGGCGGCCGACAGACCCGCCGGGCCCGCGCCGACGACGGCGACGCGCTTGCTCCGGCGGGTCGGCAGCAGCTTCAGTTCGGTCTCGTGGCCCGCGCGCGGGTTCAGCAGGCAGGACACCGTCTTGTGCTGGAAGGCGTGGTCGAGGCAGGCCTGGTTGCAGGCGATGCAGGTGTTGATCTCGTCGACCCGGTCCTGCTGTGCCTTGTTGACCCACTCGGGGTCGGTGAGGAACGGCCGGGCCATCGAAATGAGCTGGGCGTCACCGCGAGTCAGAATCTCCTCGGCGATCTCCGGCATGTTGATGCGGTTGGACGCGCACACCGGAATGCCGACCTGCTGGGTGATCTTCGCGGTGAACTCGACGAACGCCGCGCGCGGCACCGAGGTTACGATGGTGGGCACCCGGGCCTCGTGCCAGCCGATGTCGGTGTTCAGAATGTTCGCGCCCGCTGCTTCGAGTTCCTTTGCCAGGGCGACGATTTCGTCGAAGGTCTGCCCTTTCTCCACCAGCTCGGCCATGGACAGCCGGAACACGATGATGAAATTCGGGCCGACCGCGGCGCGGGTGCGGCGCACGATCTCCACGGCGATCCGGCGCCGGTTCTCCGGCGATCCGCCCCACTTGTCGGTGCGCTTGTTGGTGCGCGGCGCGAGGAACTGGTTGATGAAATAGCCTTCGCCGCCCATGATTTCGCAGCCGTCGTACCCGGCGAACTGGGCCAGCTTCGCGCAGCGGGCGTAATCCTGGATCGTCTGCTCGATGCCCTTGGCCGAGAGTGCGCGCGGGCGGAAGGGATTGATCGGCGCCTTGATCGAGGAAGCCGAAACACTGCCGGGCATATAGGAGTACCGGCCCGCGTGCAGGATCTGGATGGCGATTTTGCCGCCCTCGTCGTGCACCGCCTTGGTGATGGCGCGGTGCCGGTAGGCCTCGGTCTTGTTGGTGAGTTTCGCGCCGAACGGCAGCAGCCAGCCGGTGCGGTTGGGCGCGTAGCCCCCGGTGATGATGAGACCGACGCCGCCGCGGGCACGTTCGGCGAAGTAGGCGGCCAGCCGGTTGGTGTCCCAGGCGCGATCTTCCAGGCCGGTATGCATGGAACCCATCACGACGCGATTGCGCAGGGTGGTGCAGCCGAGGTCGAGCGGCTCGAACAGGTGGGGGAATGCACTCATCGGGGAGCTTCACTTTCTCCGTCGTCGAGGGGGATGGCAGCCGACGTAGCCGGCGGGAGAGGTGCGGACATGTCCGCGCGCGGACGCAGGGCTTGCAATACTTCGTCGCACCATTCGACGAACCCGGCCTCCACGCGGATGCCGCCGCGCAGGACGAGGTACTGGTGCAGGGGTGTGCCGGTGAGTCGTTCCGGCGCGGGGAAGTCCTTCTTCTCCATCAGGCGATAGACCTCGAGGCGCTGCGCGTGCTGGTCGCGCTGGCGGATGACCTCGGTGCACAGGGCGTCGATATCGCCGTGCTCGGCGGCGCGGATCTTGACGCCGAGTTCGCTGCGTGGCATCTCGGTGCTGGAAGGTTCGGCGATCCAGCGGGCCAGTTCGGCGCGGCCGGCGGCGTTCACCGAGTAGACCTTCTTGTCGGGTTTGCCGTCCTGGGCCACGGCCTCACCGTCTACCCAGCCGGATTCCTCCATCCGCTTGAGCACGCGGTAGATCTGCTGGTGGGTCGCGCTCCAGAAGTAGCCGATGGACTTGTCGAAGCGGCGCGCGAGCTCATAACCGGAGCCGGCGCGCTCGGTCAGCGATACCAGGAGGGCGTGCTCGAGGGCCATGCGGACAGAATAGTCGTGACACTCGGTACTATGCAACTGGGTGCATACCGTGCTCGTGGGGTGTTAGCCCGCATTCTTCCGCGGACGCCACTAAGCTCCGGCGCATGACGGAGGTGAACGCCGAGGCGACCGTGGGGCAGGCCGCTGGGCGCCGGCAAGTGGTCTCGTGGGCGCTGTGGGACTGGGGGTCCGCCGCTTTCCACGCCGTGATTCTTACCTTCGTCTTCTCCGTGTACCTGGTGGACGAGGTAGGCGAGGGCCGGCCGGGCGGCATTTCGCCCGGTGCCTGGCTGGGTTTCGCGCTCGGCCTCTCCGGGTTCGTGGTCGCGGTCACCGCGCCGGTGGCCGGGCAGTGGTTCGACGCCACCGCGAAACGCAAACTTTCCCTTGCCGTGCTGACCGGGATCACCATCCTGTCGATGGCCGCGTTGTTCTTCGTGCGGGACGAGCCCCGCTACCTGTGGCTGGGCCTGGCGCTGCTGGCGATCGGCTCCGCCGCCTTCGAGCTGTCGAATGTGCCCTACAACGCCATGTTGCGGCAGGTCTCCACGCCGGCGACGGTGGGCCGGGTCTCCGGTTTCGGCTGGGCCATGGGCTATTTCGGCGGCATCTTCCTGCTGCTCGCCTGCTATCTGGGTTTCATCTCCGGTGACGGTGACCACCGCGGCATCTTCGGCATACCGACGGCTGACGGGTTGAACATTCGTCTGGTCGCGGTACTGGCGGCGGTGTGGTTCGCCTTGTTCGCGCTGCCCGTGCTGTTCGCCGTGCCCGAATTGCCGCGCACCGACGCCGATCCCGGAGCCGCGCGGGCTGGGTTCTTCGGGTCGTACAAGGTGCTGTGGCGAGATCTGACCGAACTCTGGGCCACCGATCAGCGCACCGTCTTCTTCCTGATCGCCAGTGCCATCTTCCGGGACGGCTTGGCGGGGGTGTTCACCTTCGGCGCGGTACTCGCTGTGCAGGTCTACGGCTTCACCGATGCCCGCGTGCTGCTGTTCGGCGTCGCCGCGAATGTGGTTGCGGCACTGGGGGCGATCGTCGCGGGCCGATTCGACGACCGGCTCGGGCCCAAGCTGGTGATCGTGGTGTCGCTGACGTCGATGCTGGTGTGGGGCACCGTGCTGCTGTTCGTGTCCGGTTCGCTGATGTTCTGGATTTTCGGTCTGCTGCTGACCGTTTCGGTCGGCCCCGCCCAGGCCTCGGCGCGGTCGTTCCTGACCAGGCTGACTCCGCCGGGACGCGAGGGTCAGTACTTCGGGCTGTACACGACGACCGGGCGTGCCGCGTCCTTCCTCGCCCCAACGCTTTTCGGCACGTTCGTCGCGCTGTTCGGCGGTGACGGCGAGGGTGCGGAACGGGTGGGCATCATCGGACTGCTGCTGGTGCTGGGCGCGGGGCTGGCCGCGTTGCTCGCGGTCGCGCCGCCGGAACGCGGGCCGGTCGACGCCGCGAGCTGACGTGCGGAAGCCCCGCCGGATCGACCGGCGGGGCACCAGCATTCGGGTCAGTCGGTCTTGGGTGTGGCCCGCGTGCCGACCACCACGCAGGGGACACCGTTGGCCAGTACCGAGAAGATCACCGGCATATAGCCTTCGCTGAAGGACGGCCCCGCACCCGTTCCGGCCCAGACGGTTTCGCTGACCGGGGTCAGGTCGATACTCAGGGGCGGCGACATACCGGCCATCGAGTCGACGAACTCGTACAGCATGTGCGCCTTGCCGTCCCGTTCCTCGACGGTGATCACGACACCGGCACGCCGATAGCTGCCGACGTGCGGAGCGATCGAGACCGCGGGCGGATGCGCCGGAGGCGCGAACGGTTCGGGCATGGTCACCCCGGCCAATTCGCCCAGCAGTTCCCGGAACAGATCGGAGTAGAGCTGCCGGGCGCCGCCACCGTTGGTCAGTAGCACGATCGCCATGCCGGCCGAGGGAATGACGCGCAGGTAGCCGTACTGTCCGATGGCCGCGCCGTCATGGCCGAAGCCGGCTACACCGTTCCAGTTGTTCAGCACCCACCCCAGGCCCTGCCCGTCCCCGCTGACGGTCCACTTGTCGAGACAGTCGATCTCGCGGCGCTGCATCGCCGCCGTCGCTTCCGCGCTGAGCACTCGGGTGCCGTCCTGGGCGAGGCCGCCGGACAGGTGCATCTGCGCGAAACGGGCCATATCGCCCGCGCTGGATGATCCGGGCCGCGGGCGCCACCGAGCGCGGCATCAGATCCCACTCCGGCGCCGGGTCCGGGTCGAGACCCGGCGCACCGAGGTGACTCATCGCGGTGCGGAACTTCAGCGCCTGCTCCGGCAGAGTTACCGTGCGCTCCAGGCCGAGCGGTCTCGCCAAGCGCTCGACGACGGCCTGGTCCCAGGTCAGCCCGGTCAGCACCTCGATCATCCGGCCCATCACGACGTAGCCGATGCCGCCATAGGAGAAGGTGGTGCCGGTGGGGCAGTCCTGCGGTACCTCGCGTGCGGCCTTGACGAACTCGGCCAGGCAGTCATCACCGCGGCCGCTGTCGTAGTTGAAGTCATTGGTCAAACCCGCGGTGTGCGAAAGCAATTGGCGGGTGGTGATGATCTCGGTGGCCGCC
Organism: Nocardia goodfellowii; assembly: GCF_017875645.1. NCBI lineage: Bacteria > Bacillati > Actinomycetota > Actinomycetes > Mycobacteriales > Nocardiaceae > Nocardia > Nocardia goodfellowii. Next base: position 7,676,826 of record NZ_JAGGMR010000001.1, on the reverse strand, counting down.
GCGTCCGGGACCGCGAATTCGGGCAGCACGTCGATCACCGGGGCGTCGAGATCGAGTTTGCCCTCGTCGACCAGCTGCATGATCAGCGTCGCCGTGTAGACCTTGGCGATCGAACCGCAGAGAAACACCGAGTCGGTGGTGACCTCGACGCCCGTGCCCCGGTGCAGTAGGCCGCTGGCCAGCTCATGGATGTGCCCGTCCACGAGGACGGCCAGGGCGGCGCCCGGCACATTGCGGGCGGCGCGCAACGTGTCCAGTCGTTCCTGCCAGTGTGCGACCGAGAAGCGGTCACCTTCGGTTGCCCGGATGTCGTTGTTGCTCGCGCTGACGGTCGTGCCCATGGTCTTGCCTCTTTCTCTGGCTTCGCTTGCCGGTGCGTTTGCGAACGCTGTTCCCGTGTGCTGAACAATGTACGCATGTGCGAACGCTGTGCGCAAGAGGGCATAAAAAATTGCCTTCGATAAGAGTCGCCTGTCCCGGGCATCGCGCGATCCGCGGCCCGCCCAGGATGGCGCGGGGGAGGCTAGGTGCCGGGCTTCCAGACGCCCATGCCCAGGGCGACCAGGCGAACCTGGTGCACGGTGCGGTCGACGATCGGCTTCTGCTCCCGCGCGGGAGCGGCGATGTAGCCGCCGATGCCGTGGATGACGGTGCCGACGATGAGGTCGGCGGCGATCTCCAGATCCCGCGGGGCCCAGGAGTCCAGGGCGGGGATGCGGGAGAGGTCGGCGACGAGTTCCCGGACGATCAGGTGCAACTCGGTGGTGATGGCTTGGCGCAGTGCCGCGGAGCCGCCGTGGCGTTCGCGGATGAGGAAGCCGAACAGGTCGCGCTTGGGGTCCACCTGTTCGAATACGAAGCGGACCGAAGCGGATACGCCGGCGTCGGGGCTGCGGCGGACCTCGCGCAGGGCTAGGCGCAGTGCGGTGACGCCGTCGTCGACCAAGGTGGCGCCCAGGTCGTCCAAGGAGGCGAAATGCCGGTAGAAGGCCGTCGGGACGATGCCGGCCGAGCGGGCGATCTCGCGCAGGCTCAAAGCCGCGAAACCACGTTCGGCGGCGAGTGCGAGGGTGCCGTCCACCAGTGCCTGGCGGGTCCGTTCCTTGCGCTCGTTTCGCGTCGCTGCCTGCTCATTCATCTCGGTGAGCATACATCCGTTCACCATACGCACCTTCTGGGGATGTTGTTCGGGTCACACAATCTGCCGGTTGACACCGGCACGGGGTCATCAGTCACACTAGTTGAGTGTACAGGCGTGCACTGAAATTCTGGACCGCACGCCGTAGCCCCGAAAAGAGGCATGGAGAACCAAATGGTGGATCTCATCGATGTGGTGCAGACGCTGACCACGCCGCACCCGCTGGACCGATACCTGGAACTGATCCGGCCGACTCTGACCGCGCGGCGGTTGCGGGCCGAGGTCACCCATGTGCGCCGCTCGACGCCGGGCTCGGTGACGCTGACCTTGCGTCCCACCCGGCAGTGGCGGGGGCACACCGCGGGCCAGTACGTCCAGATCGGTGTGGTGATCGACGGTGTCCGGCACACCCGGTGCTACTCGCCGGTCAATCCGGAGAGCCGCCGGGACAAGCACATTCAGCTCACGATCAAATCCCATACGGGTGGGCTGGTCTCGCAGCATCTGTACCAGCATGCCGAACCCGGCATGGTGGTCGACCTCGAACCGGCGGCCGGCACCTTCGCGCTGCCCGAGACCCGCCCCGAGCGGATCCTGCTGATCAGCGGCGGCAGCGGCATCACGCCGGTGCTGTCGATGCTGCGCACGCTGGCGGCGGAGGACTACCGAGGTGACCTCACCTTCCTGCATTACGCGAAATCGCCGGTGCTGGTGCCGCATCGGGCCGAACTCGACGCAATCGCGCGGGCGCACAGCAACTTCCGCATCGAGCTGCGCTATCCCGGGCGGCACGCGGCGGACGAGCTCGAGCCGGTCACCGTGCGCTCGTGCACGGAAATCAGCGGCACCGGGTACTTCGACTACGACGAATTGGAACGCGTCGCACCCTGGTTCGCCGATGCCCAGACCTTCGTCTGCGGGCCGCAGGCCCTGATGGACGCGGTGCGCAAGGTCTATGAGGCCGAGCAGCTGGACGACCGGCTGCACACCGAGGAGTTCACCCTCACGCTGGCCCCGGCCGACGACGTCGAGGTGCACGGGACGGTTGGTTTCGCGGCCAGCGGGGTAAGCGTCGCCAATAACGGCGCGACGCTGCTGGAGCAGGCCGAGGCCGCCGGGCTGAGCCCGGAGTACGGGTGCCGGATGGGAATCTGCTTCTCCTGCACCGCGGTTCGCCGTACCGGCTGTACACGCAATGTCCGCACCGGGGAAACGAACAGTGACCCGGACCAGCCCATCCAGTTGTGCATCAGTGCGCCGGTGGGCGACGTCGAGATCGACGTCTGACGAGACAACGACAGGGGAACAATCATGACGATTCTGACCGAAACCAAAGATGGACCGTTGGTCCTGACCCCGGATCAGATCGAGGAGCTGGGTAAGGCGCTCGATGATCTGCGGGCCCGCGTCGTCGCCGATCTGGGCGACCGCGACCGTGAATACATCTACTCGATCATCAAGGCGCAGCGCGGTTTCGAGATCGCCGGGCGCGGACTGATGTACCTGGGTTTCCTGCCGCCGGTCTGGCTGGCGGCGGTGGCCGCGCTGAGTGTGTCCAAGATCCTGGACAACATGGAGATCGGCCACAACGTGATGCACGGCCAGTACGACTGGATGCGCGAGCCGGATCTGAATTCCCGTGAGTTCGAATGGGATACGGTCTGCCCGGCCGACCAGTGGCGGCACTCGCACAACTACATGCACCACACCTTCACCAACATCCACAACAAGGACCGTGACATCGGTTACGGCATTCTGCGGATGGACGAGTCGCAGGAGTGGAACCCGCTGCGCCTGGGGCAGCCGCTGTACGCCTTCGCGCTGATGATGCTGTTCGAGTGGGGCGTGATGGGCCACGACCTCGAGGTCGAGAACATCGTGCGCGGCCGGCGCTCCTGGTCCGATGTCAAGAAGCTGGTGAAGGGCCAGTGGCGCAAAGCGGGCAAGCAGGTACTCAAGGATTACCTGATCTTCCCGGCGCTGACCGGTCCGCTGTTCGCCAGCACCTTGGCAGGGAACGTCACCGCCAACCTGGTCCGCAATGTCTGGGCCTACTCGATCATCTTCTGCGGGCACTTCCCGACCGGCGTACAAACGTTCACCGAGGAGGAGACGGCCGAGGAGACGCGCGGCGAGTGGTACGTGCGGCAGATGCTGGGTTCGGCGAATATCAGCGGTAGCAAGCTGTTCCACATCATGTCCGGCAATTTGTCGCACCAGATCGAGCACCACCTCTTCCCGGATCTGCCGGCGAACCGTTATCCGGAGATGGCGCCGGAGGTGCGCGAGCTGTGTGAGAAGTACGGTCTGCCCTACAACACCGGCCCGCTGAGCAAGCAGGTCGCGTCGGTGTGGTGGAAGATTTGCAAACTCGCGCTGCCGCCTTCGCTGGTCTCATCGGAGTCCGCGCCCAGTGTTATCGTGATGCGTCAGCGAAAGGCAAGCGAAGTCGGTGTGTGAATGATCGGGAAATTCGAAAGTAACAAAGATCTGATTCAAGAATTGACCGCTTCGGGTGCCAGACATGTCGGCAATATCGCCTCCATCATCACCGGCACCGTGGCGGAGGTGACCCGGGAGATCGGCGATTGGATCACCGACGCCATCGAGATGAACGAGGCGGCCGCGGCCGCCCGGCGCGACGCGATGGAGCACTCGGACACCGAGGCCGCCGAGGCCGGCACCTCCTACGACGAGGAGACGGAACCGGCGCCGCCCACGGGCACCTCGTTCGTCACGGCCGAGGTCGTCGAGCCCGAGATCATCGAGCCGGAAATCGTGGAACCCGGCGACAACCGCTAGCCGCTCACCAGACCGGTAGCCGGCGCCGGTGCTCGACCACGTCGGTGATCAGATCCTGGTAGCCGTCCGCCAGCTCGGCCAGCCTGGTCCACTGCAGGTGGGCGTCCTCGTCCACCTGCGGTGCGCTGGGCTCCAGCATTCGCAAAGCCCGTTGTGCCGCAACCCATTTGGATGCCATCCGGTCGATCACCGCGCCCAGGGTTTCGGTGTGCAACGAGGCGCCGGTGCGGTGGGCGACATGCGTGGCGACCCAGTCGTCGATGCAGGCGACCAGCTCGCGCCGCTGCCCGTCGATGTCCTCGACCAGTTGACTGCGGGACGCGACGAGGCCGGGGTCGGCATCGGGTGTGCGCGCCGCCCGGAGCGCCCGGCTGCGCCGCTCGTGGCACTCCACCAACTCGTGCGCGGCGTCCAGGACGCGGTGCTTGTGCTGACGGGGGTTCGAGGGCTCGCGGAACGCGCGTAACAGCGCTGAGCGATGCGGCAACTCGTCGGTTCCGATGCGGGGCTGGGAACTCGTAGACTCGGCGTATTGCATGGTGCACGCCCTTGCGGTGGTTTTCGTTTCGACTGTTTTGGATGCGCCAGGGCCGAGGAGGATTTCGGGGAGGGGCACCCCTCGGCTCCGGCGCAGCCCCGGGCCTCGGACGCCCCCCACATAGTCCACCAGCACGGCAAAGAAACCGGGAAATCCGCGACGATGCGATGAGGAAGACGGCCCGAGAAAATCGGGACATATTCAGGAAAGCGCGATAGTCGGATCGGTGCAACCGTATAGCGTAAAAGACCGTCAGTTGCCGGGAAATCGTTATGGCCGTTACGGATCGGTCACGCGGCGTCGGCCATCCGAGCGGCGGCGTCGCGGCGGCGGCGCGGAGGTCGAGAGCGAGAGCGTATGGGTGGCAACCGCCTTGGGCGAGGCGGCTGTGCACCGTGAACAGATGTACTAACCTCCATGTTCGTGCCTGCCTACGTGTCCTCGCCCGAGCTCACATTCGGCTTCATGTTCGCGCTGGAAGACCCCGAGCGAATCGCGGAGGTCGTCCGCAACCTCGTCGTCCGGAAAACGGTCTCGGTGTTCCGGCTCGCGCGGTTGTCCGACGACGACGGGCCGCCCGAACGCTACGTGGTGAACTGGGCGGCGATCCCGCAGATCTCGATCACCACCCAGTCACCGCATCCGGAAGACCTGCGCGCGGAGCGAATCCTGTTGGTGAACGCGTTCCTCGGTGAGGGCGGCGAAGTGAGCCTGTACTCCGCGCACGGGCAAGCGCCGAGCTGACCGGCTCGGGGTGATTTGAAACACCCATGCCTCTAAGTTCGCTATCAGGTTGCGGTCAGTGGATCCGGGGCGATTTGTCTTCCGGCGACGCTCAGCGGGTCTTCGTCGGCGTGCGCGTGGGGGACTTGGTCGGGGTCCGGGTCGAACTCGGGCGGGTGGCGCAGGCGACGCCGTCTTCCTTGCCGTCGAGCCGATCCAGGGTGGTCGAGTAGCCCTTGTCCGTCTTGCGGATCGGCGGGTTACCGAGGCGCCAGGCCTCCTCGCAGTCGCGGTAGGGCGTGCCGGTGGTCTGTGAGGTACCGGGCGAGGAGCTCGAATACTTCTTCTTTTTCTTGCTCTTTCCGCAACCACTCATGGTCAATACCAGCACGGCGATCAGTACGACGCCGATGGCCACCACGGCCGGACGAGATGTGCGCATGTCGAGATTCCCCCCAGGGCAACAAGTTCGGCAAGAACGCCCAGCAGTATGGTCGCAACGCCGGGATGTCGCAACCGATATTCGAGCTCGTTCAGCGCGCGGACTCGTAGATCCGGCGGACGACGTCCTCGATCTCCGGCTCCTCGATGGACAGGTCACGGACCTCGGCCCGGTCGGAGACGGCCGCGAGAAGCTGTGCGGCCGTGGTGGTCTGGGCGTCGAAGGCGAGGCGCTGCCGGATGCCCTCGCCCTCGCTGGTGAGCAGTTCGGCGCGACAGGGCAGGTCCACCAGGTCGGGTGTGGGCTCGGCCAGGTCGACCACCAGGACGCGCCGTGCGCCCACCGTCGCGCCGAGGCCGGTGAGCGAGCCGTCGTAGACCAGACGTCCGTGGTCGACGACGAGCACGCGGTCACACAGCCGCTCGATGTCGCCCATGTCGTGGGTGGTGAGCAAGAGGGTGGTGCCGCGGTCGACGCGTTCGGCCCGCAGGAATTCCCGGAGCCGCTGTTTGGACAGCACGTCCAGGCCGATGGTGGGTTCGTCGAGGATCACCAGTTCGGGGCAATGCAGCAGAGCCGCGGCGACTTCCGCGCGCATGCGCTGGCCCAGCGAGAGCTGGCGCACCGGGGTGTCCAGGGTTTCCGCCATCTCCAGTTGTTCGACCAGTTCATAGGTGCGTTTGCGGGTCATGTCCGGGTCCAGGCGATGGATCGCGGCCAGGATCGAAAACGATTCGCGCAGCGGCAGATCCCACCACAGCTGCGAACGCTGCCCGAACACCACGCCGACGCGCGAGGCCAGTTCCCGGCGCTGGCGCACCGGTTCCAGGCCGCAGGTGCGTACGCGGCCGGAGGTCGGGACGAGAATGCCGGTGAGCATTTTGATGGTGGTGGATTTCCCCGCGCCATTGGCGCCGATATATCCGACCGCGGCGCCGCGTTCGATCCGGAAGGTCATCTGGTCGACGGCGGTCAGTGTGTCGCGCTGCCTGCGCCAGCGCCTGCCGTTCTTGCGGTACAGCGTGAATTGCCTGGTGAGGTCCTCGATTTCGACGATCGGGTCCGATAGCTCGTGGCGACGGCCCGCCGGAGGCCCGGGGGCCGACCCCGGAAATATGCTGTCCGCCACGCTTATCCGCCGCCTCCCTGATAGTGCCTGGTGCCGAGCCGCCACAGGTAGAACGCGACGCCCCATACCCACAGTGCGGCGAGCGGCGCCAGCCATGCCAGCCAGGCGGGCAGCAGGGCCGGTCCGGGCAGCTGGAGCAGCGCGATGGTGGGCAGATAGGCCGTGAACGCGACCGGGATCGCGAAGCCGAACAGCAGTTTCAGTGGGGTGGGGAAGACGGAGGCGGGCTGCATGGCGGCGAAGGACCCCCCGTAAGTGAAGCTGTTGGTCAGTTCGGCACCGTCGATCAAGAAGAACTGCAACCCGGCAGCACAGACGAAGATGCCGGCGAAGAGCAGAACGCCGGTTATCAGGGTAGTCGCAAGCAGCAGCAACGCGCCCGCGCTCCAGTGGATATCGTTGCGTAGCAAACCGATTCCCAAAACCACCATGGCTACCGCGGCGCGGGCCAGGCGGCGCAGCGAGATATCGCCGGTGATCAATTGCAGGAGCAGCGGTTGCGGGCGCAGATGGTAGGCGTCCAGCGTGCCCTGGCGGATCAGGACGGGCAGTTGGTCCAGGTGCCCGGCCAGCACCTGCGCCAGCGCGAATCCGGTGTTGCTCAATCCGAACAGCAGTAGCGCGGCGTCCATATCCAGGCCGCCGAGCACGCGCACCTTGTGGAAGATGACCCAGACCTCGGCGAATTCCACCACGCCGATCAGGAAGGCGCTGAAGACCTCGCTGATGAAGGACAGCCGGTAGGTCTGCTGGGCGCGGATCCGGGAGCGCAGCACCGCGGCGTAGGGGGTGAACCAGGTGCCCGCCGGGACGGTGCCGACATCGATGTGTGCCTCAACCACCCTGCACCTCCAGCCTGCGCCGGCCCGACGCGAGCAGTACGCGACCGATTCCGCCGATGACCACGATCCAGAAGAGCTGGATGCCGACGAGTGTCAGCGATTCCGTGCCGGTCACGCGGCCGGACAGAATATCGATGGGGGTTTGCAAAATGGACGGGAAGGGGGTGGCGTGGGCGAGGGTGCGCAGCCAGTCGGGGAACATGTGCACCGGGACGAACAAACCCGCCAGAAACGTGCCGCAGATCTGATACAGCACCCGCAGGCCCCGCGTCTCGATGACCCAGAAGCCGATCAGCCCGACGGCGAACAGGCACAGGAACGACAGGGTGATGGCGCACAGCAGGCTCAGCGTGCCCCAGAGGTAGGGTCCGGGCGTGGTGGGCATGGCCAGGCCGAAGGTGAGCATGCCGAATGCCACGCTGGGGATGCCGCGCGGCAGCATGGTGCACGCGGCGCGGCCGAGATCGGTTGCGAGATAACCGAGTTGGATGTCGACCGGGCGCAGGAAGTCGATGGCGATATCGCCGTTCTTGACTCGGTCGACCAATTCCAGTGGCGGACCCATGAATTGCATGGCGCCGAGCAGTCCCTGGGACAGCCACACATAGGCGCCGATGGTGCCCTCGTCGTACCCGCCGAAGTCGCTGCCCGCGCGCACCGCCGCCAGCATCACGGCCGCCCGGACCATGCCGAAGACGCAGTTGGTGAACAGTCCGGCGAACATGGCGAGCTTGTATTGGGACTGCCTACGAAATCCGGCGACGGCGAGTTGGCGGTAGACCCGTTGGGCTTGCCACTTTTTCGCTGCCGCAGCCAAAGTTCCTGCCCCCTCCGCACTGCAGCGCACAAGCAGTCAACTGTAGTGCCGTCGGTTGGACGCGTGGAAGGAATCCGCGCGGTTTTGGGAAAAGCGAGACAGACCTGTCGCCCCAATGTTAGAAACACAGGCACTTCAGATTCGTTCTGACGCTCATGGAAGGACCGCCGATGTCTGTCGTCCAGGGGTCTGTCTTCGAAACCCTCGAATCGAACGTGCGCGGTTACTGCCGGTCTTGGCCCACCGTTTTCGACACCGCGAGCGGCGCCTGGTTGCGCGACGAGCAGGGCAAGGACTACCTCGACTTCTTCGCGGGTGCGGGCTCGCTGAACTACGGGCACAACAATCCGGCGCTGAAACGCGCGCTGCTCGACTACATTGCGGGCGACGGGATCACCCATGGGCTCGATATGTCCACCGTTGCCAAGCGGAAACTGCTGGAAACACTGCGCGACACTCTGCTCGAACCGCGCGGGCTGGATTACAAGGTGCAATTTCCCGGCCCCACCGGAGCCAATGCGGTGGAGGCCGCACTGAAATTGGCACGCAAGGTCACCGGACGGCAGTCGATTCTCAACTTCACCAACGCTTTTCACGGCATGTCGCTCGGCGCGTTGTCGGTGACCGGCAGCGCGGCCAAACGGGCCGGGGCCGGAGTGCCACTCGTGCACGTCGCCCCGATGCCCTATGACGGCTACCTCGGCGGCGCGGACGAACTGCGCTGGATGCGGCGCGCCCTCGACGATTCGTCCTCGGGGCTGGACACACCCGCCGCCGTCATCGTGGAAACGGTGCAGGGGGAGGGCGGGGTGAACGTGGCCCGCGCCGCGTGGCTGCGGGAACTGGCCGAACTGTGCTCCGCGCGCGGCATTCTGCTCATCGTCGACGACATCCAGATGGGGTGCGGGCGCACCGGGGGCTTCTTCTCGTTCGAGTTCGCGGGCATCACGCCCGACATCGTGACGCTGTCGAAGTCCATCGGCGGGTACGGATTGCCCATGGCGCTGGTGCTTTTCCGGCCCGAGCTGGATCAATGGGCGCCCGGCGAGCACAACGGCACCTTCCGGGGGAACAACGCGGCTTTCGTGACGGCACGGGTGGCGTTGGAGCGGTATTGGACCGACCGGGCGCTGGAACTGTCGACTCTGGCGAAAGGCGAACGGGTCGCCGATGCGCTGGCCGAGCTGGCCACCGCGCATGGTGGGTTGTCGATCCGCGGCCGGGGCCTGGTGCAAGGCTTGGTCTTCGAGGACGCGTCGCGGGCCGCGAAGGCCTGCCGCCTCGCCTTCGAGCGGGGCCTGCTGGTGGAGACCTCCGGCTCGGAGGACGAGGTGATCAAACTCCTGCCGCCGCTGACCATTACCGACGACGAACTCGAACACGGGCTGGCGGTGCTGTCCGGGGCGGTCTCGGCGATCTACGGGGGCTGATCGAGTGCCCATATCTGTATATCGCCGCGGGCCTCAGGATTCGGTCACGGCTGGGCAATCGATTCGATCGCGCGATTCCAACGGTCGGTGTGCCGGTAGGTAACGGCGTAGCCGCGAACGGGACGCCCGGCGTAAGCTCCGGACGTCCCGTTCGCCCGTGCTCATACCCGCGGAGGTTCGATTCCGAGCGCCCGCAACTGCTCTCGGTAGAGCTCCACGTTGGCGAGCTTGATGTCTTCGTAACCGCGGACGACGTCGGTCAGGCCCGCGGCCCGCACAGCGCGGTCGTAGTTGTCGACGGTCAGCTCGGCGGCCAGCGTGCACACCATGTCGGTGTAGTGCGCCAGCAGGGCCCGCTCCACCCTGCGGACGTGGGCATAGCCGAAGGGGTCGAACTTGGTGCCGCGCAGGCGCTTACCCTTGGCCAGCACGCGCAGGGCGACGTGGCTGTTGGGGCCCATGCCGATCTTCTTCTTGCGACCGAGGGCACGCAGCACCGGCGGGTGCAACTTGTAGGTGAGGTTCGCGCCCTCGGGCAGCTGGGCGGTCACCTCGTCCAGGAATGCCGGGTCGGTGAGGCGGCGGGCCACCTCGTACTCGTCCTTGTAGGCGGTGAACTTGTACAGCCCGCGCGCGACCTGCTCGCTGAATTCGGTCCGGCTGGTGCACTGCTGCTCGGCGGTCCAGATGCGCTGCACCGTGGCGACGTACTCCCGGGCGACCTTGACGCCCTGGAAGCCGATCAGCTCCGCCGCCCGCAACTCGACCAGGCGGCGGGTTTCACCGGTGGCCGTCAAGCCGTCGAACAGCACCGGCGGAACGGCCATTTCGGCCTTCTCGCGCTGCTTGCGCGCGGTCGCCGCGGCGAAGACATCCGGCTCGGCGATGGCGGTGCGGCCCCAGCGGAAGGCGGCGATGTTCGCGGCCACCGCGACACCGTTGATGCTGATGGCCTCCTCGATGGCGGCGGCCGGGATCCGCAGGCCGCCGCTCTGGCAGGCGGCGCCGACCAGCAGGAAGTTCGCGGCGGCGGTATTGCCGAACAGGACCTCGGCGGCGGCCAGCGCGTCGAACGACCGCACCGAACGCGAAGCGCGTTCCAGCCGGGCCAGCAGCGCGGAGGTCTCCGGGTAGGACACCGACTTGTCGTAAACCATGTCCCCGGTGGGAGTTTGGCTGGTCGAGGCTACCGACAGGGTGGTCTGCGCCGAACCGTAGGCGAGATTCTTGTTGTCGGTGGCGGCGAGCAGGTCGAAAGCGATGATGCAGTCCGCCGAACCCGGGGTGAGCCGGTTGGCGGGCTCCAATTCGCCTGCCACGAAACGCAGGTGCGAGACGACCGGCCCAGCCTTCTGGCTCAAGCCGATCTGGTCCAAGCTGGCCACGTCGTAGCCCGCGCGCAGGGCGGCGGTGGCCAGCACCTGGTTGACGGTGACGATGCCGGTGCCGCCGATCCCGGCGAGGAAGACGTTCTGCGTGGTGGTCGGCGCGGTGTGCTCGATCGCCGGCAGCGCGGGCGGCTCCGGATGCTGGGTCTTCTTGCGCTTCTTGGTTTCGGCGTCGGCCGGGTCCGGCAGCTCCACCGTTACGAACGACGGGCAGTCACCGTCCATGCAGGTGTAATCGGTGTTGCAGGACGTCTGATCGATGCGGGTCTTGCGGCCGAACTCGGTCTCGACCGGTTGCACGGACAGGCAGTTGCTCTTGGTGCCGCAATCGCCGCAGCCCTCGCACACCGCTTCGTTGATCACGACCCGGGTGCGGCGGGTCGGCAGGGTGCCGCGCTTGCGCTGGCGGCGCGCGTCGGCGGCGCAGTGCTGGTCGTAGATGAGCACCGTCACGCCCGGGATCTCGCGCAGGGCGCGCTGGGCCTCGTCCAGGCGGTCGCGATGCCAGAGTTTGGTGCCGGGCGCCAGATCACGCTTGCGGTACTTCGACGGTTCGTCCGCGCAGACGATGATCTGCTGGACGCCCTCGATCATCAGCTTGTGCGTCAGCTTCGGCACCGCCAGCGCGCCCTCGGCGTCCTGTGCGCCGGTCATCGCGACGACGTCGTTGTAGAGCAGCTTGTAGGTGATGTTCACGCCGGCGGCCACACACGCCTGCACGGCCAGCTGGCCGGAATGGAAATACGTGCCGTCGCCGATGTTCTGGAACAGGTGCGGCACCTGGGTGAACGGCGCCTGGCCGATCCACTGCGCGCCCTCGCCGCCCATCTGCGTCAGGCCGAGCACCTTGGAGTCCTCGCGGCCCGACATGGTGACCATGGTGTGGCAGCCGATGCCGCCGCCGGCGAGCGAACCCTCCGGCACGGCGGTGGAGCGGTTGTGCGGGCAGCCGCTGCAGAAGTAGGCGGCGCGCTTGGCGGGCAGCACCGACAGCGACAGCGGCTGCGGCAGCGGACGTTTCTTGGTCAGGCCGAGCATGTCGGGGTGCGCGTTCAGGGCGCGGCGCAGCGGCGCGATGATGCGCCCGGTGGTGAGTTCGCCGTCCTGCGGGAACAGCGGCTTGCCGTCCAGGTCACGCTTGCCGATGATGCGCGGGGCATCGGCGCTCCCGTACAGGATTTCGCGGATCTGGGTTTCCAGGAACGCGGTCTTGTCCTCGACGACGACGAGATGATCCAGCCCCTGGGCGAATTCGCGGACCCGGGGCCCGGCGATCGGGAACGGCATGCCGATGCGCAGCAGGCGGACACCGGCGCGCATCAGATCGGCGTCCTCGACGCCCAGATCGAGCAGCGCCTGCCGGACGGCGTCGAAAGTGGTTCCGGTGGCCGCGATTCCGACGGTGGCGTGCGGGGGATTCACCTCGATCACGTCGAGTTCGTTGGCGGTGCTGTAGGACTGCACCATTTCCCAGCGGGGCCCGTACAGGTCGGCCTCGGCGATTACGCTGTCGGTGGGTGCGGCCATCGGCCGCTGCTTGTAGACGAACGGCCGTCCCTCCCAAAGGATTTCGGGAACGACGATATCGATGTCGCCGACCGACCCGTCCACTGTCCAGGCGCCGTCCGCGACATCGGCGACGATCTTCAGCGCCACGACGCAACCGCTCGCCCGGGACAGCGCGACACCGTGCAGGCCCATGGTGATGATCTCGCGGGCATTGCGGGGAAACAGCACCGGAATATTCATCGCCGCCAGCGAGCGCTCGCTCACCGCGGGGACGGTCGAGGACTTCGACGCCGGATCGTCGCCGACCAGCAGCAGCATGCCGCCGCGCGCGTTCGCCCCGTACATATTGGCGTGCCGCAGGGCGTCGGTGGCGCGATCCAGGCCGGGGCCCTTGCCGTACCAGACGCCGACCACGCCGTCGTGCGTGGCGGCGCCCTCGGGTAGTTCACCCTGGCTGCCCCACACCGCGGTGGCGGCGAGTTCCTCGTTGAGACCGGGAACGAAGGTGATGTCGTGCTCGGACAGGACGCCGGGCATGCCGGCCAGCATCTTGTCCACACCGCCGAGCGGACTGCCCTGGTAGCCGGACACGAACGTGCCGATGCGGCGACCCGCACGCAGATCACGCACATGCTGCTCCACCAGCTGCCGGGCAATCGCCTGCACACCGGTGAGGACAACGGTTCCAGCGCCGACCCGGTAGCGGTCGGCGAGGTCGTAGGGGGCTGGGATCAGTTCGCGGTCAGCGAGCTCGGTCATCAGTCTCCACCCATCCGCTCAGCGCCGATCGGGCGCTTCGCCTAGTTGAGCACTTGTAGGCCTCAGTCTGTAGTTGTGGCGCGAAATGAACAAGAGACGTGTCAAAAATTGAGCAAAGTGCGCAATATGGTTCTTTCAGGTTGAGCATGGGCTGCGCAGGGTGCGTGGTAAATGTGATCGCCACCACGTGACGGGGGTAACCGGCGGCGGCGTCGATCCGCTCACACGATAGGGCTCCGGAGCCGCCCGATCCGGTAGCCGTGCGGTCGCGTCGGATCCGTACTCTGAAACGCATGCCGGACCTTTCGACACCGGGCCTGTCCGAAACGGATCTGGCGGCCCTGATCGACCTGATATCCGGCCGCCGGGTCGCCGTGCTGACCGGCGCCGGTCTGTCCACCGACAGCGGCATCCCCGACTATCGCGGGCCGTCGTCGCCCCCGCGCAACCCGATGACATACCAGCAGTTCGTCGGCGATCCGGTGTTCCGGCGGCGCTATTGGGCCCGCAACCACATCGGCTGGCGGCGGATGGACGCCGCCCGGCCCAATCTCGGGCACCGCGCCCTGGCCCGGCTGGAACGGCTCGGCGTGGTCAGCGGCTTGATCACCCAGAATGTCGACCTGCTGCACACCAAGGCCGGCCACCGCCGCGTCCTCGATCTGCACGGCACCTACGCTCGCGTCCGCTGCCTCGGCTGTGACGCGCTCATCTCCCGCATGACCCTCGCCGACCGGCTGGAAGCCGCGAACCCCGGGTTCGTCACCGCGGCCACCGCAACGGGCGTCGAGGTGGCCCCCGACGCCGACGCGATCGTCGAGGACACCGCGTCCTTCCGCATGGTCGACTGCGCCCACTGCGGCGGCATGCTCAAACCCGACATCGTCTACTTCGGGGAGAACGTCCCCCGCGAACGAGTCGTCGCTGCCTACGAACTGGTCGACGCCGCCGACGCCCTACTGGTCGCCGGCTCGTCCCTCACCGTCATGTCGGGTCTGCGCTTCGTCCGCCACGCCGCCAAGCTCGGCCATCCGGTGATTATCGTGAACCGCGGCCGCACCCGCGGCGACGACCTGGCCGACCTGCGGATCGACGCGGGCTGCTCCAGCACCCTCTCGGCGCTCGCCGAACACGGCCTGCTCGCGCACGCGACCTAACCGCCCGGGCTAGTTGTTGGTCGTGATGCCCGTCGCGATCTTCACGACCACCTTGTCGGCGGTGACTTCCTGCACCGCCACATTGAAGCCGTCAGTGGGCTGGCTCTCGCCCACCGGCACGTCGACCTGCTGCCCGCCCACCTTCAGGGTGACCGTATTACCGTTCACCGCAACGAGTTCCGCATCAATCCCGAGAACCGACGCCTTGGCGTTCACCCCCCGATCGAAGGTGATGGTGCACCCGTTGAGCTGACACTCGGTCTTGCTCCCGGCCCCTTCCGACGAGCAGGCGGCAGCACCGAGCGGAGTCAGCAGCGCGAACAGGGACAGGGCGATCAGCCGTCGAACTTTCACGCCGCCCAGTCTAGGTGCGAAACCATCGAACGGGACGAACCCGGCGATCCGGATGCGGTCAGCTCCGCGCATCCCGATGCGGGAGGGCTTCCGCGGTCTTCCGCACCCGATTACAGCGGTGGGTTTCACCGCAGCGGGAACAGCGGAAACCGGTTTCGCCGAGCATGCGGAGAGCGTAGAAGGGGTGGCGGGGTGGGCGGTTGCTTGCTTTGATCTCCGGGTGACGGCGGTGGAGGTGCGGGAAAGACGGTCGCTCGGGCGCGGATTCGGGTTGCTGTGGGCTTCGTATGCGGTGAGCACGTTCGGGACGCGGTTGGCGTTCGATGCTTTCGGGCTGATCGCGATTCTGGTGTTGCAGGCCGGGGTCGGGCAGGTGTCGGTGCTGGCGGCGGCGGGACTGGTGGTGGGGGCCGTGGTGGCGGTGCCGCTGGGGCCCTGGGTGGAGGTGCGGCGGAAACGGCCGGTGCTGATCGGCATGGATGTGGTGCGTTGCGCGACATTGCTGAGTGTGCCGGTCGCGTATGTGGCTGGATGGCTTGGGTTTTGGCAGTTGCTGGTGGTGTCGACGGTGGTCGCGGCGGCGGGGATCGCGCATCGGGCGGCCAGCGGGGCCTACTTGAAAACGCTTGTGCCGCCGGAGGATCTGCTGGTCGCCAACGGGCGGCTGGAGTCGACGACGTGGACGGCGACGGCGCTCGGGCCGCCGCTCGGGACGGCGGCCATCGGTTTCCTCGGGCCGGTGGTGACGGTGGTCGCCGATGCGGTCAGTTATCTGTTGTCGGCGTTGGGGATTCGGGCGATCGGCGGGACCGAGCCGGAGCCGCGGGCCGGTGCCGCACCCCGGATGCGGGCCGGGGAGCTGCTGACCGGATGGCGCTTCATACTCCGGCATCCCACGCTGCGGGCCTTGTTCTTCAATACGACGCTGGTCAGCGGTCTCATCATGGCGGCAGTGCCGTTGATGGCGGTACTGATGCTGAGTGAGCTCGGGTTCGCCCCTTGGCAGTACGGGCTGGCGTTCGGTGTGCCGTGTGTGGGCGGTTTGGTGGGCGCGCGGCTGGCCCGGCCACTGGTCGCGCGGTACGGGCAGCGCCGGGTGCTGATGACAGCCGGGGTGCTGCGGGTGTGCTGGCCGGTGGGGCTGTGTTTCGTCGGACCGGGCGCCGCGGGTCTGGCACTGGTCATCGTCATCGAGTTCGGTTTGATCACCTGTATGGGTGTGTTCAATCCGGTGTACGCCACCTATCGGCTGGAGCAGACCCCGACCGATCGGGTCGCGCGTACGTTGGCGGCGTGGTCGATCAGCAGCAACCTCGTCGTCGCGGCCATGACCGCGCTGTGGGGGCTGCTGGCCGGACTCACCAGCTCGCGTATCGGGATCGCCGTCGCGGGAGCGGCTCTGCTGCTGACGCCGTTCCTGCTACCGCGCTTCCAGGAGCAGGAACGGGTCGAGGCGCAGCGATAGGTCGGTGCCACCGCCGACGAGTAATCTTGTCCGCTTCCGGCTCAGTCGTCCCAGCCGTTGTGGCTGAACAGCATCTCCAGCGTCGCGTACGGCAGCTCCGGATGGCGTTGGTGCACAAGTTCCCCGGCCAGGGTGCACGGCGGGGCCTTCAACGGATTGGCCAGAGCCTGTAGCTCGACCGTCCGGGTGAGCGCGGGTGTACCGCCGAGCCGGGGGTAGGCGCGATGGACGAGATCGGCGTAGCCCGGTGGCAGATCGCCGGGACCGCCCCCGATATCGATGCCGATGCCGTGCGTGGCCAGCCAGATCTCGGCGGGCCGGCGCCGCCGATAGACCGGTGAGTCGGTGAAGTTGTTCGTATGCACGGCGATCCCGTCCCAGATGATGTCGACGCGTTCGTCGGTGACGCCGTTGTCTTCGAGGAAGCGAGCCGCGAAATCGGCGCCGTCGATCTCGAATTGCTGGTTGCCGTCGGCTGCTTCGGCGAGTCCGATGTCGTGCAGGGCGCAGATGAGGAACAGGTTCTCCGCGTTGTAGTCCTGGTCCGGCCGCAGCCCCTGGGCCTCGGCATGGGCCCGGGCGAAGAGGAACCCGCGAATACTGTGATTGGCCAGGTGCGGTTCCAGTGCTTCGACCATCAGCCGATGGGTCTTGTCGGCGAGCGGCGTGGACGGCAGCACCAGGGTTTCGAGAGCGGTGGACATGCGTTGTCTCCTCCGGGAATTCGATCTCAGGCCGCGGAACCGGGCCGGACGATCATGAGGACGACGACGGCCGTCCACAGCAGGTTGTAGATGCCGGCCAGCATGGACAGGGTGCGCAGGCGGCGGCCGTCGTCCGGTTCGGCGAGCGCGGAACGTTGCAGCGGGTAGATCTGCACGGCGACGAGTCCGCCGGCCACGGCGGTCAGGACCATGGCCACGGTGATCCAGATTTCTCCCATCCGGCCCTGGACGGCGGCCAGGACGATCCCGATGAGCGGCACGATCAGGCCGATTTTCGCGTAGCCGCCGGTGATCCGATGCATGGCGCGGGCGACGCCGAGGCTGCGTTCGGACTCGGGCGGCGCGCCGATGACGGGCGCGTACCGCGGAAACAGACTGGTCGCGACCGCCGAGCCGCCCACGAACACGATGCCCGCCACCACGTGGATCGACAGCAACACATGCTCCACCGATGAGCTCCCTTCATCCTTCAATGTGGTTGAAGCCTAGCGGAAGCTTCAACCACATTGAAGGATGTGTCCGAAATCACCGGTAGCGGTGGAACAGAGACCTCACGACTCGGCGAACACCGCGAGGATGGCGGCTCCGACCTGGCGCAGGATCGGATCCGAGTCCGGCCCGAACAACCGAGAGTCCACCTCCGAGACCGCCTTCCGGGCTTCGGTCAGCAGCCGCTTGCCCTTGGGCGTGAGTTCGATCGCCGAGGCCGACCCGGCCCGCGCCGTGAGATCCTGCACCAGTCCCGCGCTCACCAGCGCCTTCACCGCGTTGTGCGCACTCTGCACACTCGTGCCCGACATTCGCGCCAGGTCACTGAACGACACACCCGGCATCCCGGAGATGTGGCCGAGCAAGCCCAATCGGCCGACGGTGAGGTCCAGGGGCGCCAGCGCTGCCGCGAGTTCGGTCTCCACCTTCCGTGCCAGCGTCAGCACGATGATCGACGCGCTGGTCACCGGGGGAGCGGGCCGCGCATTCTCAGTGGTCACGCGTTCATTTTCCCGTACCCAGGTCCCGGCCCCACCGGGAGCCGTCCGGCGGCGGCTGGACTTGTTGTCCGACACGCCGATTCGTCCGGACGGCCGAACCGGCGTGGCTGACTAGGCTCGCCTGGTAGCAAACTGTCAGCGAAGGAGTGGGATGGGTGCGGCCGTGGGACGGGAGGCATGGCAGGAGCTGATCGGCCGCATGGTGGTGCAGAAGCGGCGGCTGGTCGAGTTCCGGGAGTACGAATCCGATACCCGGCCGAATCCGGGAGCGACCGAAGAGCGTCTGCTCGCCGCCGAACAACGGCTGGGGCGGCGGCTGGATCCGCAATACCGGGAACTGCTGACGGTCGCCGACGGGTGGGAGTACTTCGATCTGTCCTATTCACTGCTCGGTACCGAGGACATCGGCGCGGGTGGGCGCTGGGCGTCGGGCTTGATGCAGGCCGATATCTGGTTCGACGACGAGGAGTGGGCCGAGGAG
The DNA here is from genome assembly GCF_017875645.1 of Nocardia goodfellowii. Classification (NCBI taxonomy): domain Bacteria; kingdom Bacillati; phylum Actinomycetota; class Actinomycetes; order Mycobacteriales; family Nocardiaceae; genus Nocardia; species Nocardia goodfellowii. The sequence continues at coordinate 7,658,138 of NZ_JAGGMR010000001.1, read as the reverse complement.
GTCGGCGCGCCCAACGACCCCGCGCAGTACCAGCTGGTGGTCGAGAACGACATCGGGTATGCCGGAAACATCTTCCTGTTCGCCGGCTCAGCGACCCGTTTGGCAACCGGTTCGGCGGTGCCGCTGCCGCCCGAGATGACCTACCCGGATCTCTACAGCTTCTTCAGCGCCGAACTCGACAGCATGATCGCCGAGGCCGATCAGGCAACCCTGGGCGAATACTCCGAGCCGTGGTGGGGCCGCAATCTGCGCACCCATCCGCCGTCGCTGGCCGAGATCGTCGCCAAGATCGCCGAACTGCACGCCCTCGGCCGCCCGGATACGCCGTCGCCGCTACGCCCGGGCGCCACCGAGTACGAACTGGCCCTGCTGCACCGAAATCTGGGCGGGTGCCTGCACCCGGAACATCGCGAGCTCCTATCGGTCTCCAACGGCCTGCGCACCCCCTATCACGGTGTCGGTGACATTCTGTCGACGGCGGAGATCCTGGACGGCGCCCGCTGGCGAGACATGCTGGCGCGCAAGCAGATCGAAGATGATCGCTGCTATCACGACCAGGTCCTCTATCGCCGCGATTCCGACCTGCCCGATCCCGAACCCCTCGCCCCCGTCGCCGAACGCATCGGCTACATTCCCGCGGTCCCCTTCGCCATCTCCGGCACCGATCCGCAGGGCGTCGATACCCGCGACGGCCACGTCCGGGACCTGCTCATGGACGCGACCGTCGCCCGCGGCGCGCACCGCACCTCCGCCGGCACCGTCCGGGCCCATCTGCTGCACGCCTGCTGGCGGATCTGGTGGGAAATCGGCTGCCCGAGCGGCGCACGCGGACGGTGACGCGGCCGCCCGTTCCGCGGAAAAACGGGACGGCAGTGCGGTTATGCCCTTAGCATCCGCTTACGCCGTCAGGCCCGCGGCCGCTGGACGAAGGGATCGCCGATGACCGAAACACTGGCTTCGCTGCGCCCTCGCGACGACGACGCGGTGCGCGGCGAGCTGCGGCGGATCATGCGGGAACTCGCGGTTCCAGTGGTGTTCGGCGGCGTCGTGCAGGCCGGGGACGTGCTGAAATTGTCGGAGTTCGTCGGCACTCGGACGCGCGGGTTGCACGGCTTGCTGTTGCCGCCGGCCAGCGGGCTGGGCGGCCGGGTGGTCGCGCTGGGACGTCCGGCCGGCGTCGCGGACTACGCGAACGCCCGCTCGATCAGTCACGACTACGACCGCGTCGTGGTCGGCGAGGGGATCCGGTCGGTGGTGGCGGTTCCGGTGCTCGTGGCCGGGCAGGCTCGGGCGGTGCTGTACGCCGCGGGCCGGGCGGAACCGGTCGGCGATCGGGCCACCGATGTGGTGAGCCGGTCGGCGGCCCGGCTGGCGATGGAGTTCGCGATCCGGGACGAGGTGGACCGGCGGCTGCGGATGACGCGCGCCGCGGCCGTCGCGGCGGCCACCAGCGATCCGGCTCGGGTCGAGGGGATCCGCGGTATCCACGCCGAGCTACGCGGGATCGCCGGTACGGTCGGCGACCTCGCGCTCCAGGCCGCGCTGGCCGCGTTGTCCGAACGGCTCGCCGCGCTGGTCTCCGGCGACGACGCCCCCGACACCGAGGTGTCGCTGTCCCCGCGGGAAGTGGACGTCTTGGCCCAGGTGGCGCTCGGATGCTCCAATATCGAAGCGGCCGAGCGGCTTTCGCTCCGCATGGACACGGTGAAGAGTTATCTGCGCAGCGCTATGCGCAAACTCGGAGCCGGAACGCGGCACGAAGCCGTGGTGCAAGCGCGCCGATTGCGGCTGCTGCCCTAGCGGGTAGCCGAATCCTTGCGGAGCGGTCGGCGGCTCCCCTCTTCCGGGGGTAGTCGCCGAGTGATCCGCATCACTATGGTCCCTTTCACCCTGCACACCCGACCGGATGGCGCAGGGGACGTTGAGAAGAGGATCCACATGACAAGCCTGTCGCCACCCCAGGCACCGGTGACCGTACCCGGCACGAGTGTGCGCCGGGTGGCTGTCGCGAGTTGTATCGGCACCACCATCGAGTTCTACGACTTCTTCATCTACGGGACCGCCGCCGCCCTGGTCTTCCCGAAGGTGTTCTTCCCGGCACTCGGATCGACCGCGGGCACCGTCGCCTCCTTCGCGACCTTCGCGGTCGCCTTCTTCGCGCGCCCGGTCGGGGCCATGCTGTTCGGGCATTTCGGAGACCGGCTGGGCCGCAAGAAGACCCTCGTCTCGACCCTGTTGCTGATGGGTGTCTCCACCTTCCTGATCGGGTTGCTGCCCGGTGCCGGCACCCTCGGTGTCGCGGCGCCGATCATCTTGGTGCTGTTGCGGTTCGGACAGGGGTTCGCGGTGGGCGGCGAATGGGCTGGTGCCACGCTGCTGACCGCCGAGTACGCACCACCGGGCAAACGAGGTCTCTACGCGATGTTTCCGCAGGTCGGCCCGGCCTTCGCTTTCCTGTTGTCCAGCGCGACCTTCCTCGTCACCGGCGCGGTGCTGGGCGATACGAACCAGGCGTTCCTCGACTGGGGCTGGCGGATCCCGTTCCTGTTCTCCATCGTGCTGGTCGGCATCGGGCTCTACATGCGACTGGCCATCGAGGAGACGCCGGTCTTCCGGGCGAATGCCGCCGCGGCGACAGCGCCCACCCGCCTGCCGTTCCTGGACGCGCTGCGTTGTCAGACCCGGGAGATTCTGCTGACCGGCGGCACGCTGGCCATCCAGTTCGGCTTCTTCTACATGGGTACCGCGTTCCTGGCCAGCTACGGCACCAAGACGCTCGGCTTCACCCGTCCGTTCGTGCTGACGGTGGGCATCGCGTCGGCGCTGGTGTTCGGTGCGGCGATCGTCGTCTCGGCGCTCTATTCCGACCGCATCGGCCGGCGCCGCGTGGTGCTGTACTCCTCGGGCGCGGCGGTCTTCTGGGCGCTGCTGTTGTTCCCGCTGCTCGACACCCGATCGCCGGTGGCCTTCGCGATCGGCATCGCGGTCACGCTGGGCATTTTCGGCCTCGCCTACGGCCCGGTCGGCGCGATGCTGCCGGAGCTGTTCGAGACCCGCTTCCGCTACACCGGAGCCGGGCTCGGCTACAACCTGGGCGGCATTCTTGGTGGCGCCATTCCGCCGCTGATCGCCGCGCCGCTGGCCTCGGCCTACGGCAGCAACGCGATCGGCGTGCTGCTGGCCGGTATCGGGCTGCTGAGCTTCTTTTGCACAAAGGCGTTGGTGGAGACCAAAGACAAGGCACTGTAACCGTATTCGCTCGTCCCGTTCGATCAGGAGAGAGACCATGACCGACCCCGCCGTCCGCGTTCAGCAACTGCTCGAGGAGTACGGCACACCGCAGGCGTGCGCCGCCGAGCTGCTGTGTGACCGGCACCCGGCCGACGCCGTCGCCTTTACCATCATCGAAACTGATTTGACCGCAACGGATCTGACGTTCGGTGAACTGCGTGAGCGGTCCACTCGATTCGCGGCGGCGCTGGCCGGTCTCGGTGTCGAGCCGGGCGACCGGGTCGGTGTGCTGATGGGTAAGTCCGCCGATCTGGTGACCGTGCTGCTGGGTATCTGGCGGCGGGGTGCGGTGCATGTGCCGCTGTTCACGGCGTTCGCCGCACCGGCGGTCGCCTTCCGGCTGACCTCGAGTGCGGCGAAAGTCGTTGTCGCCGACGCCGACCAGCTACCCAAGCTGGCCCCCGGCGCGGACTTGCCCGCGGATCCGGCGTGGCGGGTGATCGTGGCGGGAACGGCCGCGGGGGAGCTTACGGTCGGCGACCTGCTGCCGCGGTACTCCGCCGACGACCCGCGGGGCGCGGCGGTGGCGGTGGGGTCGGACGGTCTGCTCGTCCAGCTGTACACCAGCGGCACCACCGGCACACCCAAGGGCGTGCCGGTTCCGTTGCGGGCACTGGCCAGTTTGCAGCTCTACCAAGAGTTCGGACTCGATGTCCGGCGCGAGGACGTGTACTGGAACATCGCCGACCCCGGCTGGGCGTACGGGTTGTATTACGCCCTGCTGACGCCGCTGGTGACCGGAATGCGCAGCCTGCTCGTGCATTCCGGCTTCTCGGCCCCGCTGACCTGGCAGGTGCTGGAGCGCTTCGGCGTCACGAATTTCGCGGCCGCACCCACCGTGTACCGCGCGCTGCGGGCCGACAGTGCCGCCGCCCCCACCGGTTTGACGCTGCGCCGGGCGTCCGCGGCGGGTGAACCGCTCACCCCGGACATCCCGGCCTGGTCGGTCGGGACGCTGGGCCTGGCGGTGCGCGACCACTACGGCCAGACCGAGACCGGCATGCTCATCGCCAATGCCTGGCAGGACGATGTCCGCACCGAGACTCGGCCCGGCTCGATGGGGCAACCGCTACCCGGCTTCACCATGGCGATTCTCGCCGAGGACGCCGATCGCGTGCTCGGCCCGAAGGAGCAGGGTCGCGTGGTGGTCGACACCCTGCGGAGCCCGGGGATGTGGTTCGCCGGTTATGTGGACGCGCCCGAGAAGACCGCGTCCCGCTACGCCGGCGACGGCCGCTGGTACCTCACCGGCGATGCGGGCATGGTCGACGAGGACGGCCACTTCTACTTCTCCGCCCGCGACGACGACGTGATCATCATGGCGGGCTATCGGATCGGCCCGTTCGACGTGGAAAGCGTTCTCGTGATGCATGATTCGGTGATCGAAGCCGCGGTCGTCGGCATGCCGGACGAACTGCGCGGTGAGGTGATCGAAGCGTTCGTGGTGTTGCGGGAGGGGGCCGAACCCGGGCCGGCGCTGGAAACCGAACTGCGGCAGTTGGTGAAGACGAAGTTCGCTGCCCACGCCTATCCCCGCACGGTGCACTTCGTCGACAGCCTGCCCAAGACCCCTAGCGGGAAGGTTCAGCGGTTCCTGCTGCGGCAGCGCTGATCTCGGGCTGCGCCGCACGCTGGTCCGCCGTGCCGAGTTCACCGCGGCGGACCACCACGACGCCGATGAGAATCAGTGCGCCGCCGAGCAATTGGATCAGCCGCGGCGCCTCGCCGAGCAGCAGCCAGGCGAAGCTCAGGGCGGCAAGGACTTCGAAGAGGGCGACGAAGGAGGCCAGCCGGGAGCCGAGCAGGCGGGTGGCGGCGATGCCGGAGACATAGGCGAAAGCCGCGGTGACCACACCGAGGGTGAGCACCGGAACCCACCAGCTGACCGTGAAGTCCCGGAACACCACGGGAGCGGTGCCGAAATGCAGGGGGACGATGCCGAACGCACCCGCTACCAGCAAGACGAGCCCGCCGACGAGCAGCCCGCCCGCGGCCAGGACGGTGCCGGGCAAGGTGCCGTCGCCGTGCGCCGAGAGCACGAAATAGGCTGCCGCGCCGATCATCGCGGCCAGCGCCCAGGCGATCCCGATCCAGCTGGCGGCCAGACCCGAGCGCAGGTCGATGACGAGCACCAGGCCGGTGAGCCCGATCAGTCCGCCCACGACCGTGCCCGCACCGGGGCGTTCGCGGTGCCGCAGCCACAGCCAGGCGACGACCGGAATCGGCGCGGTGTATTCGATCAGCAACGCCACGCCGACCTCCATGTACCGGACGGCGTTGAAATACGCGAGTTGCGTGCCCGCGACGGCGAGGAGTCCATAGGCGGTGATCAGCGCGGCGTTGCGGCGCAGCAACTGCCAGTCGCCGCGCAGCTGAACCACCGCGATCGGCAGCAGGACGGCGGCGGCCACCAGCACGCGGACGGCGACCGCGGCGGCGGCGCTCCAGCCCGCGTCCAGCAAACCGCGAGCCAGCGAGCCCGACAGGCCGAACGACGTCGCGGAGGCCACCGCGATGATCAGCCCGGTGCGCAACCGCTGAACATTTCTGTCATGAGTCATCGTCGCCATGACTAATGACGCTACGAGCGGGTTGGTAATATGTCAACATGACTTTTGCTCATGACACCGAAGCGTCGCTGATCGCTGCGGTGGAGCTGGTGAACACGGCCGAGGAACCGGATACGCTGACCGAGATCGCCCACCTGGACCGGTTTTTCGTTCGGCACGGGTACACCGGCACGCACGCGCGCACCGCCGCCGAACTCGCCGAGGTCCGTGCTTTGCGACCGTCGCTGCGCCGTCTGCTCACCAGTGACCGGGACGCGGCGGTGCACCTGGTGAACGAGACGCTGGCCGAGCATCGCGCGCTACCCCAGCTGGTCCGGCACGGCGAGGTCGACTATCACATCCACGCCGTGCCCCCTGACGCACCGCTCCCCGTGCGCATCGCCGTGGAGACCGCCATGGCCCTGATCGATCTGATCCGATCCGATGAGATGAGCCGGCTGTCGGTCTGTGCCGACGCCGCCTGTGCCGGCATCGTGCTGGACCTGTCCCGGAATCGGTCCCGCCGCTATTGCAGCACCGCCTGCGGCAACCGCAACGCCGTCGCGGCCTATCGCGCCCGGAAGAAGTAGACGCCGTTGGATTCAGTACGAGCGAAACTCTCCCGGAGCGGCGGTTTCCTCTCTAACGTCGGGGAATGACCGAACCGACCCCCGCGAACGATCCCACGGCCGACTGGAGCTTCGAGACCAAGCAGATCCACGTCGGTCAGGTCCCCGATACCGGCACGCAGGCGCGTGCGCTGCCCATCTATCAGACCACCTCCTACACCTTCCGCGACACCGCGCACGCGGCGGCGCTGTTCGGTCTGGCCGAGCCGGGCAATATCTACACCAGGATCGGGAACCCGACACAGGACGTGGTCGAGCAGCGGATCGCCGCGCTGGAGGGCGGCGTCGCGGCGTTGCTGCTGGCCTCGGGCCAGGCGGCGGAGACCCTCGCGATCCTGAACATCGCCGGGTCGGGCGATCACATCGTGTCCAGCCCGCGCCTCTACGGCGGTACCTACAACCTCTTCCACTACACGCTGCCCAAGCTGGGCATCGAGGTGTCCTTCGTCGAGGACCCAGACGATCTGGCGCAGTGGCGTGCGGCGGTCCGGCCGAACACCAAGGCGTTCTACGGCGAGACGGTGTCGAATCCGCAGAACCATATCTTCGACATTCCGGGTGTCGCGGAGGTCGCGCACGCCGCCGGGCTGCCGCTCATCGTCGACAACACCGTCGCCACACCGTATTTGATCCAGCCCCTCGCGCACGGGGCCGACATCGTCGTGCATTCGGCGACGAAGTACCTCGGCGGGCACGGCACGGCGATCGCGGGCGTCATCGTCGACGGCGGCACCTTCGATTGGACTGTGCGCGAAGGCGATTCGCCGCGTTTCCCGGGGTTCGTCGAGCCGGACCCGAGCTATCACGGCGTCGTGTACGCCGAGTTGGGCCCGCCGGCCTACGCGTTGAAAGCGCGCGTACAACTGCTGCGGGATCTGGGCGCGGCCGTCGCGCCGTTCAACGCCTTCCTCATCAGCCAGGGCCTGGAGACGCTGAGCTTGCGGGTGGAGCGTCATGTGAGCAACGCGCAGGCGGTCGCGGAATTCCTGCGCGACCGCCCGGAGGTCACGTCGGTCTCCTACGCGGGTCTGCCCACCTCGCCGTGGTACGAGCGCGGAAAGCAGTTGGCGCCCAGGGGCACCGGCGCGGTCATCGCCTTCGAACTGGCGGGCGGCATTGACGCGGGCAAGAAGTTCGTGGACGCTCTCACCCTGCACAGTCACGTCGCCAACATCGGTGATGTCCGCTCCCTGGTCATCCACCCGGCCTCCACCACCCACTCCCAGCTGACCCCGGACCAGCAGCTCACCTCCGGGGTCACGCCGGGCCTGGTGCGCCTCGCGGTCGGCCTCGAGGGCATCGACGACATTCTCGCGGACCTGCGCGCGGGATTCGAGGCGGCGCACTAAATTCGGAGGCGACTCGCCTGGTGCGGACCTCGAGCTCCGACTTCGGACCGCCGCTGCGCTGGCTGGTGGAGCCACCGCTGCGCCAGCGCGGCACGGCCGAGGTGCACGAAGAGTTCCGGCTGGCCGAGGCGTACCTGGCGCGCGCGTAGTCAGGTCAGATGGTCGAAATCGCCGCGTACCCAGGCGATGTAGCGTTCGGCTGAGCGGCGCACGGTGGCGCGGGCGTCGCCGTCGATCGTTTTGCCGAAATTGTCGTAGAGGCGGTCGAATTCGAATTCCTCGACCGCCTTGGTGACGCGTTCGACGACGCCGGGGGAGAGCGGGATGCGGTTGGGGTAGCTGCGCATGAAGGCGACCGACTCGCGGTCCGGATTGGCCTGGACGGTGTCGGCGCTGAACAGCACGCCCCGGCCCGCCGCGCCCGCGGCCCAGTGCAGGACCGCGCTGCCCGGGAAGTGTCCGCCGAGCTGGCGCAGGGTAACCCCCGGGAGCAGGTCGACCTGCCCGGACCAGGGCCGGATCGCCTTGTCCGGGCGGGCGACCCACTCCAGATCCGGCTCGGCGACCAGCACCGGAACCCCGCCGAGGGCGCGACTCCATTCGACCTGCACGCCGTAGTGGTGCGGATGACTCGGCACGATGGCGACGACCTCGCCGAGCTCGAGGACCAGCCGGGCGGCGTCGGGATCGACATATCCGGTGACATCCCACAGCACGTTGCCCGCGGGGGTGCGCACGAGATGCGATTCCTGCCCGATGCCGAACTGTGGTTCTACCGTCAAGCCGAACAGGTCCGGTTCCAGCTCCCGCAGGGCGACCGTATGGCCTTGCGCCGCAAGCGCTTCGAGGGTGACCCAGTGCTGGCCGTCGGCGGGCATCCACTGCCGTTCGTCAGCACAGATACGGCAGAGCTGTGCCGCGGCTTCGTGTTCGACTGCGCAGGTCCGGCAGATCTTCCACATCGTCACCCCCATGTTTGTACACCCGGGGGTGCCTCGGCGCAGCGAAACCCGGTGCTTATCCCGGTGTCGGGCGCGCCCGCTCCAGCACGTGGTTACGCAGGTAGCCGAGGATGTCGGCGCGGGCGGTCCGCGCCGCGGGGACCAGCCTCGGCATGCTGAGGAAGGCGTGCGTGGCTTCCGGGTAGCGCGTCAGCGTGACCTCGACTCCGGCAGCGCGCAGCCGATCCGCGTAGGCGGGCGACTGGTCCTCCAGGGTGTCCAGCCCCGCGGCGACGATGCAGGCCGGGGCTAGTCCGGAGAGGTTCTCGCGATACAGCGGTGACATCGACCGTGCGTCGAAACCCGCGGGCAGGGCGAATCGCTGTACCGCACGGCAATTGCCGGGAGTAGCGGTCGGCGCGTCCGCGTTCTCGGTGAACGAGGGATACCGGAACACCTGCTCGGTCCAGTCGACCTGTGGATTGATCAAAACCTGCGCGCGCACCGGTATGCCCAGATCCTGCGCACTGATCGCCGTCAGCGCGGCGAGCGTGGCGCCCGCGCTGGACCCGAGCACGACGACCTGGTCCGGGTCGCCGCCCCACCGCGCGGCCTGTTCGACCAGGCTCGTCGTCGCGTCGTAGGCATCGGCGACCTGGGCGGGCGCGGGGTGCTCGGGTGCCAGCCGATAGTCGACCGAGGCGACCACGGCAGGCAGCCGCGCCGCCAGATGGCTGAGCAGCCAATCGTCCTGTGCCGGTGTGCCGCTGATGAATCCGCCGCCGTGAAACGCGATGATCAGCGGTAGCGCGGAGCCGCCCGCCGCGGGCCGATACAGCCGGACGTGCAAACGCCGCCCCGGCAGCTCCAGTGCCTCGGTGCTGATCCGGGTGCCGCGGTCGACCGTGCCGAGGATGAACGTGCCCAGCGCGGTGCCGAGCTTGCGGTCCTGCGCCGCGCGGAGCTCGATGACCTGCTCTGATGTCATCGAATCCCAGTCCACCTTCGGCGCGAGTGCGGCCAGCAGTCGCATCTTCCGGGGAATTGTGCCTCGCATGATGTGCCTTTCGGTCTCGTGGTGATTCAGGCCAGCGCGCGGCGGAGCACCGCGGCCAGTTCGGCGTTCTGCCGCTGGGAGATCTCGGCGGAGAGGATGACGTGCGATCCGTGGAAGGTGCCGGGCCACTGATGCAATTCGACCGGCACGCCCGCCCGCAGCAAGCGCAGTGCGTAGTCGATGCCCTCGTCCCGATTCGGGCAGAACTCCGCGGTGGCGATATAGGCGGGCGGCAGGTCGGACAGGTCGGTGGCGCGCGCCACGGCGGCATACGGGGTAGCGGGCGTGGCGGCCAGATAGTGCGCCCACATCTGCGTGATCTTGTCGCGAGTGATGAACGGTGTATCGATGAAATTCGTTGCCGACCAGGTTGTTTGACGGTCGTCGAGCAGCGGTTGATGCAGCAGCTGGAACCGGATCGGCGCGCTCTGCTCATCGCGCACCCGCAACGCCACCGCCGCAGCTATCCCCGCGCCGGAACTGTGCCCGCCGATCGCGATGCGTCCCGGATCCAGACCTAGTTCGTCCGCGTGCTCGGCCACCCAGAGCACCGTCGCGTAGACATCGTCGTGCGCGGCGGGAAACGGGTGCTCCGGGGACAGCCGGTAGGCCACGGAGATGACCGTCACGCCGGCATTGCGGGCGAGCGCGCCGGCCCAGGGATGCTCGGTCTCCAGGTTGCCCATCGCGAACCCGCCGCCGTGCAGCCACACGATGGCGCCAGCCGAGTCCTGCGGCCGGTAGATCCGGACCGGCACCTCGGGCTGGGCCGGGACCGAACGGTCTTCGATGTCCAGCCCGGTGGTGTCGACCGGGATCGACGCGGTCAATTCGGCGAGCACCTTGCGCGCGGTCGGCGGGTCGGACAGGTCGGCGGGCGGGAACAAGGCGGTGAACGGCTCTAGTTCGGGATCCATGCCTATCATCGTCGCCGTCCGCGAGCCGCGAAGCGCCCGCCGAACGTCGCGCATTCGCACCGTGCCGCGCGACGATTGCCGCGTACCGTCGAAGCGTGGATGCGTTGATCGTGCGGCTGTCGCAACTGGATACCGAAGCCGAAGGCGCGCTGCGTGTGGTCTCGTTCTACGACACTCTGCTGCGCCGCCGGGTGGATCTGCCCGCGCTCGCCCGTGCGTCGGCCAACCTGGCCGAATGCGTGACCGGCATCCGGCTGGCGGGCACCGGCCGGGTGATCCGGTTCGCTCCGGACGGCCGGGAGGTCGATGGTCCGCCGCCGGTCGCGTCCATGACACTGCCGATCACGCTCGACGACGAAGAGATCGGCAGTGTGTGGCTCGAGCGCGGCGAATCGTCGCGTGCGCTGGACGAACTGCTGCTGGACCGGCTCGCCATCACCACCGCGGCCGTGGTCGAGCGCTACGGCCCGGCGCGTACCACCATGGCCGACCCGGCTCTGGTCGAACTGGTCATCAGCGCCGGCGCCGATGCCGCGGCCAGGGGGAGAGCGTTGCGGCTCTTGGGTTTTCCGGCCGAACTGCCGGTCCGCGTCATCGCGGTGCGCGCGCGGACTCCGCTCGACCGGATCGGCGGCCTGATCTGTCCGGCCCGCCCGGTGAAAGCCGCGACGGTCGGCGATGTGGGTGTCATCCTGGCCGCGGCGCTGGACGACAGGCGATTCCCGGACGACGTCCACGCGGGCATCGGCAGCTCAGCGAGCCCGGAAACATCCTGGTACGAAGCGCGTACCGCGCTCCGGTTCAGCACGACCCGCCAGCCGATCGTGCACTACGACAGCCTCGGTGTGCTCGCGCTCCTCGCACACCTCCCCGCTTCCACGCTGCGGGACAACGCGGATGTCGGCGCGATCGCCGGAATCGCGGGCAGCCCAGACGATCTCGACACCCTGGAGGTCTACTGCCGCACCGGCTCGCTGCGCCGCGCGGCCGACCTCCTGCACCGGCACCACAGCAGCGTCGCTCGTCGCCTCGAATACTTGGGTAAGGCAATGGGTTTCGAACTCGGCGAGCCCACGGGACTGTTGCGCGCCCGGCTCGCGCTGACCGCATGGCGGCTGTCGCACAGTGGAGAGTAGAGCCGCCTTCTCGGTGTCGGGTAGGTAGTCGACGTCGGACCGTTTCGTGCGGACCTGTGGTAATCACCTACGTACGCATGCCTTTACGCCGCGGCTGTCACGTGCAGGCGCAGGGCGGCGTCGACGCCGAACAGCAGGCGAGCCAGGCGTTCCGGTCGGGAGAGGTGCCGGGCGACCGAGGCGGCCGAAACCACTTCCGGATCGGTGGCGCGGTAGGGCACGCCTTCGTGGACAACCTCGGCCGACCCGGCGGCCAGCACATTCTTCAGCCAGTCCGGGTTGGTTCCGTAGGGCAGCAGGATGACGAACTCGTCTCCGGCTTCGGTCACGCCGATCGGGGTCGCATAGGCTTTCCCGCTCGATCTGCCCCGGTGCCGGATGACCGACGACGTCGCGCCGGGCTGACCGGCGGTCTTCATGTTGTGCCGGTTGGTGAAGCGTCGATTGAAGCGGCGGACGGCCGTGAGCGCCGGGCGGTAGCCGGTGCGCATCGCCACCACCAGGAACAGGAGGCCGGTCAGCACCAGTGCCACGGGCGCTCCGACCGCGATCGCAATCCAGAACCACATGATCACACCATCCCTCTTACGTTGTAAGTCTTATCTCGTAAGGGAAGCATTACAACGTAAGGCTGTCAAGAGCGGGCATCCTTACCTCGTACGGTAAAGTTGGCCCGCGATGGTTACCGATCAACGACCTCGCCTGAGCCGCGAACAAATCCTGCACACCGCCGTCGCCCGCGCCGACCGCGACGGGATGGAAGCGGTCACCATGCGCAGCGTCGCCACCGATCTCGGGGTCGAGGCGATGTCGCTCTACCACCACGTGGCGAACAAAGCCGAACTCCTCGACGGGATGGCCGAGGTGGTGATCGGCGCGATCAACGGTGTGGTGGAACCGCTCACCGCCGAGTCGCCCGCCGACTGGAAACCGGTGCTGCGCCAGCGCATCCTGCTCGCCCGCGAGGTCCTGCTCCAGCATCCGTGGGCACCAGTGCTGATCGGAACGCGCTCACCGATGACGCTCTCGCTCATCACCTACTTCGACGCGGTGATCGGGTTGCTGCGCACCGGCGGTTTCTCCTACGATCTGGCCCACCATGCCTTGCACGCCCTGGGCAGCCGGGCGCTGGGGTTCACCCAGGAGCTGTTCGGTTCCGCCGGGGAACAAACCGACGCGGAAGCCACCGCCCAGCTCGCGGCCATGGCCGACCAGTTCCCCAATATCGCGGGCATGATCGCCGACGAGCCGCACGACGACGGCGAACCGAAACTCGGCTGGTGTGACGACCAAACCGAGTTCGAGTTCGGTCTCGACCTGATTCTCGATGGTCTCGATCGAATGCGGGAGCGGTTCTGAGCCGCGGATCTCCTCCGGCCGGACATTCGGCCTGAAGATTCGGGACCTTCGGATCGGTGCCGGCCCGCCGGTATGCGCGCAGACTGGGCTTCGGTGGCACGGTCCGTCGCGCGATCCGAGTGCGCACGTGCACCGGAAAGGACGGCAGTCGACCATATGACCTCCGCGCAGCCGGACTCCGAGACCCTGCACAACGCCATCGCGATGGCGGTCCGCGCACCATCGGTGCACAACACCCAGCCCTGGCGCTGGCGGCTCACCGGCCACTCGGTGGAGCTCTACGCCGATCCCGACCGGCACCTCAGCGCTACCGACCCGCAGCGGCGTGGCTTGGTGCTGAGTTGTGGCGCGGCGCTGCATCACTTCCGGGTGGCGCTGGCGACGCTCGGCTGGTCGGCCGAGGTCACCCACCTGCCGGATCCTTCCGACCCCGATCATCTCGCCACCATCGAATTCACGCCGCGGCAGCCGACGCAGACCGATGTCGATCTCGGCGCGGCCCTGCTGCGCCGCCAGTCCGACCGCCGGAGCTACAGCGACTGGCAGGTGCCACCGGGATACCTCCGTACGATCGCCACGCGTGCCACGCAATGGGGTGCGGTGGTGCGGCATGTCCCCGGCACACTGCGCGCGAGTCTCGCCCGCCCGGCCCGTGAAGCCGTGCAGCGGCACGCCGACGACATCGAGTACCAGCGCGAACTCGCCGCGTGGAGTGGGCGACACGGCTCGAGCGACGGAGTGCCCGCAGAGAACAGCCCCCGACCGCACCCGAGCGACCAGATCCCGGTGCGCGCGTTCACCGAGCCCGAGCTCGCCGACCGGGTCAGCGATCCCGACGCCGCGGAATGGCTGGTGGTCTGTACGGCCGCCGACGATCGGAAGTCGCGGCTGCGCGCGGGTGAGGCGATCAGCGCGGCGTTGCTCACCGCGACCGACCTCGGGCTGTCGACCTGCCTGCAGACCGAGCCGCTCGGCCTGCCCGAGCTCCGAGCCGATATCCGGACCCATGTGCTGTACGACTGCGCCTATCCGCAGGCCATGCTGCGGGTCGGCTGGGTGTCGTCGGATGCGGAACCCCTGCCGCCGACGCCGCGCCGGCCGGTGCACGAGGTGATCGATCAGTAGTCGTCGCGGCCCTCGGGCAGCCCGAGTTTGGTCGCGAGTACGGCAGCCTCGGTGCGGCCGCCGACCTCCAATTTCGACAGCAACTGGGACACATAGTTCTTGACGGTCTTCTCCGACAAGTACATTCGCCGAGCGATCTGCCGATTCGTCAAACCTTCACCGAGCATCCCCAGCACGGTGCGCTCCCGATCGGTCAACGACGCCAGCGGACCGTGCTCGGCCGCCGACTGAGTGCGCACTTTCGTCATCAGGGCGGCGACAGCACGCTCGTCCAGCAGCGAACGCCCCTGACCGACCGCCCGGATCGCGTCGACGAGTTCATCGCCCCGGATGTCCTTGATCAGGTAGCCGCAAGCGCCGGCCAGCACCGCGCCGATCATCGACTGCTCCTCGAAGAACGACGTCAACATCACGCACCGCAACCGCGGCGTCACCGCGAGCAGGTCACGGCACAACTCGACACCGCTGCCGTCGGGCAGCCGGATATCGAGCACCGCGACATCAGGCCGCAACGCCGGCACGCGCCGCCGCGCCTCCGCACAACTCGCCGCCTCACCCACCACCTGCAGGTCGGCCTGGTCGTCGATGAGGTCGCGGATACCGAGACGCACGATCTCATGGTCGTCCACCAGGAACACCGTCGTCGCCACCGCAGCACCTCCTCTGTCCCCTGCGGAAGCCTCGGCTTCCACTGACAGCGTTACCACAGGACGTCAGGCTGAAACGAAGCCTGTCTACATGCTGGAGATTTGCTGTCGGCTCGGACTCATCGCTGCTCGACGGCTTGGTCGGCGCGCGACGGCAGTTGCAACTGTAATCGGGCTGGTTGAGGCAACATTGATTTGGTCGTTCCGCGCCGAGGTATGCGCACGGGGGTGGACGGCTAGGTCTCTGCTGGTTCGCGGTTCGGTTGCGATTCAGTTGCTGAATCGGCGGCCGTCGCCCGTCGCAGTCCTGACTGGCCAAATGGGCTGCGGCGTCAACTCGATCTGGGAACGGATGATCAGCGCTGGCTCGTGAGAACTGCGGCCTCGCCGACCACTGACCGAGAGTATCGGGCAGAGACAGTCAGGGCCGCTGCTCCCTCAGCGTGACCCGAGCGGCGATCCATTGCCCAACCGAGATCCGCGCTCACGACCTGTGGGCGACAGGCCATCGAGCCGCTATGCGCCATTGCCGACGTTCCCGGTGCTTGTGGCTGGGATGCCCGATTTTGGGCGCTCAGTTCGGGCTACCCGTCGTCCCCAGGGCAAACGCTCAGTCGAGTCCGCTACCGGCCAACTTCCAAACGCGCACGGCCAGATGAATTTCCAGCCGTCGCGGCCCGTCGAGCCAATCCTCGCCGAGCAGGCCACCGATGCGCGTGAGGCGCTGGCGCACGGTATTGCGGTGGATGAACAGCTCTTCGGCCGTGCGGGCGATGTTGGCGCCGAATTCTAGGTGCGCCCAGGCGGTTTCGGTGAGCGCGGTGCGGTGCTGGGCGTCGTAGTCCAGCAGGGGCTGGATTTCGGTCAGCGGACTGAACGCGGGGTCCAGGGTGTGTGCGGCGTCGAGCAGTAGGCCGACCGCGCCGAGACGGGCACCGTCCAGCGAAGCTCCGGTGCGGCCCAGCATCAGCAGGGTCGCGAGGGCGCGGCGAGCCTGCCGGTAGGACGCGCTGAGCCGATCGAATCCGGTTGCGGGGCCAGCGAATCCGAGGGTGGGCGGGCTGGGTTCGTCGGCCAGGGCTGCCCTGATCCGCTCGGCCACCGAACCGTCATCGGTCGCGACCACGCAGAAGTCGTCGTTGTAGCGGGCGATCAGGGCGCGCGGCGTCTGCACGGCCGAGCGCAGCCGGGCGGCCATGCGCCGCTGGTCCGCGCCCGGAGCGGCGAGGACGACGACGGTGAGATCGTCGGTCGGCCGCAGCCCGAAACGACTGGCCCGCTGGCGTTTTCGATCCGTCGAAACTTCGCGCCCGGAGAGCAGATCGTCCAGGACCTCTATCTGTAGTTGCTGGGCCGCGTCGTGTGCGGCCCGGTCGAACAGACGCAGGATGGTCAGAAAGATGGACAGTCGTTCCACCAGCCCCGCGGGCAGGTCCGGCAGGCGATCCGCCAACACGAGCGTCGCCAGATGACCGCCGGCGGTCCGGGCCGGCACCAGCAGGAAAGTGTCACCGCCGGAATGACATTCGCGGGGCTCGCCGGTCGCCGCCGCCATGCGCAGGGGACCGGCGAGCGCGCCGGTCGCCAGCTCGCTGACGCGCGCGGCCCAGTGTTCGCCGCCCCGGGCCGCGAGCACCCCGTCGGCCGCGTCCAGGACGGCGACCCGCGACGCCACGATGTGCCGGGCCAGGTCGGCGAATGCCTCGTAACCGCCACCGCCGATCACTGTTTCGATCAGTCGCCGATCCAATGCCATCAGGCTTTGCAATTCCGACATCTCGTGCTGTCGCGAGGCCTGCTCCTGGCCGAGTCGTTCGAGCGCGCCGCGAATGGCGGAGAACCGCTCGGCATTGTCGAGTGCCACCGCCGCGTGCTTTCCGATCGTGTCGAGCAGGTCGACGGTTTCGGCGGGGTAGTCGCGGGGTGTGCGATCGGCGACGAGCAGCGCGCCGATTGCCTTGCCGTGCAAGTACATCGGGACGCCGAGGATGGAGCGGACCCCTTCGGCGCGCACGATCGCGTCCACCTGGGGCAGATGGATGATTTCGGGATCGCCCAGATAATCGGCGCTCTGGTAGGACGTCACCCCGGCCGCCGCTCGCCCGACCACGCCGGTGCCGATGGGCATGCGCAGCATCCGGTACGCCTCGGTCACCACACCGTCGGACTTGCGGATATAGGTCTCGTCGCTGGCGTGATCGTTGAGGCTGAGATAGGCCATATCGCTGCCGGACAGGGTGCGGGTGCGTCCGACGATGGCCTGGAGGACGGCTTCCACATCACGGATGCCGGTGAGGTCGGTGGCGGTGTCGTGCAGCGCGCGCAGCACTTCCTCGCGGCGGCTGCGTTCGGCCACCCGTAACCAGAGGTCGCGGGCGGCGGCTCCGGCGGCGGGGGTGAGATCGCCTCCGGCGACGGCGGCCGCGACTTTCGCCTCCAATTCGTACTGCGGGATCCCGGCGTGGATGCCCTCCAGGATCGCCGAGACGGCGGAATCCATACCGCTCCTCGCTCCTGTTGTGTGCGGTATGACCTGCACATTGCCAATGTTATATGCAGTCTAGCCATACCTCGGAGTCCATCTTTCGCCATAACCTCGGCGCATGCAGATCACCGGAGCCGTGCTCGAGGAGATCGGGCGCGACCGCCCGTTCGCGGAGACCAGACCGATCACCATCGCGCGTCTAGAACTGGGCGAGCCGGGCCCGACCGAACTGCTCGTGCGGATCGAGGCAGCGGGCGTGTGCCACTCCGACCTCAGCGTGGTCGACGGGAATCGGGTTCGGCCGGTGCCCATGCTGCTCGGCCACGAGGCGGCGGGCATCGTGGTCCGGACCGGCTCGGGCGCAACGGATCTGGCTGTCGGCCAGCGTGTGGTCATGTCGTTCCTGCCGCGGTGCGAGCAATGCCCGGCCTGCGCCGAGGGCGGTCGGCTACCGTGCCCGGCGGGCAGCCGGACGAACAACGCGGGCGAACTACTGCACCATCGCGGGCATCTGTCCCGCGACGGCGAGCGAATCCACCACCACCTCGGTGTTTCCGGCTTCGCCACGCACGCGATCGTCGATCGCGCCTCGGTGGTGCCGGTCGATTCCGACGTGCCACCGGATGTGGCCGCCCTGTTCGGCTGCGCCGTGCTGACCGGTGGTGGCGCGGTGCTCAATGTGGCCCGGCCGGGGCCGGGTGACGATGTCATGGTCGTCGGTCTGGGCGGGGTGGGCATGGCGGCCGTGCTGGTGGCCAAGGCGCTCGGCGTGCGACGGGTCATCGCGGTGGACTCCCTGCGCGCGAAAGCCGAGCAGGCCCGTACGCTCGGCGCGGACCTGGTCTACACACCGGATGAGCTGTCGGAGAAGGGCATTCGAGCCCGCTACGTCATCGAGTGCGCGGGCCATCCGCGTGCCTTCGAGACCGCGTACGCGGCGACGGCCGTCGGCGGCACCACCATCACGGTGGGCCTTCCCGGCCCGGACGCCTTGGCGTCGATCTCGCCGCTGACCTTGACCGCCGAGGCGCGCACGGTCGTCGGTAGCTATCTGGGTTCAGCGCTGCCGTCCCGCGACATCCCGCGCTATGTCCGCATGTGGCGCGACGGCCTGCTGCCCGTCGAACAGCTGATCTCGGATCGGATCGAGCTGTCGCGGATCAACGAGGCCATGGATCGGCTGGCCGACGGGCGCGCGATCCGGCAGATCATCACCTTCGACGAAGTGGAGACAGCCCGATGACGGCGTTGCTGGACCTGCCGGCCGGTCATTACATCGATGGCGAGTGGGCCGGGGGCGCGGCGACCTTCGCCGTGGAGAACCCGGCCACGGGGGAGGTGATCGCCCAGGTCGCCGATGCCGACGCCGAGGTGGGCCGCCGGGCGCTCGCGGCCGCGGTAGCCGCACAGGAGGCCTGGGCACGGACGAGTCCGCGCGCCCGCGCCGATCTGCTGATGAACCTGTTCCAACTGCTGCACGAGCGGGCGGGCCAGTTCGCCGCGTTGATCACCGCGGAAATGGGCAAGCCGTTCGCCGAAGCGCGGGGCGAGGTCGCTTACAGCGCCGAGTTCTTCCGCTGGTTCGCCGAGGAGAGTGTGCGGTCCGGCGGCGCTTATCGGGTCGCCCCGTCGGCGGCTCGGCGCATCATCACCATGAAGCAGCCGGTCGGTCCGGTCCTGGCCATCACTCCGTGGAACTTCCCGCTGGCCATGGGTGCCCGCAAGATCGCCCCGGCGCTGGCCGCGGGCTGCACCATCGTGCTGAAACCCGCGCCGCAGACCCCGCTGACCAGCCTCGCCCTGATGGCGCTGCTGGACGAAGCGGGAGTGCCCGCGGGCGTGGTGAATTGCGTGACGACCTCGGACGCCGCGGCCGTGTGCGGACCGTTGATCGCCGATCCGGCGCTGCGCAAACTGACCTTCACCGGCTCCACCGCGGTCGGTAGGACACTGCTCGCGCAGGCGGCGCAGCGTGTCCTGCGTACCTCGATGGAGCTGGGCGGCAACGCTCCCTTCGTGGTGCTCGCCGACGCCGACCTGGACAAGGCCGTGGCGGGCGCGGTCGAGGCCAAGATGCGCAACTCCGGTGAGGCCTGCACCGCCGCGAACCGGTTCCTGGTGCACGAATCCTTGGCCGACGAATTCGCCGACCGGCTCACCGCGCGGCTGTCGGCCCTGCGCGTCGGCGACGGGATGACACGCGGCACCCAGGTCGGTCCGCTCATCGACGCGAACGCCGTAGCTTCCGTCGAAGAACTCGTCGACGACGCCGTGCGGCTCGGCGCCCGCGTACGCACCGGCGGTCATCGGCGGCCCGGCCCGGGTTACTTCTTCGAGCCGACCGTGCTGACCGGCGTTCCCGCGGCTGCCCGCATCCTGCAGGCGGAGATCTTCGGGCCCGTCGCGCCCATCCGCACCTTCGCCACCACCGCCGAAGCGCTGGCCGAGGCCAACGCCACCGCCGCCGGGCTCATCGGCTACGTCTACGGCGAAAACCTCGGCCGGACACTCGCTTTCGCCGAGGGCCTGCATACCGGCATGGTCGGGGTGAACGAGGGCGTCATCTCCGACCCCGCCGCACCGTTCGGCGGCGTCAAGGAGTCCGGGCTGGGCCGGGAGGGCGGCGCGGAGGGACTCGACGAATATCTCGAGACCAAGTATGTCGGTCTCGCACTCTGAACCGAGCACCGTGATTCGAGTTTGACCCTGACGCTGCGTCAGGGTTGCACTCTTGCCCGATGACCAACAACCTCACCATCGCTCCGCCGATCGGCGGATTCCAGGAGATCGACGGCCGCCGCGTGTTCGTGCATCGGTCGGGCCGCGGCGGGCCCGCGGTCGTGTTCCTGCCGGGAGCAAGTGCGGTCGGACTGGACTATTTCGGTGTGCAGCAACAAGTTTCGCAGTTCACCACCGCGGTGGTGTATGACCGCGGCGGCAGCGGCTACAGCGACCCGCTCCCGGTGCCGCGCACCGCCGCCGCGGTCGCCGGACAACTGCGAGAGTTGCTGCGGGCACTGGGCATTCCCGGTCCGTACGTGCTGGCCGCGCACTCCCTCGGCGGCTTGTTCGCGCATCGTTTCGCACAGCTCTACCCGCAGGACGTGGCGGGCCTGGTCTGGCTCGACGCCGTGCACCACGACTGGGATGCCTTCATGCCGGCCGAGGCGAGCCTGGCCGCCGCCGAACGCCAAGCACCCGACCTGGCGGAACTCCGGCGCATGCGCCCGGAGCTGCGCCGGATGCACGCCGAATTGCTCGCCGGGTATCCCGAGCCGATGCGGCAGCCGCTGCTCGAGGCCAAGGTCAGCGACGCGTGGTTGCGGGCGGGCATCGCCGAGCGTGGCGCGTTGGTCGATCTGGCCACCGAACTTCGAGCCGGGCCGGGCCTGCCCGACGTTCCGTTGGTCGCGCTCACCGTGGCGGCGGACCTGCGGGAGCCGAAGGCGCGGCTGGACGCGGCGGTGGTGCACGGGGTCGTCCGCGGCGAACAACGCCTCGTTTCCGACACCTACCACCACCGGCTCTGCTTCGACCGGCCCGATGCCGTGGTGCAAGCGATCCGCGACGTGATCGACCAGGCCGGTCGCCCTTAGACTCGCTGCGAGGAGGTGCACGGTGCTGACGATCAGCCAGCTGGCGGCCGCCGCCGGCGTGACCGTTCGCACCGTTCGGCACTACCACCAGGTCGGCTTGCTCCCGGAGCCCGAACGCGACGCCTCCGGCTACCGCCGCTACAGCGCCCAGGCGGCGGTGGATCTGATCCGGATCCGGACCCTCGCCGACGCCGGTGTCCCGCTCGCCCGGATCGACGCGCTGCTGCATGCCGGTCCGGCCGAATTCGCCGCGGCCGTAGCCGATATCGACGCCGAACTACAGCGCAAGGTCGACCAGCTCACCGAACACCGCCGCCGTATCGCCGATTTGGAAAGCGGCGAGCGCCTCGTGCTGCCGCCCGAGGTGATCGCCACCCTGGACCGCATGCGTGGCTTCGGCGTCAGCGAGCAGCGGGTCCGCCTCGAGCGTGACGCGTGGATTCTGGTGCGGGCGCTGGACCCCGGCTCGCTGCCACGGCGGGTCCGCGCCAAGAACGCCGGTCTCGACGACCCCGAGACGATCCGCCTACTACTCGCCTGTGACGAAGCGGTCGACTGGGGTCCCCACGACCCGCGCCTCGACCAGCTCATCGACGACCTGGATGCCTGGGAGCGGAAAAACCGTGCCGCCACCCGGACCGGCGACCAGGAACTGGTCTTCGCTCGTATCTCGGAA
The DNA here is from genome assembly GCF_017875645.1 of Nocardia goodfellowii. Taxonomy (NCBI): domain Bacteria; kingdom Bacillati; phylum Actinomycetota; class Actinomycetes; order Mycobacteriales; family Nocardiaceae; genus Nocardia; species Nocardia goodfellowii. The sequence continues at coordinate 7,636,381 of NZ_JAGGMR010000001.1, read as the reverse complement.
TCGTCCCCGGCCTGGCAGCGCATAGTCGACGCGCTCGCGTACCGCGCCGAGCGACGCCGCGCGGAATAGCTGAACTCGTACTCGGAAGCCTCGAGCTGACACTTGACCTCCACTTTGTCTCGCTACAGAACAAACTTCGTCGGAATCTTTCGAAAGTCGGGACAGCGCGCGGCAAAAGGAGTTCAATCGCGGTATCCGTTGGAAAGAAGGACCGGATGCGGATCGCGGCGAGACCCGAAAACACCCACCAGGTACGGCTTTTGCGCCTGCTCCGGGATCGGGGGCCGCAGTCCCGATCGGAACTGGGACATCCGATGGAGTTGTCCAGATCCAAGCTCGCGGTAGAACTCGATCGGCTGGCCGAACTCGGACTGGTCGAGGCCGGCGGGCTCGCCGCATCCAGCGGAGGCCGGCGTTCGGCGATCGCCCGGCTGGCCTCGGGGCTGCGCTTCGCCGCGGTGGACATCGGCGCCACCTCCATCGATGTCGCGGTCACCGACGGCGAATTACGGGTGCTCGGACAGCTTTCCGAGCCCTGCGATATCCGGCAGGGTCCGGCGGCGGTGCTGGAGCGGGTGCTGGATCTGCTCGGCAAACTGCGCGACGAACATGTCGGGGGCGCTCGGTTGCACGGAGCGGGCGTCGGCGTGCCGGGTCCGGTGAGTTTCCGCGAAGGGATGTCGGTGACACCGCCGATCATGCCCGGGTGGCATCGGTTCCCGGTGCGTGAGGCCCTCGCGCAGGAGCTGGGGTGCCCGGTGCTGGTCGACAACGACGTGAACATTCTCGCCCTGGGCGAAATGCATTCCGGCTCAGCGCCTTCCGTCGAGGATTTTCTCCTGGTGAAGATCGGCACCGGCGTCGGCTGCGGCATCGTGGTCGGCGGTGAGATCTACCGCGGCGTGTCCGGCAGCGCGGGAGATATCGGCCATATTCGCATCACGGACGACGGCCCGGTGTGTGCCTGCGGCAATACCGGATGTCTGGAGGCCTACGCGGGCGGCGCGGCGCTGGCCCGGGAAGCGCTGGTGCACGCGCGATCCGGCCGTTCGGCCTTTCTCGCCGAGCGGCTGGCCGCATCCGGCACCTTGACCGCGGTGGACGTCGCCGAGGCGGCCGCCGCCGGAGACCCGGTGGCAGTGGGCATGATTCGCGACGCGGGCGCGCACCTCGGCACGGTGCTGGCCGGACTGGTGAGCTTCTTCAATCCTGGACTGGTGGTGATCGCCGGGGGCGTCACCGGATTCGGCCACCCGCTGCTCGCCGAGATCCGCAGCGTGGTCTATCGCCGGTCGCTGCCGCTGGCCACCGGCAATCTGCCGATCGTGCTGTCCGAGCTCGCCGGGGTCGGCGGGCTGATCGGCGCGGCGCGGCTCATCAGCGATCACGTTTTCAGCGTCGCCTGATCGGCGGCGACGGCGAGGAGGCCGACCATGGACACCGTGCTCACCATGCGGGGCATCGTCAAGGAATTCCCGGGGGTGCGTGCTCTCGATCACGTCGATCTCGACGTGCGGGAGGGAGAGGTGCATTGCCTGCTCGGACAGAACGGTGCGGGCAAGTCGACGCTGATCAAAGTGCTCTCCGGTGCGCATCAGCCGGACGAAGGCGAAATACGCTGGCGCGGTGCGCCGATGCGGCTGTCCGGTCCGGCGGCCGCCACGCGGATGGGCATCGCCACGATCTATCAGGAGCTGGATCTGTGCGACGGATTGAACATCGCCGAGAACATCTTCCTCGGCCATGAGCACGCGCGGGCCGGTTTCACCCGCCGAGCGCCCGCCGCCCACGCGACCACCGAATTGCTCGGCCGCCTCGGCCATGCCGAATTGCGGCCGGAGACGGTGGTCGGAACCTTGCCCGCCGCGGCCAAGCAGGTGGTCAGCATCGCGCGGGCATTGTCCTACGACGCGCGTCTGATCGTCATGGACGAGCCCTCCGCGGCACTCGGTAACGACGAGGTGGACAACCTGTTCCGGATCATCGGCCAGTTGCGCGCGGAAGGCGTTGCGGTGGTTTATATCTCGCACCGGCTCGAAGAGATCCGGACGATCGGCGACCGGATCACCGTGCTCAAGGACGGCCGCACCGTCGCCACCGGACTGCCCGCGAGCACGACGAGCACCCAGCATGTGGTGTCGCTGATGACCGGCAACGGTGATCTCCAGGAAGCCGCGGCGCGCTCGTCGCGCGCCACCACCGCGGCGGTGCTGCGAGTGACGGGACTCGGTCTCACCGGCCGGTTCCACGATGTGTCGTTCACCGTGCACGCGGGGGAGATCGTCGGATTGGCCGGACTCGTCGGCGCGGGTCGCTCGGAAATCCTGGAGTCGATCTACGGTGCGCGCCGCCCTTCGGCGGGTCAGGTGCTGGTCGACGGCCGTCGGCTGCGCCCCGGCAGCACCCGGTCCGCGGTGTCCGCAGGGCTCGGTCTGGCCCCCGAGGAACGCAAATCGCAGGGTCTGTTCCTGCTGCAATCGGTGGGCCGCAACATCTCCGCGGCCGCGCTGCCACGCTATTCCCGCCTGGGCTGGTTCGATCGGCATCGCGAACGGGCCGACACCCGCGCCGCGAGCGCCCGGGTCGGGATTCGCCCGGCCGACCCGACGCACCCGGTGCGGGAACTCTCCGGCGGCAACCAGCAGAAGGCGATCCTGGCCCGCTGGCTGCTCGACGACGCCCGGGTGCTGCTGCTGGACGAACCGACCCGCGGCGTCGATGTCGGCGCCCGTGCCGAGGTGTACGCGCAAATCCACCGGCTGGCCGAGCTGGGCGTCGCGGTGCTGCTGGTTTCCAGCGATCTGCCCGAACTGCTCGCGCTGTCGGATCGCGTGCTGGTGCTGCGCGACGGCGAGGTCATCCACACGGCTCCCGCCGCCGAGCTCACCGAACACGATGTTATCGCCATGATCATGGAAGGGAGCGCGCTATGAGCGAGCTTCAGGCGAAAGTAGTTGCCCCACCGGGGGATCGACCGAGTCGGCCCGCTACCCGGAAGGGCCGCCGCGAGGTGCGCAAACACGCCACCTTGGTGATCGCGCTGGTGGCGTTGGTGGCGGTCGGTGCGCTGACCAAGGGCGAGGATTTCCTCAGCACCAGCAACCTGATCACCATCCTGACCCTGGCCTCGGTGATCGGAGTGGTCACCGTCGGAATGACCTTCGTGATCATCGGCGGCGGCATCGATCTGTCGGTCGGTGCGATCATCGCGCTGGCCTCGGTCTGGTGCACGACCACCGCGACGCAGTCCTACGGCGTGGTGGGAATGGTGTTCTGCGCCTTGGCCGTCGGCGCCGCCTGCGGCTTGCTGAACGGGGCGCTGATCGCTTACGGCAAGCTCGTGCCGTTCATCGTGACGCTGGCGTTGATGGTGGCCGCGCGCGGGCTGGCCGAGGAGATCTCGGGGCGGCAATCGCAGTTGGTCACCACCGATCTGCTGGCCTTGGCGCAGGAGCGGGTGCTGGGCATCCCGCTGCTGGTCTATCTGTTCCTCGTCGTGGTGGCGATCGGCTGGATTCTGTTGGAGCGCACCACTTTCGGGCGGCGCAGCTTCGCGGTCGGCGGCAACCCGGAGGCCGCCCGGCTGGCCGGTATCGACGTGCGGCGGCACACGCTGCTGCTGTATGTGATCTCCGGACTGTGCTGCGGAATCGCGGCGATCATGCTCACCGCGCAGACGACCACCGGGTCCAGCACCAACGGGCAACTCTACGAATTGGACGCGATCGCCGCGGTGGTCATCGGCGGCACCCTGCTCAGCGGCGGATTCGGCACCATCACCGGGTCGATCCTCGGCGTGCTGGTCTTCACCGTCATCGAGGATCTGTTCATCCTCAACAACCTGGCGCAACCCATCCAGGCGATCGGCAAGGGCGCAATCATCATCGCGGTCCTGCTGTTCCAGCGCTTCGGCCGCGCACGGGCCGTCCCAACTCTCACTTGAGAACTGTTGATACCCAAAGGAATACCATGAGCACCAGCCATTCCCCCTCCCGTCGCGGCGTCCTGCTGGGCGGTCTGGCCGCCGGCGCGGGCCTCCTCGCGGTGGCCTGTACCTCCAACGAGAGCACCTCCAATACCCAGGTCGCGCGCACCACCGGCGCGAACGCGGAAACCGGGAAGGAGGTGCGTATCGGGTTCTCCGCGCCCGCGGCCGATCACGGGTGGACCGCGGCCATCACCCGCAATGCCCGCGCCCAGGCCGGCGGACTGAGCGACGTGAAACTCGATCTCACCGAGGGCACCAACGATGTCGCCCGCCAGATCGAGCAGGTGCAGACGCTGATCAATCAGAAGGTCGACGTCCTGGTCATCCTCCCGTTCGACGGCAACGCCCTCACCGCGGTCGCGAAAAACGCGATGTCGGCGGGTATTCCGGTCATCAACCTGGATCGGGTGTTCGCCTCGGCGCTGGCATACCGCACCTGGATCGGCGGCGACAACTACGGCATGGGCGTCAACGCGGGCAATTTCATCATCGGCAAGATGCGCGAGAAGAACATCGCCAATCCGGTGATCGTGGAAATCGCCGGCATCGACAGTCTGCAACTGACCCAGGAACGCAGCCAGGGTTTCAAGGACGCGCTCACCGCGGCCGGATTCCGCATCCAGGCAAGGCAATCCACCGATTTCACGGCCGCCGGCGGCCAGCAGGTGGCGAGCCAGATGTTGCAGGCGGTGCAGAAGATCGACGCCATGTGGAATCACGACGACGATCAGGGCATCGGCGTGCTGGCGGCCATCCGGCAGGCCAATCGGGCCGGGGAATTCGTCATGGTCGGCGGCGGCGGTTCGACTCAGGCCATGAACGAGATCAAGGGCGGGAACTCGCCGCTGCAGGCGACCGTGCTCTACAGCCCGGCGATGGCGTCCTCCGCCGTCACCCTGGCGCGGCTGCTGGGGCAGCGTAAAGCGCTCGGCGATCTCGCCGAACACGATGTGCCCGCGAAGATTACGACCTTCTCCGCGGTGGTGACCAAGGACAACGTGGATCAGTACCTAGCCAACGGCTACTGAGGAGCCCGATGACATCGACACAGCCGCAGCGCCCGCGGATCGGTATCGGCCTGGTCGGCCATGCCTTCATGGGCCGCGCCCACTCACACGCCTGGCGCAGTGTGGACGCGATCTTCGAATTGCCTTGGCAACCGGTGCTTTCGGTACTGGCGGGCCGTGACGCCGACCGGGCGGGTGTGGCGGCCGCCCGGCTCGGTTGGGGGAGCGCGGTGGGAGATTGGCGGCTCCTGCTCGCGCGCGACGATGTCGATCTCGTCGATATCTGCACGCCCGGTGACAGTCACGCCGAAATCGCCATCGCCGCACTGGAAGCCGGGAAACACGTGCTGTGCGAGAAACCGCTGGCCAATACCGTGGCTGAGGCGGAGGCGATGGCCGCGGCCGCCGAACGCGCGGCCCGCAAGGGCGTGCGTTCCATGGTCGGATTCAGCTATCGGCGCGTACCCGCGCTGGCATTGGCGCGAAACCTGGTGGCGCAGGGACGGATCGGCACGATCCGGCATGTGCGGGCCCAGTATCTGCAAGATTGGCTCGCCGATCCGCACACGCCGCTGAGCTGGCGGCTGGACCGGCAGCGGGCCGGCTCCGGTGCGCTCGGCGACATCGGCGCGCACATCATCGACGCCACCCAGTTCGTCACCGGGGAAACGCTCACCGGGGTCTCGGCCGTGCTGGACACCTTCGTCACCGAACGCCCGCTCCCGGACCGGCCGGGCAGCGGACCCGTCACGGTCGACGACGCCGCCCTGTTCCACGGCCGGCTCTCCGGCGGCGGTCTGGCTTCGTTCGAGGCGAGCCGGGTCGCCGCGGGCCGCAAGAACGCACTCCGGTTGGAGCTCAACGGAACGCACGGTTCGCTCGCCTTCGATCTGGAGGCGATGAACGAGCTGTGGTTCCACGATCACACCGAGCGACCCGAGACCGCTGGCTTCCGGCGCATCCTGGTGACCGAACCGCAGCACCCCTACGCCGGCGCCTGGTGGCCGCCCGGGCACGGCCTCGGCTATGACCACACCTTCACCAATCAGGTCGCCGACCTGGTCATCGCGATCGCGGCCGGCAAAGATCCCGAACCCACCTTCGCCGAGGGGCTCGCCGTGCAGCGGGTCCTCGCGGCAGTCGAGGCGAGCGCGGCCGACGCGGGCCGCTGGACCGCCATCGGAGGAGTACAACCATGAGACCGATCACACTTTTCACCGGCCAATGGGCCGACCTGCCCTTCGAGCAAGTGTGCGCCCTGGCCGCCGACTGGGGCTACGACGGACTCGAAATCGCCTGTTCCGGAGATCATTTCGAGGTCGACAAGGCAGTGGCGGATCCGAATTACGTCACGGACAAACGCAAGACACTCGAACGGCACGGCCTCCAGGTCTTCGCCATCTCCAACCACCTGGTCGGCCAGGCGATCTGCGACCATCCGATCGACGAGCGCCACCGTGCGATCGTCCCCGCGCGCGTCTGGGGCGACGGCGAACCCGAGGGTGTGCGCCGTCGGGCCGCCGCCGAAATGGCCGATACCGCGAGGGCCGCAGCAGCATTGGGTGTCCGCACAGTTGTCGGTTTCACCGGCTCGAGCATCTGGCATACCGTCGCCATGTTTCCCCCGGTGTCACCCGAGACCATCGACCGCGGTTACCAGGACTTCGCCGATCGCTGGAACCCGATCCTCGATGTCTTCGACACCGAGGGTGTCCGCTTCGCCCACGAAGTGCACCCCAGCGAAATCGCCTACGACTACTGGACCACGGTGCGCGCGCTGGCCGCCGTCGACCACCGCCCCGCCTTCGGCTTGAACTGGGACCCTTCCCATTTCATCTGGCAGGACCTCGACCCCGTCGCCTTCATCCTCGATTTCGCCGACCGGATCTATCACGTCGACTGCAAGGACACCAAGCTCCGCTGCACCGACGGCCGCCGTGGCCGCCTCTCCTCGCACCTGCCCTGGGCCGACTTCCGCCGCGGCTGGGACTTCGTCTCCACCGGGCGCGGTGACGTTCCCTGGGAAGACTGCTTCCGCGCCCTCAACGCCATCGGCTACGACGGACCCATCTCGATCGAATGGGAGGACGCCGGCATGGACCGCCTGGCCGGCGCCCCCGAAGCGCTCTCCTTCATCCGCACCTACAACGCCATCACACCGCCCGCCGCTGCCTTCGACGCGGCCTTCGGCAACCAGACCTAGGCTTTCGTAGGCTGGTGCGGTAAGACCGGCCGCGGCGCACGACGTCCACCCGAGACCGGTGTCGGGTCATGCCAGTGACGCAGGAGGTTCCGATCGACGATTCACCGAGTCAGCACACCGCGACCGCGCCGGGTCTCGCGGTTTCGATCGGAGCACTCGCTGGTGTCCTGATCCTGCTGTGCGTCCGCCTGGACCGGGCTCCGTGGGGCGGGCACCTCACCAACCCCGACCAGCTCGTATGGCTGCTGATCGGCGTGCCCGTACTCGGTGTCTCGCTGCTGACGTGGGCGATCAAGACGCTGTATGTGGTTGGCAGAGAGCGCCGTTGGTCCTGGAAGATCGCCGGGGCGCCACTGATTGTCCTCGCCGGACTGGTTGCCGGGTTGCTCCAGGCGTGACCGCCGTGTATCGGGCTCAGTGCAGTGTTCTGCTCAAAGCAGATCCGGTAGGAAGACCACCAAGCCTCCAGTACGTTCACCCATGTGGAGATCGTGTCTGTGCTGCCGCAGCTACATGCCCTTCGGTTTGCCGAAGTGAATGACCTCAACGTCTACGTGTGGAACGACGGAGCGCAGGTGACGCTGATCGACAGCGGCCTGCCCGGCGCGGCCGCGGCGATCGAAAAAGGGCTTCGCTCATTGGGTTTCACGCCCGACGGGGTGCGGCGCGTCATCCTCACCCACGCGCACGACGATCACCTCGGATCGGCGGCCGACCTCGCCGAGTGGGGCGCCGAAATCTGGGCTCACCAGGCCGATGCCGACATCGTGCGTGGTGAACGTCCGCAACCGGCTCCCGTGCTGCGCGACTGGGAACGCCCCATCGCCGACGCTCTGCCACCGACCCCAGCCCCGCGACCCGCCCCTGTACACCGTGAACTGCACGACGGCGAGATGCTCGACTTCGCGGGTGGCGCACGGGTTTTGGCGGTTCCCGGCCACACCGCGGGCAGCTTGGCACTGCATCTGCCGCAGCACCGCGTGTTGTTCACCGGTGACACGCTCGCCAACGTGCACGGCACCACCATGCCCGGTGTGTTCAACCTCGACAGCGCCGCCGTCGACGCGGCGGCGCACCGGCTCACCGACTTGGATGTCGACGTGGTCTGTGTCGGTCACGGTGACGTGCTGAGGGCGGAGGCGTTGCGGGCATGGCGGGGCGGCGATGGCACGCCCGCGCAGCAGAGAACCGACTGACACCGAGCCATGGCATCCGAGCCCGACATTGCCGGTACCGCCTCACCCAAGCGGCCGATCCGGTCTGGCACAGTGGCGGGGTGGGCAACTCCAGGACCGACATACACCTGACCTACACCGTGGCGATCTCGGCTCCAGGCCGCTACAACCAGCCGTGGTGGCAGGTCGGCAACGCCGGGAACCCGGCCCAGGTCGCGGCGTCCCTGACCGAACTCGCCGCCCGTCTGGACCGGGACCTGCACTACCCCGCACGCCGTGATCGACGCTTGCGCAGCTGGTTCGAATGCGAGCTGTACGGCCCCGGCGGAGTCCTGCTCGACTGCCCGCAAGGCGCGGCCCCGACCCATCACCTGCCATCCGTGCTGCGCGGACTCGCACTGACAGTCGCCGCTATTCCTGTGCAGGGCCTCCCGCTCGGGCACGGGACAGGCGACTGATCACTTGATCCGCACCGGTTCTCGGCTATCGCCCGGGGACAGTCATGCCGCTCGCACGCAACCAGTCATCGACCATTGCGGCAACTCGGCCGGGCGCGGGATCGGACTTGATGATCTTGCTGATGCGTTGTGCCTCTGCGGTGGTGGGCAAGAGCCCGATCAGCAGGGCCGGCAGCAGCAGCCGCCGAGCGAGCAACTCTTGCGGAGACGTCATGTGCGGTCTGCGCACCACCGAGACGTTGACGCGGATGGCGTGCTCATTGCCCGGCGGAACGCCCGGCCGATCGGTTTCCACAGCGGCGTAACGGAATCCGTGCGCCAGGTTGCAGGCCGAGCAGGTCATCGGACCGCGACCGAGCCGGCCGCCGCACTCATCGCAGACGATCCGATCCAACGCGGCGTCGACGACCCGCCAGTCGTGCCGGTCGGGTTCCGCGACGACGAGTCCGGCGACATCGCTTTCGCTCTCACCCGGCCAGTCGGCAAGGAATCGTCGCCACTGCTGCTCGACGATCTCATCGACCAGCACCCGGCATCGATCGCAGTCCGGCGCCCCGCCGTACTCATAGCCGCCGCACTCGTCGCACCGCCTCAGCGCAGCACCGACCATGGGTCTCATACTCGTATCATCCTGCCGCAGCCGCAATCAGCGCCACCTCCGCTGCACGTCGGCATAAATCACTGGCTGGCATGATCCGCTCCATGTGACCATCCCGTGTGGCCACCTACCTCGAAACCGACCGTCTGCTACTGCGTCACTTCACCGAGAACGACGCCGACTTGCTCATCGAACTGGACAGCGACCCCGAGGTCATGCGCTACCTCTCCGGCGGAATCCCCACACCTCCGCACCGAATTCAGCACGAGGTCCTACCCCGCCTGCTCCACCAATACGACAAATGGAATGGCCACTTCGGAACCTTCGCGACGCACGCGAAGACCAGCGGCGAATTCCTCGGCTGGTTCATCCTGCGCCCCGAAGCCGACGACCCCACGGACGAGGCCGAACTCGGCTACCGCTTCCGCCGACCGGCGTGGGGCAAGGGCTACGCGACCGAGGGCTCGAAAGCCCTGCTACACAAAGCATTCACCGAACTCGGCCTGCGCATGATCTGGGCCGAAACAATGTTCGTCAACCGCGCTTCGCGCAACGTCATGGCAAACTCGGGATGACCCACGTCAAAACGTACTTTCCTGATCTGCCCGCGATAGAAGGCTCCGAGTATGGAGAGGTCCGGTATGAGATCACCCGCGACGAATGGGAAATCTAGTCACCACACCAAGCGGTCCGTGGGAATTGATCTTGCAAGACCGTTCGACCACTAAGGCCGCGATCGAGGCATTCGACCGGCCGACCTGCAAATCCCTAGCGCACGTACGTGGTGACGGTGTGCGAACGGTTCGGCGTACAGGAGGTGTCGAGCCACAGTTTCCGCAAGGCGCTCGCCACGTAGCTCGATTACGCCGCTTCGTCCGCGCGTGTCGGTGCCGACCGGCGAGGGCTCCGACATGTTTCCATGGCCCGGGAGGTTTACTTCGGCTGCGGACGGATACACCAAGGTGCGGCCGATGTGATGGCCGCTTGTCGTGAGATATCGATGGTCGGGTGTCAGGGGCCGTATGAGAACGGCCCCTGACCAGCGCCCCCGGCAGGAATCGAACCTGCGACCTAGGGATTAGAAGGCCCTTGCTCTATCCAACTGAGCTACGGAGGCAGTGGGGTTCCACCTTGGCCGACATTGGCCCTTGCTGTCCAGCACGGCAAGTATAGCGACCGTCCAGATCGCTACTAGTTAGCGACGGAAACATCTTGCCGTGTCGGGCTGGTGCCGATCCAGGAACAGGTTATCGGCCCAAACCCGGCCGGGCTACGTATTAAGTATCCAACTACGCTCAGTCGTATGTCGTCACCGCTGGACCCGCACGCCGAAGCAGAGGTATCGGACGCCGCGGGGACCGGTTCAACGGGAACGTTCGCCGTGGTCACCGCCATCTCGATCGCTGTCGCGGCCGTCGTGGCGGCACTGGTGGTCGGCCTGTCGGCGGCGCAGGCGCTGAGTTTGCTCGGCATTCCGGACCCCGGCTCGCTGACCACCTACGGACTGCCCGCGATTCGGGCGCTGACCGATCTGCTCGCGGCGCTGACCGTGGGCTCGCTGATGTTCGCGGCGTTTCTGGTGCCGCCGCAAGCCGATGGTCTGCTCGACGTCGCCGGCTATCGGGCGTTGCGGCGGGCCTCGAATTTCGCGCTGATGTGGGCTTGCTGCGCGGCACTGCTGGTTCCGCTGACGGTGTCGGACACCACGGGCCAGCGCGTCGGGGAGATCTGGCGGCCGGAACAGCTGTGGCGCGCGATCGAGCTGGTGGATCTGGCCCAGGCGTGGCGGACCACGGTGGTGCTCGCGCTGATCGTCGCGATCGGCTGCCGGCTCGCGCTGCGGTGGGGTTGGGCGCCGGTGCTGTTCGGTGGCGCGATCGTAACGATGATGCCGTTGGCGCTGACCGGGCATTCGTCCTCCGGCGGCGCGCACGATCTGGCGACGAACAGCCTGATCCTGCATCTGATCTCGAGTGCGGTGTGGGTCGGCGGGCTGTTCGCGGTCCTGGCCTACGCGATGCGCGGCGGCGAGCACACGGCGCTGGCGGCGCGGCGGTTCTCGCTCACCGCGACGGTCGCGTTCGTCGTCATCGCGGCCAGCGGTGTCATCAACTCCGTGGTCCGCGTCTCCTGGTCCGATCTGTTCAGCACCACCTATGGACAGTTGATCGTGGCGAAGGCCGTCGCGCTGATCGTGCTCGGCGTGTTCGGTTACCTGCAGCGTCGCGCGGCCCTGCCCGCGCTGGCCGCGGACCCGCGTGACCGTGCCGCGCTGATCCGCTTCGGCGGTGTCGAAGCGCTGATCTTCGCGGCCACCATCGGTCTCGCCGTCGGGCTCGGCCGCACGCCCCCGCCCGCGCTGAAAACAGTGCCGACCCCAGCGGAAGTGGAGATCGGCTACAACCTGGCCGGGCCGCCGACCCTGGGCAGGTTGCTGTTCGACTGGCGCTTCGACCTGATCTTCGGCACGCTGGCCATCGTGGCGGCGGTGGTGTATTTGGTCGGGGTGCGCCGCTTACGCTTGCGCGGTGACGCCTGGCCGGTCGGGCGGACCATCGCCTGGCTGTCCGGCTGTGCCGTTCTGCTCCTCGCCACGTCCTCGGGCATCGGCCGCTACTCGCCCGCGATGTTCAGCGTGCACATGGGCCAGCACATGGCGCTGTCCATGCTCGCCCCCATCCTTTTCGCGCTCGGCGGCGCGGTCACCCTGGCGCTGCGGGCATTACCCGCGGCCGGAAAGAACGGCGCTCCGGGGCCACGCGAATGGATCCTGGCAGCGGTGCACAACCCGGTCTCGCGCTTCCTGACCCACCCGATCGTGGCGTCCGTCATCTTCGTCGGCGGCTTCTACGCGCTGTACCTGGGCGGCATCTACGACACCGTGGTCGACTCGCACGCCGCGCACCTGCTGATGAACCTGCATTTCCTGCTCAGCGGCTATCTCTTCTACTGGGTGGTGATCGGCATCGATCCGAAACCCCGCGAGGTACAGCCGTTGACCAAGCTGGGCATGGTGTTCGGTTCGCTGCCGTTCCACGCCTTCTTCGGTATCGCGCTGATGAGCATGACGACGGTGCTGGGCGGCTGGTTCTTCCGCAGCCTCGGCCTCGGCTGGAACGCGGACTTGCTCGCCGACCAGCGCACCGGCGGCAGCTTCGCGTGGGCCAGCGGTGAGGTGCCGCTGGTCGTGGTGATGCTGGCGCTGTTGATCCAGTGGTCGCGCAGCGACGCGCGGCTGGCGAAACGTACCGACCGAGCCGCCGACCGGGACAACAACGCCGAACTGGCCGCGCACAACGCGATGTTCGCCGAGTTGGCCAAGCGCGATCGCGGAGGCCGCGAGTGAGCGAGCGGGTGTGACCGACCGCGGGTTGTTCGAGGATTGCCTGGGTGAGGACAGGGTCGCGGGGCGGGTGTATCGGTCGGACGTGCGGGCGGCGCGGAAGCGACTGGCCGGCCGGGTGCGCAAGACGCCGGTATTCCATACCTCGGTGTTGGGGCCGAACGGTCCGGTTCCGGTCACGCTGAAACTCGAATACCTCCAGCACGGTGGCACTTTCAAGGTGCGCGGCAGCTTGAACGCGCTGCTGGAATGCGGCAGGTCGGCCGATCAGGTGGTCATCGCCTCCGGCGGCAACGCCGGTATCGCGGCCGCGCTGGCCGCCGCCCAGCTCGGCAAGGGGTGCACGGTGGTGGTGCCGGAGTCGGCGCCGCACACCAAGGTTGCCGCCATGTGGTCCTACGGGGCCGAAGTGCTCTGGCACGGCACGACCTATACCGAGGCGCATCGCTATGCCCAGGAACTGGCCGTGGAACGCGGAGCCATGCAGTTGCACGCCTATGACCTGCCCGCGGTGGTCGCCGGAGCGGGGGTGATCGGGCTGGAACTCGCGGAGCAGGTGCGAGGCCGGCCACCGGTGCTGGCCGGAGTCGGCGGCGGCGGCCTGATCGCCGGGCTCGGGGCCGCGCTGGGGCGTCGGCAGCCGGTGATCGGCATCGAGCCCGAGGGCGTGCCGACGCTGCACGCGGCGCTGGGCGCGAGTCGGCCGGTGGAGGTGCGGGCGGCCGGGCTCGGGGCGGAAGTGCCGGGCGCCATCCGGATCGGCGATATCGCGCTCGACGTGGCGCGCCGCTATGCGGTGCGATCGTTGCTGGTCACCGACGACGCCATCGTCACCGCCCGCGACTATCTGTGGCGCGAGTTCCGCATCGTCGTCGAATTTTCCGGGGCCACGGCGTTCGCGGCGATCCAGAGCGGCGCGTACGTGCCGGCTCGGGGCGAGCGGCCGGTGGTCGTGCTCTGCGGCGCCAATACCGATCTCGACATCGGCTGAGCGAGCGCGCACCGTAGTCCGGCCCTCCGACACCACCAGCGAAAGCCTGCGCTGAAAGCTCTGATCATCAGGTGTGAAGGGGCGGATCTCCACAGTCGGAAAAGTTGTCCCCAAATGTGATTGCGGCGTCCCATCCCGGCCCCACGGCGCGCACGCTGGAGGAGCCCTCGCACTGGGGGAGCAAGCAACCGGGGCGCCTGCCCAGGGCCGAATCCGAAGGGGCGTAATCATGTTCGAGACCACCGGAACCATCGTCGGCAACATCGTCACCACTCCGGTGCGGCGGGAGCTGCCCAATGGGGAGCTGGTGGTGACTTTCCGGCTGGGCAGTACGTCGCGCCGGCGCGACGCCGCGGGGGAGTGGGTGGACAGCGGCACCCTGTTCATCACCGTCACTTGCTGGCGGCGGCTCGCCCTCGGCGTCGACACCTCGCTGCACCGGGGCGATCCGGTGCTCGTGCACGGGCAGTGGCGCACCGTCGATTACCGGGCCAAGGACGGTACCGACCGCCGCGAGCTGGAACTGCGGGCCTATGCCGTCGGGCCGGATCTGTCGCGCTGCACCGCCCGCGTCACGCGCAACTCCGAGTACGGGTCCGGCTCCGGGCCCGCGAGCCTGATGCGGAATACTTGTCTGGGATCGAGCGCTGAAGAACGCGTACGTGTCGGCGAGAACCAGGGGGATGCGACGACCGTGCAGAGCGACTCCTCCTCCGACCGCGCCGATATCCAGCCGGTCGACGCCTGATCCGCGGCACGCTGTGCTACCCACCCCGCGGCGCATCCCCTCGGCTTCGCTCCACCGACCCCTAGACCGATAGGCTTTTGTATATGGCTGAGTACATCTACACGATGAAGAAAGTTCGTAAGGCGCACGGCGACAAAGTCGTGCTCGATGATGTCTTCTTGAACTTCCTTCCCGGCGCCAAGATCGGCGTCGTCGGCCCGAATGGCGCCGGTAAATCCAGCGTGCTCAAGATCATGGCCGGAGTGGACCAGCCGAACAACGGTGAAGCCTTCCTCGCGCCGGGCGCCACGGTCGGCATCCTGATGCAGGAACCGCACCTGAACGAGGAGAAGACCGTTCGGGGCAACGTCGAGGAGGGCCTCGGCGAGGTGAAGGTGAAGCTGGACCGCTTCAACGAGATCGCCGAGCTGATGGCCACCGACTACTCCGACGAACTGATGGAGGAGATGGGCAAGCTCCAGGAGTACCTGGACCATGCCGATGCCTGGGATGTCGACTCCCAGCTCGAGCAGGCCATGGACGCGCTGCGCTGCCCGCCGCCGGACGCGCCGGTCACCAACCTCTCCGGTGGTGAGCGTCGCCGAGTCGCCCTGTGCAAGCTGCTGCTGAGCAAGCCCGACCTGCTGTTGCTCGACGAGCCGACCAACCACCTCGACGCCGAGAGTGTGCTCTGGCTCGAGCAGCATCTGGCCGCCTACCCGGGCGCCGTGCTGGCCGTCACCCACGACCGGTACTTCCTCGACAACGTCGCGGAATGGATCCTGGAACTGGACCGCGGCCGCGCCTACCCGTACGAGGGCAACTACTCCACCTACCTGGAGAAGAAGGCCCAGCGTCTGGAGGTGCAGGGCAAGAAAGACCAGAAGCTGCAGAAGCGCCTCAAGGACGAACTCGCCTGGGTCCGTTCCGGCGCCAAGGCGCGTCAGGCCAAGAACAAGGCGCGCCTGGGCCGCTACGAGGAAATGGCGGCCGAGGCCGACAAGCACAGGAAGTTGGATTTCGAGGAGATCCAGATTCCGGCCGGTCCGCGCCTGGGCAGCGTCGTGGTCGAGGTGAAGAACCTGGACAAGGGCTTCGGCGATCGTCAGCTGATCAAGGATCTGTCGTTCACCTTGCCGCGCAACGGCATTGTCGGCGTCATCGGCCCGAACGGTGTCGGTAAGACCACGCTGTTCAAGACCATCGTCGGACTGGAAGCGCCGGACAGCGGCGAGGTGAAGGTCGGCGAGACGGTCAAGCTGAGCTACGTCGATCAGAACCGCGCGGGCATCGACCCGAAGAAGAACGTCTGGCAGGTCGTCTCCGAAGGACTGGACTTCATCGAGGTCGGCAATCAGGAGATGCCCTCGCGTGCCTACGTCAGCGCGTTCGGCTTCAAGGGCCCGGATCAGCAGAAGCCGGCCGGGGTGCTCTCCGGTGGTGAACGCAACCGCCTGAACCTGGCGCTGACCCTCAAGCAGGGCGGCAATTTGATCCTGCTCGACGAGCCGACCAACGACCTCGACGTGGAAACGCTGGGTTCGCTGGAGAACGCGCTCGAGCAGTTCCCCGGTTGTGCCGTGGTCATCTCGCACGATCGCTGGTTCCTGGACCGCACCTGCACCCACATCCTCGCCTGGGAGGGCGATTCGGACAATGACGCCAAGTGGTTCTGGTTCGAGGGCAACTTCGAGGCGTACGAGGCCAACAAGATCGAGCGCCTGGGCCTGGAAGCCGCTCGCCCGCACCGGGTTACGCACCGCAAGCTGACTCGCGACTGAACGCGGCCGGAATCCCGGTTCACGTAGCACGGCGGGGCGAGCGCAGCGGCGCATCGCCCCGCCGTTCGGCGTAGTGCGCCCGAACACGCTGTCGAAAGCCCGATTCCGCCGAAGGTGTCACAAAAGCGCCATCTTGCCGAAGGACTTGCGGCAGCAACGCGCCGGAGCCCAGGTCAGTCGAAGGAAATTTGGTTCACCTGGACAGGTGCGCAACTCTCGCTAGTGTTGTGTCCGTGCATGCGCAGGCGCAGTCCAGGCAATGGGTAGTACTCACTGCGATCGCGTCTACGTGAGGGTGTCGGTCCGATCGGTGCTGTGCCAGCGTTTTTGACCTTGGCAATTCGGCGGCTACCACTACGGCAGTGGTGAACACCCTGTGTTTAGAAGGGAATTCACCCCCGCGCGCGTATCGCACAGCTACTCTCGGACCGGCGTCACTTTGTTGCGGAACCGAATCCGAGGAGTTGGCGAAAAATTATGACGGTCTCGTCCGAATTGTCCAATGGCGGGCGGCATCTGGATC
Source organism: Nocardia goodfellowii (assembly GCF_017875645.1). NCBI lineage: Bacteria > Bacillati > Actinomycetota > Actinomycetes > Mycobacteriales > Nocardiaceae > Nocardia > Nocardia goodfellowii. The sequence continues at coordinate 7,619,587 of NZ_JAGGMR010000001.1, read as the reverse complement.
GAGCGGAGACCGCGGCCTGGTCCGCGAGTTTGCCCGGTTCGCTGCGGGATGCGCTCGGGACACTCGAGGAGGCGTACTTCCGCCACGTCGACGCGGGCGATGTGGACTGTGCGATCACCGGGATCACCCAAATCTTCCGGCGGCACCTGGAATTGGCGATGACCCGGCCGAAGGGCCGTGCACTTGTCCGGGTGTATCACCCGGACGACGCGTCCGGGCTCGGCGCGGCGGTGCAACTGGTGACCGACGACATGTCACTGCTGGTGGAGTCCATCACCTCCTCGCTGAGCCGGATGGGCGTCAGCGTCAGTGAGGTCATCCACCCGATCTTCGAGGTCGAGCGCGACGAGGACGGCCGTCTGAGTAAGGCCGTCCCGCACGAGGTCGACCGCAATGGCGGGGTACTGCGCGAATCCTGGATGCACCTGCAACTGCACCCCTCCACCAGCCGTGAACTGCTGGACCGGATCGAGCAGGCGATGCCGGATGTCATCGCCGACGTGCGACAGGTGATCGGCGACACCGATGCCATCCAGGCGGTGCAGAGCAAGCTCGCCGACGATCTCGAACAGGCCGCCAAGGCCGGCGGCGCGCCGTTCTCCGCCGCCGATCTGATCGACACCGCGAATCTGTTGCGCTGGCTGGCCAGCGGCAATTTCACCGTGCTCGGTTTCGCCCAGTACCGCCTCGACACCACCGAGGACGGCCTGACCACCTCCAACCCGATGCCCGGCACCTGCCTGGGCGTGCTGCGCCCGGACGTCGGCACCGACTTCCGCGTTCCGATCAATGGCGGCGACCGCCCCCTGCTCATGCTCACCCAGGGCCTGGTGCCGGCCACCGTGCACCGTTCGGTCTACCCGTATTTCGTCGGCGTCGCGGACTGGGACGAGCACGGCAACATCATCGGCGAGCACCTGTTCATCGGCGTCTTCACCGTCACCGCGGTGCACGAGAACGTGCTCGACATCCCGGTGATCGAACGCCGCGTGCGCGCGGTGATCGAGGACAGCGGCTTCGACCTGGATTCGTTCTCCGGGCAGGCCATGCTCGAGGTCATCCAGTCGTTCCCGCGCACCGAGCTGTTCTCCGCCGATATCGACACCATGCGCAAAACCGCGGTGGCGGTGCTGAACGTCGGCCTGCGCCGGCAGGTGCGGCTGTTCATGCGGGAGGACAGCTACGGCCGCTTCGTGGCCTGCCTGGTCTATCTGCCGCGCGACCGCTACACCACCCGGGTGCGCTTGGAAATGCAGGACATCCTGGTCCGCGAGCTCGGCGGCGTCTCCATCGACTATTCCGCGCGGGTGAGTGAAAGCGAACTCGCCAGTGTGTATTTCACGGTCCGGATGCCGGACGCGGATTCCAGCGCGCCCCGTGCGGCCCGGACCCTGGCCGACACGTCCGAACCGAACCGGCTGCGCCTCCAACGGCTGCTCGCCGAGGCCAGTCACACCTGGGACGACCATCTCAACGACGAGGTCAGCAACTCTACGGTGCTGGATCCCGGTGTGGTGCAACGCTATGCCGCCGCCTTCCCCGAGGGTTACAAGCAGGATTTCGGCCCCCGGCACGCGCTCGGCGACATCGTCCGGCTGGAACGTCTCGCCGAGGGCCGGATCGATCAGCATCTGTACCGCAAGCAGGGTTCCGAGCCCGGGTCGTGGCGGTTCAGCCTCTACATCGGCGGCAGCGGCGTCTCGCTGAGCCAGGTGCTGCCGGTGTTGCAGAGTCTCGGCGTCGAGGTGGTAGACGAGCGCCCGTATCGGATCGTGTTCGACCTGCCCGGCGGCTTGACCAGCGAACGCTGGATCTACGATTTCGGCCTGCTGGCTCGGCCGGAGCTGCTGCGCAGTTCGCTGGACCGCGACCTGGACGCCGAACTGCTGGAGGCCTCCGCTCGCGCCGACGCGCTGGAAGACGAAGTCCGCGGCCTGCGGGAGCGTTTCACCGACGCTTTCGAAGCGGTCTGGTACGGCAGTGCGGAGGCCGACGGCCTGAACGAACTGGTGCTGCGGGCCCGGCTCCCGTGGCGCGCGGTGTCGATTCTGCGTACCTACGCGAAATACCTGCAGCAGGCCGGTTTCCCGTACAGCCAGGCCAATATCTGCCGCGTCCTGCTCACCTACCCGGATGTGGCGCGGTTGTTCGTCGACCTGTTCGCGGCCCGGTTCGATCCCGACACCGTGGACGAGGACGACGCGCAGAAGCTGGAGGCCCAATTGCGCGGCCGCATCGATGACGTGGTCAGCCTCGACGCCGACCGCATCCTGCGCGCCATCCTGGGTCTGATCAAGGCCACCCTGCGCACCAACTACTACGTCACCGATATCGAAGGCAACCCGCGCGATTTCCTCTCGATCAAGGTCGAGCCGCAGCTGATCGTCGAATTGCCCAAGCCCAAACCGCAATTCGAGATCTTCGTGTATTCGCCGCGGGTGGAGGGCGTGCACCTGCGGTTCGGTCCGGTGGCGCGCGGCGGGTTGCGCTGGTCCGATCGGCTGGAGGATTTCCGCACCGAGATCCTGGGCTTGGTGAAGGCGCAGGCGGTGAAGAACGCGGTCATCGTGCCGGTGGGCGCCAAGGGCGGTTTCGTGGTGAAGCAGCCGCCCGCCGCCACCGGCGATCCGGGCGTGGATCGGCAGGCGCTGGGCGCGGAAGGCGTGGCCTGCTATCGGACTTTCATCTCCGGTCTGCTCGACATCACCGACAACGTCGACCGTGCCACCGGCGAGGTGCGCCCGCCCGCGCGGGTGATCCGCCGTGACGGCGACGACACCTATCTGGTGGTCGCCGCCGACAAGGGCACCGCGACCTTCTCCGATATCGCGAACGATGTGGCGCAGCGCTACGGCTTCTGGCTCGGTGACGCCTTCGCCTCCGGCGGTTCCGCGGGCTACGACCACAAGGCGATGGGCATTACCGCCAAGGGCGCGTGGGAGAGCGTGAAGCGGCACTTCCGCGAAATGGACATCGACACGCAGACCCAGGATTTCACCGTGGTCGGCATCGGCGATATGAGCGGTGACGTGTTCGGTAACGGCATGCTGCTGTCCGAGCACATTCGCTTGGTCGCCGCGTTCGACCATCGGCACATCTTCCTCGATCCGAACCCGGACGCGGCCACCTCCTATGCCGAACGGCAGCGCATGTTCGAGTTGCCGCGTTCCTCGTGGGCCGATTACGACACCTCGCTGATCAGCGCGGGCGGCGGGGTGTGGGACCGCACCGTGAAGGCGGTGCCGATCAGCCCGCAGGCACGCAAGGCCTTGGGGCTCAGTGACGATGTGGTCTCGTTGTCGCCGCCGGATCTGGTGCGCGCGATCCTGCTCGCTCCGGTCGGGTTGCTCTGGAACGGCGGTATCGGCACCTATATCAAGGCGAGCACCGAGTCCAACGCCGACGTCGGTGACAAGTCCAATGATCCGGTGCGCGTCAATGGAAACCAGTTGCGCGTCAAGGTGATCGGTGAAGGCGGCAACCTCGGCGCCACCGCCCTGGGCCGCATCGAGTTCTGCCGGGGCGGCGGCAAGATGAACACCGATGCCCTGGACAACTCGGCCGGTGTGGATTGCTCCGACCACGAGGTCAATATCAAGGTGCTGCTGGACAGCGTCGTCAGCGGTGGTCTGTTGCCCGAACCCGAGCGCAACCCGCTGCTCGCCTCCATGACCGACGATGTCGCCCGGATGGTGTTGCAGGACAACGTCTCGCAGAACTTCCTGATGGGCATCTCGCGTTTCAACGCGGCGCGCATGCTGAACGTGCACATGCGGCTGATCGATGATCTGGAAGAGCGGCGCGGCTTGGATCGCGAACTGGAGGCGCTGCCCAGCGAGGCGGAGATGAAGCGCCGCCTCGAGGAAGGTTCCGGGCTCGCCTCCCCGGAGCTCGCGAATCTGATGGCGCACGTGAAGCTTTCGCTGAAAGCAGACCTGCTCGACTCGGATCTGCCGGACATGCAGTACTTCGCCACCCGGCTGCCCGACTATTTCCCGGAGCCGCTGCGCGTGCGTTTCGGCGCCGCCATCAAGAAGCATCCGCTGCGCCGGGAAATTCTCACCACCATGATCGTCAACGAGGTGGTCGACTACGGCGGCATCACCTACGCGCACCGGCTCAACGAGGAAACGGGTGCCAGCGCGACCGATTCCGTGCGCGCTTTCGCCGCCGCGAGCGAGATCTTCGACCTGCACGCGATGTGGGCGCGGATCCGCGAGGCCGACACCTCCATCGGCGTTCGCGACGAACTCGAACTGGAAACCAAGAAGACCCTCGACCGGGCTTCACGCTGGCTGTTGAGCAACCGTCCGCAACCCATCGCTGTCGGCGCCGAGATCAACCGCTACAGCCGCGGTGTTCGCGAACTCGCGCCGAAGGTGCAGGGCTGGCTGCGTGGACACCACGTCGCCATGCTCAACGACCAGTCGGCTGAGCTCGTCAAGCGCGGCGCGCCCGCCGACCTCACCACCGAGGTCTACGGGCTGCTCAACCTGTTCCCGCTGCTCGATGTCCTCGATATCGCCGACATCACCGACCGCAGCGGCGACGAGGTCGGTTCGCTGTATTACGCGCTCAACGAGCACCTGAAGATCGACTGGCTGCTGCAGGCCGTCAGTCATCTCGAGCGCGGCGACCGCTGGCATGCTCTCGCCCGTCTGGCGCTCCGCGACGATATGTACGGTTCGCTGCGTTCGCTGACCCTGGACGTGCTCTCCGCCGGAGACCCGGAGGAGACCGCCGACGAGAAGATCGCCTACTGGGAATCCAAGAACCAGTCGCGGTTGGGCCGCGCCCGCGCCGCGCTTGCCGAGCTGTTCGAATCCGGCACCCACGACCTCGCCACGCTCTCGGTGGCGGCGCGACAGGTCCGCAGCATGGTCAGCGGAGTCGGGGCCCAATCGGAGGTCCCGCGCTGAACTGACCGTCGATGGGCGCCGGCACGACATGCCGGCGCCCACCGGGGCGAGTCCTACCGCGGCGCTACCGTCGCACGAGGCTGGAGCGGCTGGCGGCGGCGATCAGCACTGCGGCGCAAATGATCTGGAGGATCCACTGCGCCCAGTCGATGCCGCTGGTGGAATCGAGACCGAGGATCAACGCCACGATCCCGCCGACGAAGGCGCCGAGCGTGCCGAGCCCCCAGGTCTTGAAGAACGAAATATCTTGCTTCCCAGGCAGAATCAGCCTGGCCAAGGCGCCGACGAGCGGCCCGATAAGAATGGCGAACAACAGCATCCCGAAAATCCGCATGGGGAGCCTTTCTCGAACCCTGCGCGAAAACCGCTCCGCCAGTGTATGACTCCGATTGATCTCTGGATACGGTTGTCCGGCAACGGTTTCAACTCGGGTCCGGGAATTGTGCCGGGGTCAGCACGGGTATGCGGCGCAGTGCGAGTGCGAGGATGCCCGCTACGGCTATCAACGCTGCCGTCAGCGCCGCTACGCCGTGCCAGTCCGCGCTGGTCCAGGCGTGCGCGCCGAGGCTGCCGAACACCGACGCGCCGACGTAGTACGCGAACAGGTAGAACGAGGCGGCTTGGCTCGTACTGGCCCCGCCGGCATGCGCGCGAGCCGCCACCCAGCCGCTGGCCAATCCGTGCGTGATGAAAAAGCCGACGGTGAGCGCGGCGACCCCCGCGACCACGATCGGCAGCCGATCCGACAGTGTCAGGCCCACGCCGACGAGCGCCAGCGCACTACCGATCGGCATGATCGCGCGACGGCCCAGGCGGTCGGCGAGGCGACCGGACACCATGGAGCCGATCGAGCCCAGCGGGTACACCAGATAGACCAGACTCACGACACCGACTCCGAGCAGGAAAGGCGAACTGGTGAGCCGGAATCCGAGCGCGTTGAACGCCGCGACCAAGGCGCCCACCGAACAGGCGCCGATCACGTACAGCGCGAGCAGTGCCCGATCCGACAGCGCACCGCGCGCCATCGCCAGTATGTTTTCGGGCCGGGCCGGACGCGCCACGAAATGCCGGGAGGCGGGCAGGATGAGCGCGACGATCACCGCGCACGTCAGTGCGACACCGGCGGCGGCCACCAGCGCCCACCGCCACCCCGCCGCCTCGGCGATCGGTGCGGTCACGAGTCGCCCCGCCATGCCACCGAGCGCCGTTCCGCCGATATAGAGGCCCGCCGCGCGACCGTGCGTCGACGGGTGCAGTTCCTCGCGCAGATATGCCGTGGCCACGGCGGGCAGCCCGGCCAGTGCGATTCCGCCCAGCAGCCGCAGCGCCAACAGCGCGTGCCAGTTCGGCGCGAACGCGCACGCCAGCGCGAGTACGGCCGAGGAGATCAGCGAGAAGTGGATGAGCCGAGTGCGCCCGACCGCCTCGGACAGCGGCCCGAAGACCAGCAGCGCCAGGGCGAGTGCGGCGGTGGTCACCGACATGACGAGCGTGCTCTCGCCGGGGGAGATGCCGAACGCCGTCACGAACTCCGGCAGCAGCGCCTGAGTGTCGTACAGCAGCACGAAGGTCGCCATCCCCGCGGCGAACAGCGCCACCAGCACCCGGCGATACCCCGGGCTGCCGGGCAGGTATCCCATGTCGAGCTGCTGATTCTCGGGTTCGACGACTGTGGTCACTCGACGATCCTGAGCCGCCCGATCCCATACGTCCAATGTCAGGATCGCAAGATCTCGATGCGTCGAACGTATGATGCGCTGTGTGCTGTTGCGCGACCTGGATTGGCTGGTGGCTCTCGCCGACCACCAGCACATGACCGACACCGCCGCGATCCTCGGCGTCAGTCAGCCCACCCTGTCCCGCGCGCTGGCCCGTATCGAAGCCGAACTCGGCACCCGCCTGTTCGAGCGGGTGCCGACCGGCGTCCACCTGAACCCGGACGGTGAACTGGTAGTCGCCGCCGCCCGAGACCTGATCGGCCGCTACGACCAGCTGACCGTGCAGCTGGCCGCCCGCCTGAACCCCGACAGCGGCGTCGTTCGCCTGGCCTTTCTCGATTCCATGGCCACCTCGCTGGTTCCCCAACTCCTGCGCGGCTTCCACCAGCACGCACCCGGCGTCCGTGTCCTGCTCAGTCAGGAACCACACCACCACATCCGCAACGACTTGCAGTCCGGGGCCGTCGAACTGGCTGTCACCTCCTGGCAGGAACCGGGCAGCTTCGGCTGGCTCCCACTGCAGCGCGAACGACTGGTGCTCGTCGTCCCTCCGGCGCATCGCCTGCGCGAACGCAAACGGGTCGCCCTGGCCGACCTGTCGGACGACGAATTCGTCACGACACCGGTCGGCTTCGGCTACCGTTCGCTGCTCGACGGCCTGTTCGCCGAGGCCGGCTTCCTGCCGAAGATCTCCTTCGAAAGCGCCGACCTCGCCACGATCGAGGGCCTGGTGGCCGCCGGTCTCGGCGTCGCCGTCCTACCCGAACAATTCGCCGGCGCGTCGGGCACCATCGGTCTGCCCTTGACGACGCCCGCCGCCCGGCGCATCATCGGTCTCACCTGGCGTACCGACCATCCGCTCGCGCCGCCCGCGGCCCGCTTTCACCACTTCCTCGAATCCACTTGGCCCAGGCCCTGAACACCGGGGCAGGCGCGCCGTCCCACCGCCCCTGTCCGGCGGCGGCGGTGGACATTGCCATACTGGGTGCCGAGATCGCTCTCCGGCCCGGAATTTCCGGGGCCGCGGAGTCGGAATGTTCGAAGTCCAACGATCTCGCCGGATCGCCCAGGGCAGCGTGGCAGGGCGAGTGCGGCGGGCAACCAATCGGAGGTACCACGTTGACGAGTTCGGTGAACGGGAACGGGCGTCAGCCCGGCGCGACACTATTGCTACCCAAGCGCTTCCACGCCAAGGTAGAGGTTCGCTGGTCGGATATGGACGCGTTCCAGCACGTCAACCACGCCCGCATGGTGACCTTGCTGGAGGAGGCGCGGATTCCGTGGCTGTTCGACGACGGGCGCCCGACCGTCGCGCTGCGGGAGGGGTGTGTGCTGGCCGACCTGCACGTGCGCTACCGCGGTCAGTTGCGGCACGAGGACACTCCGCTCGATGTCGCCATGTGGATCGAACAGCTGCGCGCCGTCGATTTCACCGTCGGCTACGAGGTGCGGGCCGCGGGTGCGGCCCCGGATTCGCCGCCCGCGGTGACCGCTTCCACCCAGCTGGCGGCCTTCGATATCCAGACCCAGCGGCTGCGCCGGCTCACCGAGGGCGAACGCGAGTACCTGAGCGAGTGGAAGTAGCCGATACCCGCCGGGATTTGGTCGAGTACGGCAGAGTTGTTGTGAGGGTAGGGCTTTCGTGAGGGCAGGGCTGCGGTGATGGCAGAGCAACGGGTGCTGTACGTGTCCGATCCGGCCGAACGGGAGAACCTGGCCACCTTCCTGGGCCGAGCGGTCCGGCTGGACCAGGCCGCCGTGGTCCGGCTGCGCCGCCGCGACGCCACACTCGTATCCGCTTGGGTCGCTACCGGTTTCGAGACGCTCGCGGTGCGCACGGTGGTCGCCGAACTCGGTGTCGACGATGTCACCGTCGGCGCGGACCTGGTGCTGGCGGGCCTTCCCTCCGGTAGTGCGATCGACCTCGGCTACTCGATGGATTCGGCCTGGCGCGGCGCCCTCCCGCCGTCCGACGGCTTCGCTCACGTCGACGACGTTCCCGCCCGCACCCTCGTCGAACTCGCCGAACGCGGCGCGGAACTGGCGAAGGAACATGGCAGCGCGCACGGCCCGCCCGCCGCGCTACTCGACCAGACGGTGCTCACGGTCTCGGCCCCCGGCCTGGAGGTCGAAGTCCCGATGCGCGTCGTCTTCGCCCTCACCGCAATGGATTTCATCCCGCACTCCGGCGAGAAGGCGGAATCCCGCCGCATCCAGCCCACCGAGATCGTCCGCGTCCGCGCCACACCCACCTGGCTGCGCATCGACGCCCGCTACGGCTCGGTCGCCCGCCGCCGCGCCGGAGCTATCCCGCTCTTCCCGAACTGACCAACCGGCGGGGCCGGTTCTCAGGCGACGCCGAGGGCGCGCAGACCCGCGGTGGTGGCGGCCGCGGCGAGGATCACCAGCAGCAACGGGAAACGCCGCCAAGCCAGTACTCCGGCGACCAGAACACCTGCGGGCAGTGCGGCGCTGACGTGATCCTCGGTGAAGGGAAGGGTCTCGACGGCGACGAGTGCCGCGAGCAGGACCGTCGCGCCGACTTCGAGAAGTCGCTTCGCGCGGTCGGGGAATTGGATCCGGCTGCGTAGAGCGGGACCGGCCCAGCGGAAGGCGTAGGTGCCGACGGCGAGCGCGATGATTCCAGCGGCCAGCATCATCTGGGTGCTCCTGACAGTTGTGCGCGTTCTTTCGTGAGATCCCAGCTGCCGTGCTCGATGGTGCCGATCTCGTCTGCCGCTGCGGACACGTCCGTCATTGGGGCTCGATCCTCGCTGCCGACCGGGCCATCCGCCTCACCCCGGGTGCGGAACGCCGCCCACAGCACACCCGAAAGCGCCACCAGCACAGGCATTCCCGCAGGCAGGAACGGTGAGCTCAGCATGGCCACCACGACGCCCACGCAGACCGACCCCAGCGTCGTCCGGTCCCGTAGCGCGGGCACCACCAGTGCCAGCAGCACCGCGGGGAAGACCGCGTCGAGCCCGAGCGCGGACGTGTCCGGCACGACGGAGCCGATCAACGCGCCCAGCACCGCACCGCCCGGCCAGGCCAGCAGTACACCGAGCCCGCAGACCCAGTACACGACCCGCTTGCGCGCCGTATCCGACTCCGCCAGCGCCATCGCGACGGACTCGTCGTTCATCACGTGCACGCCGAGCGCCCGCCGCCAGCCCTTGCCCACCACGTCATCGGGCACGGACAGTCCGTACGGCAGGTGCCGGGCGTTGACAACCAGCCCGGCCAGCACGGCCGCGATCGGACTGCCACCACCGGCGATGATGCCGATGAACAGGAACTCCGCGCCGCCCGCGAGCACGGCGAAGCTCAGCACCACGGGTAGCCAGATCGGGAAGCCCGAGCTGACGGCGGTGGCGCCGTAGGACAATCCGATGACCCAGACCGCCAGCAGGACGGCCGCGACGCCGGAGGCGGTATCCCGGCCGAGTGTTCGCCATATCGAACGCATGTTGTTTATGGTGAACGCTGGACCCCGCGTTCGTCAACACGGTTACCGCGCGCCTGACGCGACGCCGCGATCCCGGGCGTTTCACGCGGCCCGGTGATGCGCGATCGGCGGAACTGGCGCCGCCGACGGCGTGGGTAAACTCAGCGTTCCGACGGGAACGGGAGCTGGGATGGTGCAGGACGAACCGATGACGGCGTCACCACAGGCGGTGATCGCCGAGTCGCTGCGGCGCGAGCGCGCCCGCGCCGGGCTCTCGCTCACCGAGGTGGCGAACCGCGCGGGCATCGCGAAATCCACACTCTCCCAACTGGAATCGGGCAGCGGCAATCCGAGCATCGAAACGCTCTGGGCGCTGTGCGTGGCGCTGAACATGCCGTTCTCCCGCCTGCTCGACCCGCCCCGGCCCAACGTGCACGTCATCCGCGCGGGGGAGGGCCCGCGCCTGGCGGCCGAGCACTCCGACTACAGCGCGACCCTGCTCGCGGTGAGCCCGCCGAACAGCCGGCGCGATCTGTTCCGGATCACCGCCGAGCCCGGCCACGCCCGCGTCTCGGACCCGCATATGCCCGGCTGCACCGAGCATGTGCTGCTCGCCAGCGGCCGCGCACTGGTCGGGCCGGTGGACGCGCCGGTGGAACTCGGCCCCGGTGACTACATCTGCTACCCGGGCGACGCCCCGCACGTCTTCGAAGCCCTCGAGGCGGGCACCTGGGCGACGCTGGTCAACGAATACGCGTCCTAGGCGGCGCCTTCACCGAGGTACTGCAACCACACCGGATCCAGCTCGGTGGAGGTCGACAGCAATCGCCAGTGCGGTCCCTTCGGCGAGACCAGCGGGTGACGCAGGGTCCAGCCGAGTTCGCTCAGCATTTTGTCGGCCTTGCGGTGATTGCAGGGTGCGCAGCTGGCGACGCAGTTCTCCCACGAATGCTCGCCGCCGCGGCTGCGCGGGATGACGTGATCGATGGTCTCGGCCTTCGCGCCGCAGTACCCGCAGCGGTACCGGTCGCGATGCATGAGCGCTGCCCTGGTCATCGGTACGCGGGCGCGATAGGGGACGTGCACGTAGTTGCGCAGGCGGATGACCGAGGGCACCGGGATCGAGGATTCCGCGGAATGCACGACCGGGCCTTCGACGCTGTGATGCACGGGATCGGCTTTGTCGCAGATGAGCAGGACGACCGCGCGACGGGCGGACAGAGCGGTGAGCGGCTCGTAGGTGGCGTTCAGCAGCAGCACCGGGCGCTTCAACCAGTTGACGGCCTCGGTGGAAACAGCGGTGAGGTGATGGCCGTGATGTACCTCACCGGCGCGATGAGCGGCGCCCGGATGGTGGTCGGACAAGATATGCAGCGGAGTAGCCCCCGACCCACGATTGTGGACGTCGGCGGGCTGGAGTTGTCGGTGCGTCCGGGCCTCGTGTGGGCGGCCGTGCCGTTGTTTCATGTGCGAACCCTGTTCTCGGGAGGGCCGACCGCGTCGGCTTCAAGATCATGTGGTATTCGGCAGAGACTGACCCCAATATGACCATGGAAACCGGCTGATTGCACGGTGATTTCGCACAATGTTGGGTTAACTGCGGCTGAAGTGCTGCCGTGCCGCTATCTCGGGAGGTCCGCGCGGGTAGGTGCCATCCCGTGGCGGCGGGCACAATGGACTGCGGCGCACCCTGAGTCGAGAGGATCTGATGAGTTCCGGAGAGCAAGCAACCACGTCGTTCTACGAGGCGGTCGGTGGGGAACAGACCTTCCACCGCATCATCGCCGCGTTCTATCGCGAGGTCGCCGCCGACGAGGTTCTGCGTCCGCTCTACCCGGAGGAAGATCTCGGTCCCGCGGAGCGCCGGTTGCGGATGTTCCTGGAGCAGTACTGGGGTGGCCCGCGCACGTACTCCGACGAGCGTGGCCATCCGCGCCTGCGTATGCGGCACATGCCGTTCAAGATCGGCCCGGTGGAACGCGACGCCTGGTTGCGCTGCATGCGCATCGGCGTCGCCGAGATCGAGCCGGAGATGCTGGACGACGCGCACCGCAAGCAGTTGCTCGACTACCTGGAGATGGCCGCGAATTCGCTGATCAACAGCGAGTGGTGAATTCGACAGGTGCGCCCGCCTGAGCGACATTGTCGCCGGCGTTTGGCACCATGGCTGGTGTGACTGACACGCCGGAGGTTCGTGCGGCTCAACCGTGGTGGCGCGCGGCCGTGTTCTATCAGGTCTATCCCCGTTCCTTCGCCGATGGCGACGGTGACGGCATCGGCGATCTGATCGGGGTGCGGGAGAAGCTGGGTTACCTGGAACTGCTCGGCGTCGACGCGCTGTGGATCTGCCCGGTGATGCGCTCGCCCATGGCCGACGGCGGCTACGACGTCTCCGATCCGCGCGATATCGATCCGCTCTTCGGCGGTATGGCCGCGATGGACGCGCTGCTCGCCGAGGCCCGCGCCCGCCGGATCAAGGTCACCATGGACCTGGTGCCCAATCACACCAGCAGTGAACATCCCTGGTTCGCCGCCGCTTTGGCCGCCGGACCGGGCAGCCGGGAACGCGATCGCTACCTCTTCCGGGACGGCCGCGGGCCCGCGGGCGACGAGCCGCCCAACAACTGGCCCAGCATCTTCGGTGGTCCGGCGTGGACCCGGGTTACCGAGACCGACGGCAGACCGGGGCAGTGGTACCTGCACATTTTCGCGCCCGAACAACCGGATCTGAACTGGGAAAACCCTGAGGTCGCCGCGGATTTCGAGCAGACCCTGCGTTTCTGGCTGGACCGGGGCGTGGACGGATTCCGCATCGACGTCGCGCACGGGATGGCCAAACCCGAAGACCTACCGGATATGCCGGAGCTCGACGTCTCGAGGTTGCTGGCCCACGACGCCAACGATCCACGATTCAACAATCCCGCCGTGCACGAGATCCACCGCAAGATCCGCAAGGTGCTCGACGAATATCCGCACGCGGTGTCGATCGGCGAGGTGTGGGTCGACGACAACACCCGGTTCGGCGAGTACGTGCGTCCCGATGAACTGCACTTGGCCTTTAACTTCCGGCTCGCCGAGGTCCGATTCGAGGCCGCGGCGATCCGCGACGCGATCGAGAATTCCCTCGCCGCGGTCGAACCGGTCGGCGCGTCACCCACGTGGACGCTGTCCAACCACGACATCGAACGCGAAGTCACCCGGTACGGCGGTGGCGCCGCGGGAGTGGCACGGGCCCGGGCGATGATTCTGGTCGAGTTGGCGCTGCCCGGCGCGGTCTTCCTCTACAACGGCGCCGAACTGGGCCTGCCCAATGTCGACGACCTGCCCGAGGAAGCGCTGCGCGACCCGATGTGGGAACGCTCCGGGCATACCGAGCGCGGGCGCGACGGTTGCCGGGTGCCGATGCCCTGGGAGGGTGACGCGCCGCCGTTCGGCTTCACCACCGGCGAGCCGTGGCTTCCGATGCCACCGCAGTGGGCCGCGCTGACCGCGGACAAGCAGTTGGAGGATCTGGGTTCGACTGTGTCGCTGTACCGGATGGCGATCGAGCTGCGCGGCACCCGCCCGGAATTCCGGGGTTCGGAACTCGAGTGGCGGCACAGCCCGCAGGGGTGCCTGGAGTTCCGGCGACCCGGCGGTCTGATCTGCGTGGTCAATACCAGCCCTGATCCGATCCCCTTGCCGCCCGGGGAGTTCCTGCTGGCCAGCATGCCCCTGGCGTCCGGCCGGCTACCCGCCGACGCTGCGGCGTGGCTGGTCCGAGTCGACACGATCACCTAACCCCGAGGTGGTAGCTGAACTACTACACGCCATCGGATACCGTTGCCGTCGTGAGCATTCTCGAGACAGTGCTGATCTTCGTCGGCATTCCGCTGGTGATCTACGCCGCGATCGCTGGATTGTCGTATCTCGGTAAGCCACTCGCCGGTGAGAAGCCGGCCCACTTCGACCTCGGTCAGAAGTGGACGCAGCCGCCGGTGCTGTGGAGTGCCACCGACGAGGTGACCGGGCACAGCCACCACCCTGTGCCTACGCCCCACGTCGGCTCCACCGACTACGATCCCCAGGAGTCGCATGGCACGCATGCGGCCATCGAATCCACCGGTGTGGAGCTGATCGGAGGTCGGGCAAGTGGCAGGTTCTAAGTGGCCCGCGGTGGTCGAGTCCGAACTACCGCACGGATACGCACTCACCAGCAGCGGACGGGTGTCCGGCGTGCACGAGGCGGGTGACCTCTTCTATGAGGCGCCGTTCAGCGATCACGAGCGGTTGCTGATGGACAACGTGCTCACCGAAGCGACCCGCGCCACCAAGGTCCGCTTCAACGTCTACATCGGCGATCTCGGCGCCGACCCGGCCGCCGGCGCGGACGCGATCTTCCCCGGCACTCTCGAGGCCGCGCGCTCGGTGCTCATCGCCGTCTCGCCCAATGACAACGCCATCGAGGTGCGCTCCGGCCATGAGGTCGCCGATCGCGCCAACGATCGCGTCTGCCAGCTCGGCGTCACCGCCGCCATGAGTTCGTTCCGTCAGGGCGAGCTCATCGACGGTTTGGTCTCCGCGGTCCGCGTGATGGCCGCCGCCATCGGGCGGTAATTTCGAACATCCGCTTCCGGCGCGTCCACCCAGCAGGGTGGGCGCGCCGGTCGCGTTGTGCGGGACTACTTGGTGCGCGGCACTTTTGGGGCTTGCATGGAGATCGATTTTCCGGGCACCGTGGGGGCATGAAGATTCTTGTCACGGCCGCCACCGGAAACATCGGTCGCAAGGTCGTCGATCATCTCCTCGCGGCGGGCGCCGAGGATGTGCGCGCCCTGTCCAACCATCCGGAGCGCGCCGCGTTCCCGGACGAGGTCGAGGTAGTCCGCGGATATCTGGGCAAGGTGTCCTCGCTGGCCGGCGCGTTCGAGGGCGTGGACCGGATGTACCTCGCGCCGGTACTGGAGACCGTCGAGGAAGTCGTCGCGCTGGCCCGCAAGGCGGGCGTGCGGCACATCGTCGACCTGTCCGGTGACGAGAGCACCGACTGGCAGCCGATCGCACGGGCGGTCGAGCAGTCCGGCCCCGACTGGACGCACCTGTTCGCCGGCGAGTTCAGCGAGAACGCGACGATCTGGTGCGAGCAGATCCGGGCCTCCGACGAGGTCCGCGACCCCTGCCCGGAGGCCGCGAACGCACCGATCACCATGGACGATATCGCCCGCGTCGCGGCGAAGGTACTGCTGTCGGACGGGCATGCCGGCAAAACCTACGAGCTCACCGGACCCGAGACATTGACTCGCGGCGAGAAGATCCGCCAGATCGGCGTAGCCCTGGGCCGCGACCTCGACGTCGTGAAAGTGTCGCGCGAGGAGGCGATCCGGCTCCTGCAGCCAGGTATGGGCGAGTACGCCGAATGGTATGTCGACGGCATCACGAGCATGATCGACCATCCCCAGCAGGCCACCACCACCGTCGCCGATCTCACCGGTGCGGCAACCACTTTCGCCCAGTGGGCAACGACCAACGCCGACCAGTTCCGCTGAGACGAGGTATCCGCGGTCGGCCCGCGTCCGACCGCGCACCGCGCTCCGTCGAGAAGCACGGTGCGCGGTGCGTTCGGACGTGCCCTAGCTTGCGTCGAAAGCCCTGGCGCGCAACGACCTTTCGATGCCCGCCTTGCCTTCGCTCACCAAACGGCGCAGGGCCGGCGGGTGGTTGTCGGCCAGGAATTTGTCGGCCTTGGCGACGGCGTCCTGGCTGATGTCCCAGGACGGGTAGAGGCCGACCACCACGGTTTGGGCCACTTCGCTGGAACGGCGTTCCCAGACGCCGGGCACGTCGGAGAAGTAGCGGTCGGTGTAGGCGTGCAGCAGGTCACCCTGGCCGGCCGGGGCGAAACCGCCGACGATGGAGCGCGCGGTGATGTTGGGCAGCGAGTCGTCGTTCATCACCGTGTTCCAGGCCTGCTCCTTGACCGCGGCTTGCGGCCGGGCGGTGGCGGCGGCCGCGGCCTGGCGCTTGCCCGCCGCGGTCGGGTCCCGCTCCAATTCCGCGTCGATGAAGGGGGTTTCGAGGCCCTCGGCGTCGATCTCGCCGGCGGCGGCGAGCGCCGTCACCAGTCGCCAGCGCAGATCGGTGTCTACGGTGAGCCCCGCCAGACCCGACTCGGCCGGATCGCTGTCGATCAGCGCGCGTATTACCTCGGTGTGCCGCTTCTCCAGCTTCGCTCCGGTGAGCGCGTTGACGAAGGCGAGCTGATGATCCGAGCCCGCTTCGGCGGCGCGCGCCAATTCCAGCAGGCGGTCGGCGAATTCGGGCCAGCCGGTGGCGGCCGCCCAGGCCGGATCCGCGTAGCTGCCGATGGAGGTGTGCGCCTGCATCAGCAGTCGTTGCACCACACCGATTTCCGTCTCCGCGCCGACGCCGCGCTGGACCAGCGCGACGAAATCCCGGGCCCGCATCTCGGCCTGCCGGGTCATCTCCCACGCGGCCGACCAGGCTAGCGTGCGGGGGAGCGGTTCGGCGATATCGCCGATCCGATTGACCAGCACGTCGAGCGAATCCGGATCCAGCCGCACCGAGCAGTAGGTCAGGTCGTCGTCGTTGACCAGCACGAACTTGCCGCTCGGCACACCCACCAGTTCGGGCACGTCGGTGCGTTCGGCGGCCGGTAGATCCAGCTCGACCCGCTTGGTACGGACCAGCTTCCCGTCCTGATCGTCATAGACGCCGACGGCCAAACGGTGCACCCGGCGCTCGCCGGCACCGGGGGCCGCGCCCTCCTGGACGACCGCGAACGAGGTGAAGTTGCCGTCCGCGTCGACCTGGAAGTCCGGCCGCAGGATATTGAGCCCGGTCGTCTTGAGCCACTGCGCGCCCCAGTCCGACAGGTCGCGTCCCGAGGACTTCTCCAGCGCCGACAGCAGATCGTCGAAAGTGGCGTTGCCATAGGCATGTTCGGCGAAGTACGCGCGCAGACCCGCCAGGAACGGCTCCAGACCGACGTAGGCGACCAGCTGCTTGAGTACCGAAGCGCCCTTGGCGTAGGTGATGCCGTCGAAGTTCACCTCGACCGCGTGCAGGTCGGGGATGTCGGCCGCGATCGGGTGCGTCGAGGGCAGCTGATCCTGCCGGTACGCCCAGGACTTCTCCACGTTGGCGAATGTCGTCCAAGCGCTCTTGTATTCGGTGGCCTCGGACTGGCACAGCACCGAGGCGAAGGTCGCGAACGACTCGTTCAACCACAGGTCGTCCCACCACTTCATGGTGACCAGGTCGCCGAACCACATGTGCGCCATCTCGTGCAGCACGGTTTCGGCGCGGCGCTCATAGGACGCGCGCGTCACCTTGGACCGGAAGACGTAGTCCTCCAGGAACGTGACCGCGCCCGCGTTCTCCATCGCGCCCGCGTTGAACTCCGGCACGAACAGCTGGTCGTACTTGCCGAAGGCGTAGGGAACGCCGAAGTTCTTGTGGTAGAAGCCGAATCCCTGCTTCGTCTCGGTGAACAGGCGCTCGGCGTCCATGTGTTCGGCCAGCGACGCGCGGCAATAGATGCCGAGCGGGATGGTGCCGTGCTCGTCGGTGTACTCGTCGGTCCACTCCGCGTAGGGGCCGGCGATCAGCGCGACGATGTAGGTGCTCATCCGCGGGGTGGTCTTGAAGACGTGCTTGCCGGGTTCCGCGATCAGGCTGTCCACCGCCGCGCCGTTCGAGATGACCTTCCAGTCCGACGGCGCGGTGACGCGGATGTCGAAGGTGGCCTTGAGGTCCGGCTGGTCGAAGCAGGCGAACATGCGCTTGGCGTCGGCGGTTTCGAACTGCGTGTAGAGATACACCGCGTCGTCGGTGGGGTCGACGAAGCGGTGCAGGCCCTCACCGGTGTTGGAGTACTCGCAGTCGGCCTCGACCACCAGCTCGTTGCGCTCGGCCAGGCCGGTCAGGGCGATGCCTTTTTCCTCGTCGTACTCCGACACCTCGACCGGGGTCCCGTTGAGCACGGCCGACCGCACCCCGCGCGCCACGATGTCGATGTAGGTGCTCGCGCCCGGCTGCGCGGTGAAAGTGACTGTGCTGCGGGAGAAGAAAGTCTCCACGCCCGGTTTGCCCGCCCCGTCGGTGAGGTCGAGTTCGACGCGGTAGTTCTCGACTTGCACGGTCGAGGCGCGTTCGATCGCCTGTTCACGTGTGAGGTTGGGTGCGGACATGAGGCTCCTTCGGTGTCGAAGAACGGGCACAGCGGAAGATTCTGCTCACCACCCTAATCCTCCGCACCGCCGCGCTCCGCCGAGTTTTCCGCGCCGGTATTGTGCAGCTCATCCGCTACTCAGGACTTGGAGGCTCGACGTTGAAGCATGTGCACGCCGGTAAGGTGCGCGACCTGTACGAGGACGGCGAGACCTTGCTGCTCGTGGCTTCGGACCGGATCTCGGTCTACGACGTCGTACTGCCCACCCCGATCCCAGACAAGGGCGCGCTGCTGACCCAGCTGTCGAACTGGTGGTTCGAGTTCTTCGCCGATGTGCCCAACCACGTGGTGTCGACCACCGACGTGCCCGCCGAGTTCGCGGGCCGCGCTGTCCGCGTCAAGCCGATGAAGATGGTCATGGTCGAGTGCGTCGCCCGCGGCTATCTCACCGGCGGCGGCCTGAAGGAGTACCAGGCCACCGGCACCGTCTCCGGTATCGCGCTGCCGCCCGGTCTGCGCGACGGCGACAAGCTTCCCGAGCCGATCTTCACTCCCAGCACCAAGGCTTCCGAAGGTCACGACGAAGCCATCACCTTCGACGACGTGGTGCACCAGGAGGGCCGCGAGGTCGCCGAAAAACTCCGCGATCTGACCCTCGACATCTACACCCGCGGCGCCGAGCACGCGGCTTCGCGTGGCGTCATCGTCGCCGATACCAAGCTCGAATTCGGCTGGGACGGTGAAGTTCTCACGCTCGGTGACGAGGTCCTCACCTCCGATTCGTCACGCTTCTGGCCGGCTGATCAGTGGACACCCGGCCACCCGCAGCCGTCCTTCGACAAACAGTTCGCCCGCGACTGGTCCACCTCCACCGGCTGGGACAAAGAACCCCCCGGCCCCGAGATCCCCGCCGACATCGTCGCGGCCACCCGCCGCAAGTACGTCGAGGCCTACGAACTCATCACCGGCCGCACCTGGGCGTAGTCAGCCGAGCTGTCCGGCCAGCCGCTCGATATAGGGCTGCTGGCCTTTGCTCAGCTTCTCCCGCGCGGTCTCCAGCTCGAACCACTCGACCCGGTCGATCTCCGGAAACTCCGCCCTCCGCCCGGAGCGCGGCGGCCACTCCATCTCGAAGGTCCCCGGCACGACCTGAGCCGGATCGAGATCGGCTTCCACCGCCCACACCACCACGGTCTTCCGCTTGCTCCCACTCCCGTAACCGACCTCCCCGAGCGGCATCCACACCCCCTCGGGCACCGGCAGCCCCAACTCCTCGGTGAACTCCCGCCGCGCCGCCACCTCCGAATCCTCTTCCCCCGGCACATACTCACCCTTCGGAATCGACCACGCCCCAAGGTCTTTCCGCGCCCAGAACGGCCCACCCAGGTGCCCGAGCAGCACCTCGGTCCCACCCTCGGAAGTCCGCCGGAACAACAGCACGCCCGCGCTATAGGTCTCTGCCACGCTGTGCAGTCTGCCGGACCGGTACGACACTCAGTCGCGGCGGTCGGTCAGGGGAATTCTCGCCGATGCCGGGGCGTGCGCATCACTGGTCGCGAGCAGTCGAAATGTTGCTAATGGATAGCCAGTGAGGAAACGTCTGGTCGGTTCGGGTCGATATGGAGGCATAGGTGAACCGACCGCGGCTATGCCGCTGGAGCCGCCGGCGAAGGTTCACCCATCCAGCGGCCTTGGCTCTGAGGAGCCGCTTTATGCAAGCAGTAGTGATCCTTCTCGGACTCTTGTGGTTAGCGATAGTTCTCATCGCCATCGTGGGGCTCCTGCGAGGAAGCCTCGATTGGGCTGGCCTCCGCAATCGCAAGCAAGCTGGTTGGTTGCTCGCCGCCTCGTTCGTCGTACTGGCGTTGATTGTCGTCATCGCACCCGACCAACGCTCGGGCGACGGGCCGGCGCCCAGCGCCACGGCGTCACCGGCCACGGAGTCGAAAACGACGGCAGCGCCGACCACCACAACCCCCACCACCGCTACGACGGAAACGACCACCTCCACCACAACAACGACTGTTGAGCCCCTACGACGTGCGCCGTTCGCGCCGGCGCCACCGCCTCTACCTGCGCCACCGCCTGCGCCGGAACTCGAGACTTCGTCGGTGCCGAAATCTGAGACTTCGCCTACGTCGGAATCTGAGACTTCGCCTGCGCCGGAGTCCAACACTTCGCCGGTGCCCCCGTCATCTCCTGGCGTCTATTACCGCAATTGCACCGCGGCTCGCGCTGCGGGCGCGGCACCCTTGTTTCTCGGTGAGCCCGGCTACAGATCCGAACTCGACCGTGACAACGATGGCATTGCCGGCGAGGTCTGAGGACCTGTTCAGCTGAAGGTCTGTGGGGCGGAATTCTGCAACCGTTGCCTGTGGGGCGATAGCTGACCGGTGGCACGACTGGCTACTTGACGATCCAGCCCAGTTCGATCGCATTCTGGTGCATAAATTCTTCGACGGCGGGCAGCGTGAGGAACGACACCATGTAGAGGACGACGAGAATCGCGGTCGCGGTAGCCCATCCGCGAAACCGAGTGGTCGGCTGCTCGAACCGGTCGATGTCGGCGCTGTGGCGCATGCGTGTCTGTGGCAGGCGATGGGTTCGGGTCGCAGGGGCCATGGGGCGATGGCGCAGGACGCGAATACGAAAGGCGCTCTCCGACAGCAATATACAGATCTGCGTTGTGGTGCCCGCTGCGAAACATGTCCTGGCACAGTGCAAGCGGCGGTTGTTACCTCTGGTTAGGCGCGCAGCTGCGGCTCGACGGCGATACAAGTCTGCGGTGCGGGCCGCGGAACCGGTTCTCGCACGGGCGAAGGCGGTGGTCTATCGCCTCTGGTCGGTCAGCTCGGTGGCGGCTTCGACGGCGATGTCGATGGCCCGCGCCACCAAAGGTGACTGGGTACGTTCGGGCGGCCAATACAGGTACATCTCGCGGGTGGGTGAGGGTTGGAGGTGGTGGATGGTGAGCTGGGTGTCGGTGAACACGTCGGAGCCGTGCAGCGCCAGCCAGGGCAGGACCGCTGAACCGATGCCCGCGCGCACCATCGCCACGACGGTTTCGTGCCCGGTGGTGCGGAAGACGATGCGGGGCCGCGCGCCCGAATCGGCCAAGGTTCGTTCCAACCATTTCTGGTGGTAGGTGGGTGGCCAGGCAACCATCGGGGCGTCATCGAGTAGCCGCACCGGAACTGGACCTTCGGGGAAAGTGCCGGCTTCGGCCACCAACAGATAGTGCTCGTCGAGTAGCTTCACGTGCTCGGCGTCGCCGTCGATCCGGTCGTCGTAGAACAACAGGTCGAGGTTACCGAGCTGCGGGTCTGTCGAGTTCACCTCCGAAAGCCGAATGTCACAACCGGGGTGCTCGTCGAGCAGACGCCGCACGACCTTCGGCAGGATGCGGCTGGCGACACCCGGGAACGACCCGATGTCGATGCGGCCGTTGCCGGCTCGGAAACGATCGACAGCATCGTCCAGAACCTTTGCCCTCGCGAGCAATTCGCGCCCGTGCGCCAAAACCACTTCGCCCAGCGGAGTGATCCGCACCGGCCGCGGACCGCCCGGCCGATCGAAAAGCGCGCCGCCGACTGCCTTCTCCAGCGAGGCGACCTGCTGGCTAACCGATGACTGGGTGTAGCCGAGCCGATCGGCCGCTCGCCCGAACGTCCCTTCCTCGGCGATGGCGGCCATGGTCCGGAGATGGCGAAGTTCAACGTCGACCATAACCTCGGAGCATAAGCGATAGCGATCAGAATGATCGCTAGCAATCGCTTTTCATAATGAATCCGCGATCCTAGAGTCAGTGTCATGACAACGAATGACACACATCAGACCACGGAAATCCTCGAATTGGGCGGTGTCGACCTCGCGATCCGGCGCACCGGACCGGTCGGCGCACCCGCTGTGCTGCTCATCGCGGGCGGTGGCCAGTCGATGGATTGGTGGACCCCGGAATTCTGCGACCTGCTCGGTGGCAATGACCTCCAGGTCATCCGATACGACCACCGCGACACCGGCCAATCCAGCACCTCCCCTCCCGGCCGCCCCGCCTACACCGGCGAGGACCTCGCCACCGACCCACTACGCATACTCGACGCCCTCGGCATCGCACAGGCCCACCTGATCGGAATGTCCATGGGCGGCGGAATAGCCCAGACCATCGCGGCCCGCACCCCCGAACGCGTCCACACCCTGACCCTCATCGAAACCAGCCCCATCGGCGGCGACGCCGGCCCCCTGCCACCCCCAACCCCCGCCGTCACGGCCACCTGGACCGACCCCGAACCAGAGATCGACTGGACCGACCAAACCGCCGTAATCGACTACCGCGTCGAGGTCGAACGCCCCTACGCCGGCCCACACGGCCTCGACGAACCTCGCGTGCGAGCCCTGGCAACACTCGAAGTACACCGCACCCGCAACATGGCCTCCTCGATGGCCAACCACTTCCTCGCCGAAACCGGAAAGCCAGTGGACCCCACCGAGATTCGCGTTCCGACACTCGTCCTGCACAGCGCCGACGACCCCATGTTTCCTCTCCCACACGGCGAAGCGCTCGCCCGAATGATCCCGGACGCCCGGCTCGTGCGCATGGATGGAGTGGGTCACGAGATCCCGCCACCGGCGGTGTGGGACCAAATCATTCCGGAGCTGCGGAGTCACCTCCTGCGCGGCTAGGTGAGGTCGCACGGACCTCGATCGTGACAGGGCGCGGTACCTCGTCAAGCAAGGGCAGCGCGAAACCGCGGTGTATCCCGGCGGGTGCCGGCCTGCTTGCTCACCGGGATCCAACTATTTAGGAACGCCAATCACTTTCGCGAACATCAGGTGTCCCTGGCTATTCCGCCAGCGCCCGGCCGCGTTCTCTCGCCGCGACCCGGTCACGCTCTAGTTGCGCTCGCGGGCCCGGTGGTCGTCCTGGGGTAGCCGGTCGGTTGGGTCGCGGGCTTCCTCGCCCGGCATGGGACTGCCGGGGTGGAGGGCTTTCGAGACCTCCGGCGCGAGCCCGAGTACATCGCTTGGTCAGCACGATCATGTCGAGCTGCCCTCTTTCCACGCCGCATATTCCTGTGCGACGAAACCGAAAATGCGGCTCCACTCTGACCCCGTACGCCGATGCATGGAAGCAGTCAATAGTGTAATCACATCCAAGTATTCGGCGCTGAATTCATCGCGAATTATCGGACCAAAACCACGGGAGCGTTGCTCGTCATCGAAGCTCGGCACGTTGTACCACTTGCCCCCGAAATTGCGTCGGAATGTTTCCCCGACGTATCGGTGGAACTGGTCGGCGATGTCTCGGTTCTTTGGCAGCTCAACAGATTCCATATCGGGAAACCGCCGGAGCGCGGCGGCCTCGGCATGGTCGAGTCCCTCCGGGCTCCAAGGGTCGGCCGGCATGTCCGGAACGGTCTCGCTGAAAAAGCGCGCTCTCTGCTCGTCCATGGCGGCCAGCCACTCGATCCAGACTGGTGCCTGTTGAAACAATGCGCGCTGGCGGCGCTCCGCCTCGGTATACGGCCGGTCCTTGGCCATGGTTCCTCCTGGTATGCGCGAATCCAGATGAACCTGTCCCCCCGGCGCGCAGCGTAATTGCCGAGGGTAGCGAAACTCAATACCACCCCTCGACGGGTCGGCCCTCATGCGCTTAGACCTCCTAACAGGATCGGTCGGTTGGCGTCGGGTTCTGTTGCAGTGCAGGATGTTTCGCTGTGGCAGCACCCTGGATCGTGGATGACGAGTTGTGGGCGGTAATCGAACCGCTACTACCGGTGAAACCGGCCGGGACACCGGGACCGCCGCAGATGGACTCCCGTCGGGTGCTGCAGGGGATCTTGTTCGTTCTGATCACCGGGATCGGATGGGAAGACCTACCCCAGGAATTGGGGTTCGGGTCTGGGATGACCTGTTGGCGCAGGTTGCGGGACTGGCAAGCCGCCGGGGCGTTCAAGCAGATCCATCAGGCCGTGCTTGCTCGCGCACACGCCGCCAGGTTGATCGACTTCGACCGCGTCATCGTCGACGGCTCGCACGTGCGGGCCAAAAAAGGGGCGCCGCAACAGGTCCCAGCCCAGTCGACCGCGCCAAAACCGGTTCCAAACACCACATCCTGACCTGCGGGAACGGATTCCCGCTGGCGGTCGCGCTCTCAGCAGCCAACCTCAACGATCACCTGCTTTTGCCGACCCTGCTCGACCGGGTCCGGCCTCTGCGCGGACGGTCGGGCCAGCCACGTCGCCGGATCACCACCTTGATCGCGGACAAAGGATACGACTACCCCAGCGTGTATTCCGAACTGCAGCAGCGACGTATCAGCGGCTACATCGCCCGCCGCGGCACCCGCGACAAGGTCACCGCCGGCCGCTGGATCGTCGAGCAAACCTTCGCCCTGCTCCACCAATACCGGCGCCTGGCCATCCGATGGGAACGACGCACCGACATCCACCACGGATTCCTCGACCTCGCCGCAGCCCTGATCTGTTGGCGACGATTCAGCAACCGAACCCGATAGGAGCTCTTAGCGGCGATCGGAGTTTGCCGAGTCGCCGCCTTGCGCATGCAGAGGTCGGCGCGACGAGTTGATATCCTGCTGTGTGCTGCCACCTCACCTGATCTTCGACCCCGTGCGCGCCCGGCGCGCAGAAGCGAGCGAATTCGTGCGGGCGAGTTCGGAGCACGCGATTCGGTGGGAACAAAATGGTGGGTCGCGATAGTCGGTGAGGCGGACTCCGCGTCTGAAACGCTTCTGCGACAGCGACTCCGATTCGCCGGAAGCGGCGACAAACCGCCGGAACCATTCGGTGATTGCGCTCTCAAACGGCAATTCGCGGGCCGCCGGCCTCTCCGCGGCGCTGGTGGCCGGCGGCCCGACCCCTGCCCTTACCTCCCGGATCCCGAGTGACGAGTGTCAGTTGGTGCCCGCATCACTCTGGTGCGCGTGGGTCTGTAACCCTCAGTGGCGCAGGTTCGCCACCGTCAGGGCGGCGCAGATTCCGGAGCGACAAGCACGGTGTATCCGCTGGGCGGCTTCAGGATTTCGGTACGCCCACCTAGCGTTGAGATGGTCGCCGCTTCGGGCGGATCGGTAGGACCCAAGACAACCGGCGCAGGGTTGTCCATCATCCACACCCAACAGTCCAAGCAGTCACAGTCGGCGCGCGGGGTTGCCTGCCCACCGATCGAACGGGATGACTTCCGGACCGATGGACGGTTCATTGGTGTCCGCCTGTACTACGTTGCGAACGCCCCGGCGCGAAAGGTTGCCGGGGCGCACCGAGGCACACCATGATTAGTCGTCCTCTTGATTGAAGAACCGGTAGACAACGCCGTGTGACCGCACTGTCACGGTCTTCGGTGCCTGGATGTCCTGCGGTTCACCGGCGTTGCCGTCCGGAGTTCCATCCTCGATCATCACTACTCACCTCCTTTCCAGCGTCGTAGCTGTCATGCAGGGTCAGCGAAGATGCGACGCTGCGCGCGTAGGTCGCTTCCGGGTTCACGGTGACCACGTCGCACGCGTGCACCAGTTCAACCGGAATGTCGGCGCGGTAGAAATGCAACGTGCTCGGCACGATCACGGCGTCAGCGTCGGCTCGCCGGACCGCCCCGATCAACCGGACCAACAGGTGCTCCGTCTCGGACCCGAACACCACTGTCTTGGCCAGGTCGTAGCCGAGCCGCTTTGACAGACTCCGGATTTGAATCTCATCCCAGGTCTGGGAGATGCCGGAAACATCCCGACGTAGGTACCCGATCGCGGTAGGCCGCTCCCTCATCGGGGCACCCCGTTCGCGGTCACGGACTCTGCCTGCGGGGGAATCTGGTCCCGGAAAAATGGCGGCAGCATGTCTTGGAACAGCCTGGTGCCCATGAGTAGCCGGCCCTTCGCAGTGATTCGCCACCCTGGCGGCTGCCTGCGCGAGCATGCCGCGAGCCCTTCGTATGTGCTCTCCCTCAAGCCTTGGCGGATCGTTCCCTCCGCGAAACCTGTTGTTGCGCAAAGCTGTCTGACCGTCAGTGCTTCCGTTGGCTCCAAAATTGCAAGCACCACAAGCACTTTGGCTCGTGTAAGGGTTATCGCCATCCGCTGCCCCTTGTACGTCGTCGTGGGCTGGCACTCGGTACCAGGTCGAGTGACGTTTGGTATGGAGCGCCTGATCTAGACGCTACGAACTGCGCCCTGAGCTCGACTATCACTATGCGCGAGAATGCTTGACCTGACTGATTGCTGCATGGGCTGCACGATTGACGGGCATCATCGAAGGTATCTACGCATGACCACGCATAACCTCGATTGGAGCCAACCATGCGGCTACATCTTCTTGGCAAAGGCGGGACCACCGGCGGCGGTTGCCCGAGCCTCTACGTCACCGACAGGGGAACCTACGTCGTCCAGGGATGGAGAACCGACGTTGCCGATCGAATCGAAATCCCGCATCTTCTAACAGGGTTCGCCCAACCGGACACGTTCATCGGCGCAAGCATGTCCGACACTGGAAGGGGAACGTTCACCCTTGCCGGGAGTCCCGTAACCGACCCGGAAGCTCTCCGACAGATGGATATCTACCCCGACGAGACGTGTGTGGAAGTGCCCAAGGCTAAGAGGAGGTTTTACGGTGCTACTCGCACAAGGTGAGGACTTCCTGAACCTCTTCCACGAGTCCACGCGGGAAGCGTTCCACCTCGAGGTGCAAGACACTTATGAGACCCCCGAGGAGTCCGAGCCGTTTCGAAAGTTCATCCAGAACGAAGCCGACGACTACATGTGGTTTCAGCCTTGGCTCAACCATGTTCGAGAGACGACAAGTCGCGGGGTAGCCGTCAAACGCGCGCGGGTGGTCACCACGCCGCACACCGACTACACCCGGTTCGCCAAGGACGTTGCCCGCTTCAATATTGAAGCGGGCGAGGATGTTCGGTATCTGACGCGCCACCGAATCGACCCTGATGAGCTGACGGCCGATGACTGGTGGTTGTTCGATGACGCGGTTCTCGCATTCACGGCGTTCGAGCCGGACGGGACGTGGGTCGGCGCTGCGGTCACAACAGACCGCCGCCTGGTCGAGTACGCCCGGAAAGTGAAAAAACAGGTCTGGTCCCTGGCCGTTCCGCTCCTGGAGTACAGCGACCAGTGACCAGCTCGCTTCACCAGGCAAAAGAAGCTCTCGGGCAAAGGCTCCGGGAGCTTCGCCTTGACGCTGGCCTATCGGGTACCGAGCTTGCCCGGCAAGCTGGATGGCACCAAACCAAGGTCCCGAAAATCGAGTACGGGAAGCAGACGCCCTCCGACGCCGACATACGCACCTGGTGTGCCCTTACCGACGCTGCCTCGCAGATTCCGGACCTCATTGCGACGGTGCGCAACATCGAAGCCGCCTACTTGGAATGGCGGCGCGTGCTCGGCACTGGCACTAAGCGACGCCAACAGGTATCGGTCAAGCTGGAGACCGAAACCGAGTTCATGCGCTGGTTTGAGCCGTTCCTGATCCCGGGGCTGCTGCAAACTGCGGAGTACGCCGAAGAGATCCTGCGAAGCGTCATCAACTTCTACAAGACCGCCAACGACCTGGAACAGGGTGTCTCGAAACGCATGGAGCGCCAACAGGTTTTGTACCGTCGCAACCACGCGTTCCACTTCGTCATAGCCGAACAGGCGCTGCACACCACGGTCGGAAGCGATCACACCATGATCGGCCAGCTCGACAGGCTCCTTGCTGTCGCGTCCATGCCACAGGTGACACTAGGCATTGTCCCTGCGAGAACCCGCTACGACGTACCCATCTCAAACTTCATCATGTTCGACAACCGTCTTGTCATGGTCGAAACGGTTACCGCTGAGATGACCATTACCCAGCCGCGAGAGATCGCTCTCTACGGGCGCGCTTTCAAAGCGCTTGCTGGCCAGTCAGTCACCGGGGAGGCTGCTCGCGCACTCATCATGACCGAGCTGAAAGCCCGTGACACATCGCAGTAACCGATACTCGGATGCTCTCTTGGTCGAGGCTTGATAGTCGAGTTCGGTCAGTTGTCGTACGGTAAGTGGTTGGTCCACGTGAAGCCGTCCCACAGCAGTACCCGGCGCGAAAATGGCGGTGCCAGCCACAGATGAGTGATCTCTTCCGGCAGCGGCGGTGGGTCGGGTGGCACCGACTCGCTCGTCATCAATCCGTCGACTACGGAGAACGGCAACGCGCTCAGATGCACGGGTATGAAGAGGTGTCGTTCGTCGGCCATGGCGCGGGCTAGCTTTTCGAGATGACGCGGCATGTGATGATTCGCGAATGCCTTTACTAGGGCTGGCCGCAGGCCGCTCAGCGAACGATCGACAACTCATGCCCGAGCAGGAGGCCCCAACATGGCGGAACGCGGGTGGCTGCCGTCCACTGCTGGCACTGAGCCGGGAAGTGTGGGCACTTGGTCTGTTCTACCGGACTTACCTCCCGCGGCCAACCACGCCTGCGCTGGCACCCAGCCCGGTCAACCGGCTGTGCTCACGTCCCAGGAACCCGAGCATCCGGAGAAGTCACCGCGGGCATGTCGGCGGCAGCTAGGTTCCACTCCACTCGGTCCGGTCTGACTGATCGAGGACTATCACGCCTGAGCTGGGAATCTAGGGCGATACGCGTCACTGCGTGATGGGACAAACCCACCCTGGACACCCAGCACATTCGTGATCGTGCCGTCCTCCGCCAGACCAACCGAGCGGCGAGAAACCTCATCGTGGCCACTAATCTCATCACCCCGAAGCGATGTGACCACTGCCGCGAATTCCTCCCCTGGAACGCACCACACGACAAGGTCGACATGATCTGCGGAGCCTGCATCGCTACCTACTGGGCCGGCCGCCATGGAAGCCGATACCGGACGACTACAGTTGAACCTCCGGCACCTGCAACGACGCCGGACAGCGGGTCCGTCAACGGCGACGGTTCCCAGGCCCGGGACACGACGATGCCCGCGACGCAATTCCTCTCCCGTCGCGGGCATCTCGGTACTAGACATGCGCGCATCACTGCTGATGGCTCGGCGCCAACTCGCCACTCGTCGCACGCGAGACACTGTGGCGCAGTCGTTGCAGCAGAGCCTTGCCTCGGCGTCCCGAGGACCGCGCCATAGACGCCCAGGCCGTCTCGGGGTTCAGGGTTCGCTGTATGTCATGACGGAATGCTGCCCGCAACTTGTTCAAAGTGTCAAAAGTCTGACTCTGGACGGACTTCCACGCGTCGGCATCGATTTGCTGCATGTAGTCGAACTGCATCAGCAGAATCGACTGTCTGTGGTAAGCGAACCGGGTGACTATTACCGTTGGCAGCAGTTCGCTGCTTGCCACGAGTTCAGCTGCTGTAACAGCCTTATCAACCTTCGCCCCGCCAGCATCCCAGTCGCCTAGCAGCTTGCTGACCTTGGGTTTGTTGCTCTTGATGCGGTCCCAGTCATACCTCCAGAGGTCGAGCGAGGATGCGAGCAACGTGAACGCCTCACTGCACTCCTCAACCGCCTCAAGCAGCGCCGTGTAGGCCGCAAGCCGCTGATCGCGGCTCCAATTGTCCGCTTCGCGCCGTTGGGTGAGCCTTGCGCCCAAGACAGCGCCGACCAGAGCAGCGATTACAGCACCCAGCGCAGCCATGGCAGGGATCATAGGATTCACTACGTGTCCTAACTGCTGCTTGACGACGGGGCCCGCGAGACTGTTGGGCTGCACTGTATCTGACGGCGCCGACACGAATGAATGCCCGCAGCGCAACTGCAAGTGAGGACCGCTCCTTGGGCGCAGTGAAGCCCGCGCTTCCTCCTATGGCCCCGAGTGTCTGACTGCAGTGCGGGCGAGTAAAGGGCGCTGCGCGTCGCTACGCGATGGCCACGGCCACCCTTGACTTGCCCTTCCCTCAGCACAGGATGGCCAGTATGAGGAAGCAAGGGGAGGAGAATTTGCCGACTACGGTTGTGCGATCTACGTGCGAGAGACGCCGGTCAACAGCGGTCAAAACCGGCGGCTTTCGGTACCTGCGTCCACATTGCAGAAAGGCCGGTTAAGCCCCTGACCTGGGCCGAAGCCCTCGAAATTTTGTCGGGGTGACAGGATTTGAACCTGCGACCCTCCGCTCCCAAAGCGGATGCGCTACCAAGCTGCGCTACACCCCGTCAGCCACGGCCCTGAGGGCGCCGTGGACGAATGAACCCCCGGTGAAGAGCGGGTGACGGGAATCGAACCCGCACCATCAGCTTGGAAGGCTGAGGTTCTACCATTGAACTACACCCGCAAGGCATACGACATCGATGGGATCGCCAGATGTCGTGTGCGCAACGACTGTACCGAATGTCACCGCGGAAATGCCAATCGCCCCGGCCGGGGTGTCCGTGTGTCGGTTCCCGCACACTCTCGGCGTGTCTGCCCGCGACTCTCCAGCGAACGAAAGTTGGGTGTAACGCTCGGCGGCCTGGAGCGATCACACATCCGATCGCCATTCGCGAGGCAACGGAAACTCGTTGTAAAACGTCATTTTTCGGTGCCGGGTGGCTTGCTAGGATCCTTTTTGCCGGACGGGGGTATCTGGAAAGGGGGCGGTGAGCGTGCGCCGTGCTTGGTGGACCGAACCGCGTGGCAGTCGAGGTGCGGCCGGCTCCTGCCTGGGCGCATGTCGCCGGGCTATCGATGCCATTCGTGGCGGGTGAGTGCGATGTCCGAATCGTCTCCTCCCGTCAGACAGATGGCGCGCGCCTGGGCGCAGGCCGTGTGCGCCGAACCGGGCTCGCACACCACGATGAAGGACCTGGAACCGGTTCTCATCGACATCGTCAATCGGCTGCTCGATCTGGCCGAATCGGAGCCCTTCCCGATGCTGGACGCGCGGGCTCTGGGCGCCCGGCTGGCCGAACCGCCGTTCGAGCGCACCCGAATGCTGGCCCAGGCCAGCCGCTGGCTGCTCGGTTTCCCTGCGGGCAGACCCGGGTCGCTGGTGGCCACGCGATGGCCGTTCGTGGCCAGCCAGGCTATCGACAGCTATGCCCAGGCGCTCCAGGAGCGTGCGCTGGTCCAGCAGGAGCAGAAGCTCTCGGCGAAAGTCTCACTGCGCGTACAGGAAATCGCGGCGCTGCAGCACCGCCTGCGGCACGAGGCCACCCACGACGCACTCACCGACCTGGCCAACCGCACCCTGCTGCAGGACCGGGTGCGCCGCATGGCCGCCGACCCGGCCGGCCGGGTCGGGCTGCTCTTGATCGACCTGGACCGCTTCAAGCAGATCAACGACGGCTACGGCCACGCGGTCGGCGACGAGGTGCTGGTGGAGCTGGCCAACCGGCTGCGTGAGGTCTGCCCGCCGGACACTGTCATCTGCCGGTACGGCGGCGACGAGTTCGTGCTCGCGGTCGACCGCGATCTCGGCACTCTCGCCGGCATCGCGCATCAGATCGTGGCGGCCCTGCGTGACCCGGTCTGGACCTCGGCCGGTCCGGTCCCGGTGTCGGCCAGCGTCGGCACCGCCTACAACCCGCCGGGGACGCCCTGCGACTTCACCGATCTGCTGCGCCGTGCGGATCGAGCGATGTACTCGGCGAAGACGGCGGGCGGGCGCCGCTTCGCGTTCTCGGAGTCCGACGAACCGGAGATCGACGCCGCCGTCGCGGGCTGACTCAGGCGCGGCCGCGTGGTCTCGCGACTGCGCGGCCAACGGCCTCCGCGCGGGGTACCGAAGTGACGGGCCCGGGATCACCCGGGCTGACAGGTGGGGCACCAGAAGAGGTTTCGCGCGTCCATGACAGCGTGCAGGACCGGCGTCCCGCACAACCGGCACGGCTCGCCCTGCCTGCGGTAGACGTAGGTGCGCGGCCGGTTGGGCGCGTAGGAGGGTGCGCCGTAGTCGTGTTCGGGACGGACGACGACCATCTTGCCGACCCGCACGCCGACCTTCATCAGCGCGACCAGGTCGGTCCACATGGCCTGCCACTCTTCGGCATTCATCGAGGTGCCGGGCCGGTGCGGTGAGATGCCATGCCGGAACAGCAGTTCGGCCCGGTAGACATTGCCGACTCCGGCGAGCACCCGCTGATCCATCAGCAACGCGCCGATGGGCCTGCGGGACCGATGGATTCGCTGCCAGGCCCGGTCGGGGTCGGCGCCACGGCGGAGCGGGTCGGGACCGAGCCGCTCGGTCAGCGCGGTCACCTCCGCCTCGGTGTACAGCTCGCACGCGGTCGGCCCGCGCAGATCGGTGCCCTGCGCGGCTCCGACCATCCGCATCCGGACCTGCCCCACGGGTTCACCCATCGGCACGGCCGTTTCGGTGAACGCGCCGTACAGCCCGAGATGCACGTGCACGATCAGCCCGGATTCGTAGCGGTGCAGCAGATGCTTTCCCCACGCCTCGGCCTTGACGAGCACCTGCCCGTCGACCCGCGCCGCGCCGGTCGCGAATTTGCCCTGCGGGCTCGACACCCGGACCACGTCACCGCCGAACGCCTTCTGATGCGCCCGAGCCAGGCGATGCAGCGTATGTCCCTCGGGCACAACCGTTCCTCTCGAAGCTGACAACGAAAATGGGACATGACAGCGGCGGCGCGCTTTCAGTCATGTCCCACTCGGTAGAACTGTGCTCAGTAGGCGGGCACCGCGGGGGCCGCACCGGTCTTCTCGTAGTCGGCGAGGATGTCGATGCGGCGCTGATGGCGCTCTTCGTCGGACCATTCGGCCGCCAGGAACGCGTCGACGATGGCGAGCGCCTCCTCGGTGGAGTGCATGCGGCCACCGACGCCGATCAGTTGCGCGTTGTTGTGCTGACGGGCCAGCTGGGCGGTTTCGACACTCCAGGCAAGCGCGCAGCGAGCGCCGGGCACCTTGTTGGCGGCGATCTGCTCGCCGTTGCCGCTGCCGCCGAACACCAGGCCCAGGCTGCCCGGGTCGGCGACGGTGCGCCGCGCCGCCTCGATGCAGAAGGCGGGGTAGTCGTCGAGGGCGTCGTATTCGAGGGCGCCACAGTCGACAACCTCGTGACCCGACTGCTCCAGATGGGCCTTGACGTGATTCTTCAGTTCGAAACCGGCATGGTCGGCACCCAGGTATACGCGCATGGCAGCGATTCTGTCAGGCCGGTCAGCGGCGTCCGCGACAGGGGACTGCCTCGCAAAGCGGGTCCGGACCACAGCTCGCGGAACGGTACGGTCGAAATATGCAGTCGCAGGATCCACCGTCGAATCCGGAACCGTATGCCCAGGAAGGCGCACGCGAACCGGTCGGCGGGCCGACGGCCTACGGCCCTTATCCGACAGGCGGCTACCCCGCGCCGTACGGCTACGGCCCGCCGCCGACGCCGCCGCAGCACCTGCCGCGCGGTCTGTCGCCCTATGGCATGCCCGCCCGGCACAGCTGGGAGATCGGACTACTGGTCGTCGTGGTGCTGATCTCGGCGCTGATCTTCCTGGCCGCCGTGCTGGTCACCTTGACCGGCACGATCTACGACTACGCCCTCTTCCTGCTGGCGGCTCCGCTGCTGGTGTGGTTCGGCCGCGGCACCCTCTATGCCCGATTGCGGGTCAACGGCGTGAAGATGTCGCCGACTCAGTTCCCCGAGGGTTATCAGATGGTGGTCGAGGCGGCCGCCCGCTTCGGGATGCCGACGGTGCCCGACGCCTATGTCGTGCTCGGCAACGGCCAGATCAACGCGTTCGCCTCCGGTCACGGCTTCCGGCGGTTCGTCGCCGTCCACAGCGACCTGTTCGAAATCGGCGGCGCGGCACGCGAACCCGACGCGCTCGCGTTCATCATCGGTCACGAGGTCGGGCACATCGCGGCCGGGCACGCATCGTACTGGCGAATGCTCGGTATGTATCTGGCGCCGTTCCTGCCGATCCTGGGCCCGGCGCTGCTGCGCGCGCAGGAATACACCGCCGACAACCACGGCGTCTGCTTCCGCTATTCGGGCACGCCCGCCGCGATGGGCACGCTCGCGGCGGGCAAATACCTCAATACATTGGTCGCCTATGACGAAATGGCCAATCGGGCCGGGGTCGAGAAGGGCTTCTTCGTCTGGGTGTACAACGCCATGTCCAGCCATCCGGTGCTGACCTGGCGGATGTGGGCGCTACGCGACCGCAACCGGCACGGCAAGCTCTTCATGCGACCGGAGACGCCACCGCCGGTGGGTGCCGCGACACCGTACGGCCAGGTTCCGGCGCAACCGCCGAAACCTGTGCCGTAGCGACCTCAGTCGAAGACCGGCTCTTCGGTGCGGGTGCGCTTCAGTTCGAAGAAGTGCGGGTAGGACGCGAGCGCCACCACGCCGTCCCACACCTTGCCGGCGTCCTCGCCGCGCGGGATCCGTGACAGCACCGGTCCGAAGAACGCGACACCGTTGACATGGATGGTCGGCGTGCCGACATCCTTGCCGACCTTGTCCATTCCGGCGTGGTGGCTCGCGCGCAGTGCGGCGTCGTAGTCGGTGCTCGTGGCGGCTCGGGCCAGCTCGGCGGGCAGGCCGACCTCGGCCAGCGCGTCGGTGATGATCACCGACAGGGTTTCCGCGGTGGTGGCGCGTTCGTAGTCGGCCCGGCGGTCGTGGATGCGGGTGCCCAGCGCGGTGTAGAGCGGCGCCAGGATCTTGTCGCCGTGCTCCTGCGCGGCGGCGATGGCGACCCGGACCGGGCCCCAGCCGCTGGCCATCAGTTCCCGGTACTGCTCGGGCAGGTCCGCGCGGTCCTCGTTGAGGACCGACAGGCTCATCACGTGGAAGTGGGCCTCGATATCGCGGACCTTCTCGACCTCCAGGATCCAGCGCGAGGTGATCCAGCACCACGGGCACAGCGGGTCGAACCAGAAGTCGGCGACATTCTTCTCGGCCGTATCGGTCACGGGTCTGTCCTCTCGATCGGGGGTTCGGCAGCCGCGACCACGCGCGACAAGGCCGTTACCGGACATAAACCACGGGACCCCCCGATTCGTTCCCCGGATCGCCGGTTTCGCGGGTTCGCCGCCAGTAGGGTTGGGCCTGGAGTCCCGGTTCACCCACGGCAAGGAGTCCGCCATGACCTCGGAACGTCATTTCGTCATCGTGGGCGGTGGCCTGGCCGCCGCCAAGCTGGCGGAAGCATTGCGCGCCAACGACTTCGAGGGTCAGGTCACGCTGATCGGCGCCGAGGAGCATCTGCCCTACGAGCGACCACCGCTGTCCAAGGATCATCTGTTCGGGAAGAAGAATTTCGACGACTTCGTCGCCGCGCCGGGGCAGTGGTATCGCGATCATCGCATCGAGGTCCGGCTCGGCACCGCGGTGCGAGCGATCGACCGCGCCGCGAAAACCGTGACGCTGCCCGATGATTCGACGCTCGCCTACGACAAGCTGGCGCTGGCCACCGGCTCCGCGCCGCGCCGCCTCGAGCTGCCCGGCGCGGACGGGCCCAACGTCCATCAGCTGCGCACCATCGAGGACTCCGACACGCTGCTGAAGCTGTTCAGCGGCACCCCGAAGATCGGGCGGCTGGCCATTATCGGCGCGGGCTGGATCGGCCTGGAAGTCGCCGCCGCGGCCCGGTCGGCCGGGGTGGAGGTGACCATCGTGGAGTCCGCGAAGCTACCGCTGCTCGGTGCGCTCGGGCCCGAGATGGGGGAGTTCTTCGCCAAGCTGCACCGGGACAACGGTGTCGACCTGCGATTGGACACCGAAGTGGCCGGAATCGACGCCTCCGGCCTCCGGCTCGCGGACGGAGGCGCCGTCGCCGCCGACGCGGTGCTCGTCGCCGTCGGCGCGACCCCGAATATCGAGCTGGCCCGAGAGGCGGGCCTCGACGTCGACAACGGCGTGCTCGTCGACGCGGGCCTGACCACCAGTGATCCCGACATCGTCGCCGTCGGGGATATCGCGGCCCACGACCATCCCCGCCTGCGTCGCCGAATCCGGGTGGAGCACTGGGCGACCGCGCTGAACCAGCCTGCCGTCGCGGCCGTCACCATGCTCGGCAAGCCCGCCGAATACGACCGGCTGCCCTACTTTTTCACCGATCAGTACGACGTCGGTATGGAGTACACCGGTTACGCGTCGCCGGGGGAGTACCAGCGTGTGGTGGTGCGCGGTGATCAGGCCGCGCGCGAGTTCGTCGCCTTCTGGCTCGATCCGCAGGACCGGGTACTGGCGGGCATGAACGTCAACGTCTGGGATGTGACCGATCGGATCAAGGAGCTCATCACCACCGGGGCTCCGGTCGACCTCACTCGCCTCGCCGATACTTCTGTCGACTTGTGATCTGGGTCACTTTGTAGAAAATGGGTCGAGAGCGGCGCGATGGCTCCGACCTACCTTCGAGAGCGCCGGACGGGCGCACCGAACGGCAAGGAGCCGAACCATGAAGTACATGCTGCTCAAGACCTACCGCGAAACCGCCTACTGCCACACCCCGATCGGCGAGTGGGCGCCCGAGGACATCGTCGCGCACATCGAATTCCAGCGTGCGCTCGGCGAGGAGCTGGCCAAGTCCGGTGAGCTCGTCGATGCCCAGGGGCTGGCCGGGCCGGAGGAGGCGCGCATCGTCTGCTCCGACGGACGTTCGGCGCCGGTGGTCACCGACGGGCCCTTTCCGGAAACCAAGGAATTCCTGGCCGGATACTGGCTGGTGGACGTAGACAGCCCGGAGCGGGCGCTGGAGATCGCGGCGCGGGCTTCGGCCGGTCCCGGTCCCGGTGGCAAGCCGGTCGGTGAGTACATCGAGGTGCGCGCGCTGATGAGCGCTCCGGCGAACAGCCACTAGCGCACCGTGCCGAAAGCTCTCTCCAGAACCGCCGAGGACCTACTGCGCGAACTGGCGCCGCAGGTCCTCGGCACGCTGGTGCGCCGCTTCGGCGATTTCGACAGCGCCGAGGACGCGGTGCAGGAGGCGCTGCTGGCCGCGGCGACGCAGTGGCCCGAGGATGGTCTGCCGGACAATCCGCGCGGTTGGCTGATTCAGGTCGCGCAGCGCCGGATGACCGATGTCGTCCGTGCCGAGGTGGCCCGGCGGCGCAGGGAGACAACGGTTTTCGATCGCGAGGTGGTCGACGCGGAGGCCGTGGACCGGGATGACACGCTCGCCATGTATTTTCTGTGCTGTCATCCGGCGCTGTCGGACGCCGCCGCCATCGCCCTGACGTTGCGCGCGGTCGGCGGCCTCACCACCGGTGAGATCGCCAGCGCCTTCCTGCTTCCGGAAGCGACCATGGCGCAACGGATTACCCGCGCCAAGAAGAAGCTGTCCACGGTGGACCGTCCGTTCGCCCGACCCGGCGACGCCGAATGGCGCAGCCGGCTCGGTCCGGTCCTGCACGTGCTGTACCTGATCTTCACCGAGGGGCACACCACGACCGCCGGCGCCGAACTCCAGCGCACCGATCTGTCGGGCGAAGCCATCCGCCTGACCCGCTCGATCCACGCGTTGCTGCCCGAGGACGCCGAGGTCACCGGGCTGCTCGCACTCATGCTGCTCACCGATGCCCGCCGCGCGGCTCGCACCGGTGCGCACGGTCAACTGATCCCGCTCGCCGAGCAGGACCGTGGCGTGTGGGACCGCAGGTTGATCGCGGAGGGTGTGCGACTCACGACAAGCACGCTCGCGCAAGGGCTTTCGGGCCCGTATCAAATCCAGGCCGCGATCGCCGCTGTGCACGCCAAGGCATTGCGCGCCGAGGAGACCGACTGGAAGCAGATCCTGGCGTTGTACAACATTTTCGAACGCCTGGCCCCGAATCCGATGGTGACGCTGAACCGTGCGGTCGCCCTGGCCATGGTCGAGGGTCCCTCCGCCGGACTGGCTTTGGCGGACACGCTCGAAGACCAGCTCTCCGGCAACCACCGCCTCGCCGCCGTGCGCGGGCATCTGCGGGAAATGGCGGGCGAGCATGCCGCGGCGATCACCGCGTACCTGTCGGCGGCCGCCCGCACCACCAGTACTCCCGAACGGGACTACCTCACCCTGCGCGCCGCGCACTTGCGCGCCGCCGGAACTCCCAGCTGAGCGGCCCTCGGCCGGTACGTCATATTTCGTTCACGCCCACGGCCGTGAACGAATACAACCGCCGCCCTGTGTGATTGGATTTTGCTACCACCGCCTGGGTTAATCCGTGCCGTAATCGCGCCCGCTGATAGGCTGCCGGGGCTCGATGACAGTGGTGCAGGCCTAGATCGAGGGGGCAGACCTGGTGCGATCGGACGAGGGGCGCGGGTTGCTCGACGCGGCCGCGAGCGGCGGGTTCCGGATGCCGGCGGATGCCGCGCGACGGCTCGGGGCAGCCTGTGACGCGCTGGTGGCAGAACTACGGCAAGCGCGCGCGGAGTGCGCGGAAATTATTGAGGTGCAAGGCTTTCCGGAGCTACCCTCCGGCCACGCATTGGCCCGGGGGTTCGGGGGCAAGGGGAACGAGTACCGCGCGACGCTCGCCGGTCTCGAAGCGGCTGCACTGCGCCTGCGAGCCGGGTATTCGACCGCCGGGCAGCTGCTGGAGCAGGCCGATGTCGCCTCTCGCGCGGCGCTGCGAGCGGTGGACGAGCAACTGGAGGGCACACGATGACCGACAACGGTCCGGGTGCGGCGGGGACCGATCCGGCTTATGTTCCCGATCGTGAATCCTTCGACGCCTACACCCACCAGGAGATCTGGGACCTGGTGCACGAGGCGCTGGACCCGGTCGCACTCGGTCGCACGGCCGATGGCTGGCGAACGGCGGCGCAGACTCTGGCCGAGTCGTTCGAGACCTTCGCGGCCGCGGTGCGCCGCGAATTCGGGGAGTGGGAGGGTCGAGCCGCCACCGCGGCGCGGGAGTCAACCGAGGCGTTCGTCCGGGCCGGTACCGACGCCCAGCAGGTCTGCGCCGAGGTGCAACGACTGATGGAAGCGAACGCCGCGGCCGCGCAGAAAGTGCGCGACGCCATTCCGAAACTGCCGGAACCCTATGTGCCGCACCCTGATCCCGTCGTGGAGGTGGTCGAGGGCGGGCCGCGGAAGATGGCGCATGACATCGCCGCGGCCGACGCGCTCGCCGACGCGCAGGACGCGCTCACGTTCCTGTACAACTCGACGCTGGTGGCCTCGGGTGACGCGGTGCCCGCCTTCGGCCCAGGCGGAAGAGAGTGCGCTCCGTGAGATGGGAATTCAGCCCGGACGAGTTCACCTACGTGTGGTCGGTGGAGACCGGCCTGGATCGCCGGCCGTACCCGATCAACATGGCGCATCGCGGCACGGTGCGTAGCGAAAACGACTGGGACAAACTGAAACTCGCGGAGCGCTTCGCACGCAACGCCGATCCGGATCTGACCGGCGCGCTCACCCTGTGCGCCCGCTCCGACGCCACCACCATCACGGTCTCCGGTGACCGCTTCACCCCCGACGGGCAATCCGAGGAGACCATCCTCGCGTTCGGCGCCACCCACCTGGTGTGGGGGACGGTGCTGATCGCGGGCCCGTGCGATGTCACGGTCATCGCCTGTCACGCCCGCAATGTCCCCCACCACCTGGTAACGGCCATCGGCACCGCGCCCTCGGGCCGGCTGGCCGCCATGCGCGAACCGCGGGAAGCCGTCCTCTACGACGACCCGAATCACTGGCAGCACACCGAAACCGCGCGTCGCGCCGCCACATTGCGGCACACTCTGCACCGTCCGATCGACGCGCGCGGTTTCATCACCGTCACCGTCGCGCCCGAGGATCCGATGTCCCCGCCCACGCGCCACCGCACGTGGCTCGACTTCACCGGTGACGGCCGCTATCTCCTCACCACCAGCACCGATCTCACGCTGGCTCCGGTCACCGATCAGACCCTGGCCACCCAGCTCAAGCGCCTCGCGGCGATCGGCTGACGCTCAGACCGGGACCGCTTCGGTGGCCAGGAACTCCGTCAGGTAGTCCGCTGCCTTGCGGTCGAATTCCTCGTAGTAGGCGATCCGCTCGGCCCCCGTGACGGCGTCACCGATGGACAGATTGCCCTCGGCGTCGAGGCGCTGCGGACGTTCCTCGGCATCCGGCAGCAGTCCGACGCGGGAGTGGGCGAAACCGCAGTAGTAGGCGATGCCGGCGCTGAGATGGGCCTCCATGGTCGCTTGCATGTCGGGCAGGAAGGCGTCGTCCCCGGCGATGCCCGCGAGTCCGAGCCACAACATGCGCTTGCCCGCCAGACGCGGTTTGCTGCGGCCGTAGGCGAACCCGTAATTCCAGACCCGATCGATCCAGCCCTTCATGATGGCGGGCACGCTCTGCCAGTAGACCGGGAAGACCGCGACCACGATGTCGGCGTCCAGGATCCGCCGCATATGTGCCTGCGCCTCGGCGGAATACGGCTTCTCGCGGTTGCCGAACTCGGGCTGGTCTTCGAGGTTCATGCGCGGGTCGAAGCCCTCGGCATGCAGATCCATATAGTCGACGCGAAAGCCGGCCGCCTCCAGCCGCTGCGTGGTGCGGCGGGCCGTGTGCGCGGTGAGCGAATCGGTGCGATGGTGGGCGACGACGACGAGTGCGGTGCGGTTCTGCACGATGTCTCCTGATCTACTGAGTCGTTCTCTCGAGGTGCGAGGTTTCCAGTAGACCGCCGATCAAGTAGACGATCCATAGGAGAAACGCTCCGATGGATAGGAGTTCGTCTACGATCGTGGCATGGATCCGGTGAGTGCACTTCTGAACGGCATCCGCGCCGAAGGTTCGGTGGTCAGCAACGCGCGCCTGGAGGCGCCCTGGACCATTCGTTTCGCCGAGCGCGCCCCGCTGACCATGATCTCCGTGCTGCGCGGCGGCGGGACGCTGGTCTTGGCCGACGGCACCCGGACGCGCGTCGGCAAGGGCGACACCGCGGTGGTCCGCGCGACCGAACCCTTCGCTCTGGTCGACGATCCCGATGCGCAGAATCGCCCGCTGTGCGAGTACGAGATAGCCTGCTTCGCACCGGATCCCGATAAGTCGGCCGACGAACTCAGTGGAATCTGCTGGAGCGAAGGCGATTCCGAAACGGCTCTCATCGTCGGGGCGTACCGTGCCGCGGGCCGCCGGCACGAGCGGCTGCTGCGCGCCCTGCCACCGGCGCTGGTGGTCCAGGAGGATGTCGATACCTGCGAGTGGCTGGAGAAGGCCGCGATCGATTCCGCCACCCACGTCGCGGGGTCCCAAGCGCTCATGGACC
Organism: Nocardia goodfellowii; assembly: GCF_017875645.1. Lineage (NCBI taxonomy): Bacteria > Bacillati > Actinomycetota > Actinomycetes > Mycobacteriales > Nocardiaceae > Nocardia > Nocardia goodfellowii. Next base: position 7,578,210 of record NZ_JAGGMR010000001.1, on the reverse strand, counting down.
GCCTGCTCGACTGGGCCCTGGTCTGCACCCTGCGCACCTGGTTCGACCGGGCCGGCGCCGCCGCGCCCAGCTGGTACCGCGGTCTGGCCGACCCGGTGCTCGCGCCGGCCCTGAACGCCATGCACGGCAATCCCGCTCGGCCGTGGTCGGTGGCAACCCTGGCCGCCGAGGCGGGCGTCTCCCGGGCCTTGTTCGCCAAACGCTTCACCGACCTGATGGGCCGGCCGCCCCTGTCCTACCTGACCGACTACCGCATGGACGAAGCCGAAGAACTTCTCGCCACCACCGACCTCACCGTCGCCCAGGTGGCGAAGTCCGTCGGCTACGCTGACCCATTCGGGTTCAGCGCGGCCTTCAAACGCTATCGGGGCATGAGCCCCACCGCGTTCCGCGCCGCCGCGTAGGCCGCGGCGGTCGCGCGGTCACAAGCGCGGGTCGACCGGCTCGGACTCCAGCGCGAGCACCGCGAAGACGGCCTCGTGGACGCGCCAGAGCGGTTCGCCCGCGACGAAGCGGTCCAGGGATTCCAAACCCAGGGCGTACTCGCGCAAGGCCATCGAGCGTTTGCGGCCCAGTCCACGGTTACGGAGCCGGGCCAGATTGGCGTCGTGGAGATACTCCGGGCCATAGATGATCCGGAGGTATTCCTGGCCACGGCATTTCACGCCCGGCTGGACGAGCCGGCCGACGTGTGCTGCCTCGCGCGAAGCGGAAGCCCCATCGTCGGTGCCCGATTCGACGGTCGCCGCCGCGCCGGACTTCTTGCCCGGAGCGCCGCGAACGAGCGACTCGACCGGTTTGACGACCATGCCTTCGCCACCGGCCTCGGTCAGCTCCGTCCACCATGCCGTGGCGGCGCGTTCGCCGTCGGGCTGGGTCAGGTCGACGATCACTCGACCGGTGGCGGTGAACAGTTCGCTGTCCGCGGCGACCAAGCGGTCGATCCGGCTCAGGTGCCAATCGTGGTCGCGCGTGGCGTAATTGGCGCCTTCGGCCGCCAGGATCTGGAACGGGGCGAGGCGGATGCCGTCGAGGCCGTCGACCGGCCAGCAGTAGCGGCCGTAGGCGGTGCTGAAGGCCTTCGCGTCGGTGTGGCGGGCGGCGGTGCGAGCCGCGAGATCGGCGACGTCGAGGCCGCGTTCCGCCGCCGCGGCGAGAATCGAGGACGCTGTGCCGAGCGAAGCGCGGGCTGCCGCCCCCACTGCCGCGTACTGGCTGCGCAGCAGGCCGATGGCCTTGGCCGACCACGGCATCAGTTCGGTATCCAAGATCAGCCAGTCGGTGTTCAATTCCTCGAACAGGCCCGCTGATTCGGCGGCGTCGCGCACCCGGGCGAGCAGCGCTTCGGACTGCGCGATGTCGTCGAAGAACGGACGTCCGGTGCGGGTGTAGAGCACACCGGTCCGGCCGTCCTCGACGCCGAAGCGGGCCCGGGCCGCCTCGGCCGAGCGGGTGAGCACGACGATGGCGCGCGAGCCCATGTGCTTCTCCTCGCACAGCACGCGATCGACGCCCTCGGAGCGGTAATAGGCGAACGCCTCGGCCGGGTGTTCGAGGTAGCCCGCCAGTGTCGAGGTCGCGCAGGGTGACATGGTCGGCGGCAGGTAGACCAGCCAGCGTGGATCCAGGGCGAAGCGGCTCATGACTTCCAGTGCGGCGCCGGCGTTCTCCTCCTGGACCCCGACCCGGCCGTGGTGCCGGGTTTCGACGACACGGCGGCCGACGACGTCGTCGAGGTCGAGGACGCCCGGGTCGCGGTGCACCACCCCCGCCGGGGTGGCGATGGTGGTGGCCTCCAGCGGACGCACCGGGGCGTACCAAACCTGCTCCGCCGGAACGGAAACCGGCTCGCGCTCCGGGTAGCGCAGAGCGGAGAGCCGCCCGCCGAAGACCACGCCGGTGTCCAGGCACAGGGTGTTGTTGACCCAGTGCAGTTCGGCCATCGGAGTGTGACCGTAGAGGACGGTGGCGCGGCCGCGATAGTCCGCGGCCCACGGGTAGCGCACCGGTAGGCCGAATTCGTCTGTCTCACCGGTGGTTTCGCCATACATGCAGAAAGACCGGACTCGGCCGGAGGCGCGGCCGTGGTATTCCTCCTTCAGACCCGCGTGCGCGACGACGAGATTGCCGCCGTCGAGGACGTAATGGCTGATCAGGCCGCGGCAGAAGTCGAGCACCGACTTACGGAAGTCCTCGTCCTCGGCATCGAGCTGGGCCAGGGATTCGGCCAGGCCGTGGGCTGGATTGACCTTCTTGCCGCTGAGCGCGCGGACCAGCTTGTACTCGTGATTGCCGGTGACGCACAGGGCGGTCCCCGCGGCGACCATGCCCATCACCAAACGCAGGACGCCCGGGGTGTCCGGGCCGCGATCGACCAGGTCACCGACGAATACGGCGGTGCGTCCGGCCGGGTGCCGGGCGTTGACGGCGCGGCCCGACTCGTCGCGTTCCACTTCGTAGCCGAGGACACCCAGCAGGGTTTCCAGCTCCGCGCGGCAGCCGTGCACGTCACCGATGACATCGAACGGCCCGGTGAGTTCGCGCTTGTCGTTCCACGCCTTCTCGTCGGCGATGGTCGCCGCATCGATCTCCTCGACGCCCCGCAGCACGTAGACCTTGCGGAAGCCCTCCCGCTCCAGACCGCGCAGACCGCGCCGGAGCTCGCGCTGCTGCCGGGTCACGACGTGTGCGCCGAGGTGGGCGCGATCCGGGCGGGCCGAATTACGGTCGAGGCACACCGAATCGGGCACATCGAGCACGATCGCCACCGGCAGCACATCGTGCGCCCGAGCGACCGCGACCAGTTCCTGCCGGGCCTTCGGCTGCACATTGGTGGCATCGACGACGGTGCGCAGCCCGCGCCGCAACCGCACACCCGCGATGTGGTGCAGCAGCGCGAACGCTTCCGGGGTCGCCGACTGATCGTTCTCGTCGTCGCTGACGATGCCGCGGCAGGCGTCCGACGACACGATCGCGGTGGCGCGGAAGTGCTTGCGCGCGAAGGTGGACTTGCCCGAACCGGTACTACCGATGAGCACGACGAGCGAAAGCTCCGGGATGCCCAGGGGAATGGCCGAAGTCATCACGCGGCTCCTTTCTCGTCGTTGTGCGTCGGCTTGGTGAAAACCGCCATTTGGGTGGGCGGTCCGAATTCCGGGTCGGGAGTGCCGATCGGGACGTAGCGCACGGCATAGCCGTAGCGTGCCGCGACACCCGCGGCCCAGGCGGCGAATTCCGCACGGGTCCATTCGAATCGGTGATCGTCGTGCCGGAATTCGCCCGGCGCGAGGCCCTCGAATCGGACGTTGATCTCCGCGTTCGGCGTGGTGACCAGCACGGAAGCCGGGGCGGCGGAACCGAATACGGCATGCTCGAGCGCGCCGAGCCGTGGTGGATCGACGTGCTCGATCACCTCCATCAGCACCGCGGCGTCATAGCCGCGCAGGCGTTCGTCGGTGTAGGTGAGCGCACCCTGAAGCAACGTCAGCCGTTGCGCCGTCCGCTCCGGCATGCGGTCCAGCCGCAAGCGCCGTTTGGCGATATTGAGCGCGCGCATGGACACGTCGACGCCGACGATCTCGGTGAACATATTGTCCGACAACAGCTCTCGCAGAAGTACACCCTCACCGCAGCCGAGGTCGAGCACGCGGCGCGCCCCTTCTTCGCCTAGTGCGGCCCGTACCGCCGCCCGCCGCGCCACGGCCAACGACGGCGTGCGCGCCTCGGTTTCGGTTGACGCGAGATTCTCCGTTTCGCGCGTGGCGGCGTGCGCGTCCTGCTGCGCCGTCTCGGCATCGCCGGTGTCCTCCACCGCGTCCAACTGCTCCGGATCGACGTCGTCCAGCTCCGCCAGCCGGGCCAGCGCGGTCCGCACCAGCGACTGCCGTCGCGCCAGGTACCGGCGGGTGATCCACGCCCGCTCCGGGTGCTCGGCGAGCCAGCCGGACGCCG